>CALRNP020000212.1:0-9866 GCA_943369575.1 Azorhizobium sp. AG788 | reverse complement strand
TGTTCGCGGCCATTGAGACCCGGCGCACCATCGCGCTCGACCGCTTCATCTTCGCCCTCGGCATTCGCCACGTGGGCGAGACCAACGCCCGGCGCCTCGCCCGCCACTATGGTGCCATGACCGCGCTGCGCGACGCCGCACTGGCGGCGGAGATGCCCTCCGAGATGGAGGCAGCGGCGATGGAGGCGGTGGACGAGGTTGTCCCCGCCCTCATCCCCGCCCCCGCCCGGCGCAAGAAGCCGCAGGGCAATGAGGTCTGGCGGGAGATGACGGACATCGACGGCATCGGCGCCGTGGTGGCGGAAGCGGTGGTGGACTTCTTCCGCGAGCCGCACAACCGCACGGTCGTGGACGATCTGTTGGCGGAAGTCACCCCGCAGCCTCTGGAGGCGGTGGCCTCCTCATCGCCGGTCTCGGGCAAGACGGTGGTGTTCACCGGCGCCCTGGAACGGATGACCCGCGACGAGGCCAAGGCCATGGCCGAGCGGCTGGGGGCCAAGGTCGCCGGCTCGGTCTCCGCCAAGACCGACATATTGGTGGCCGGCCCCGGTGCCGGCTCCAAGCTGGAGAAGGCGCGCACGCTGGGCGTGCGCACCATCACCGAGGATGAGTGGTTCGAGCTGGTGTCGTAACCATGGGTGCGGGTCTGGTCCGGCGCCGCACAAAAATCCTGGCGCTACGTCAGGGCAGCGCATAATCTGACGTCTTGGTGGTGCGGCCGGATCTGTCCGGCTGTGAAAAGGGAATTCGGTGCGGCGCGCTCCTTCAGCGCGCCAAAGCCGGAGCTGCCCCCGCAACTGTAAGCGGTTTGGACGCGATCAATCAGCCACTGGCACAAGCCGGGAAGGCGATCGCAGACACGGCCGCGAGCCAGGAGACCTGCCACCAAGCAATGTGTCTCAAAGCCGTCGGCGGGACGGATGGGGGTGGCTGATGTTTATCGACGGTTCCTGATCCGCGCGCTCCGGCAGCGCGACGCCGATCCTCATCCCCCAATCCCTGTTTTCAGAAGACTTTTGCCATGCATATCGAACCCGGCATTCTCTCAGCGGCCAAGGTGGTCGCCGCCAACGCCGCCGCCCTCGCCACCCTCGGCGTCTATGCTCCCAAGCTGGTGCGCGCCCCCACCGAACTGGTGAAGACCGTGCTCGCCGCCGCCTTCTTCTCGGTGTTCATGGAGGTCTACCACCTGCCCGTGGGCGCATCGGAGCTGCATTTCGTCGGCGCTTCGGCGGTCTATTTCATCTTCGGCTTCGTGCCGACTTTGTTCGGCTTCGCCCTCGGCCTGCTGCTCCAGGGCGCGCTGTTCGAGCCGCAGGATCTGGTGCACCTGGGCGTGAATGCGCTGTCGCTGATGGTACCGCTGATCGCCGTGCACGAGACCCTCGGCAAGCGCTTCTTCGCCCGTGGCGCCGAGCGCACGCCCGTCACTTGGGCCGGCATCCTGAAGTTCGACGCGGCCTATTATTCCGGCGTCGTCACCATGGTCGCCTTCTGGCTGCTGCTCGGCAACGAAGCCACCCCGGTCTATGACTGGGCGATCTTCGCCGCCTCCTACGTGCCGCTGGTGCTGTGCGAGCCCATCTTCACCTTCGTGGCTCTCAAGCTGCTGGGCCGGATGGAGACCAACGCCACGGTCAAGCGGTTCACCACGCTGGGCCAGTTCTCCGCCAGCTGAATCAGCCTTCTTCTGGCTTCCGCTTGCGGGGCCGGCCCCCTTGCCGAGAGCTGGGTCCGCTGTAGCTAAACCAAGCTGAGCGGACCCGGCTCCGACACTTCGATCGTGAACCTCTCTCCCCGATATGGCACCGCCTTGAGCGTAGGGCGTGCCCAGGGCGCGAACCGATTGAAACTGTCCGGTCGGCGATTCGCCCCCTCTTAACGAGAGAACGCTTTATCCGATCCGCTTGCGGCGCAAGCAGACGGGTGCGTGCTGTTGCCAGACGGGCCGGACGCCATCCAGGCGTTCGGCCCTTTCCTTTTGCAGCACGCAAAGAGCATTGGCGGCGCCACTTATGTGAAACTCATCTTGCAGAGTTATGACAAGAATCATCAAATTCTATTATTCAATATATTGGAATAACTATACCTACAATCTCACGCCTCGATGCTATTTTAGTTTGATCTGCACTGCCGAATTGTTGTTCTGTCCGTGCGCCATCGCGATGCACCTGCGCGTCGCAGGAGCACCAAGGAGGCATGATGTCGGCATCGGGCGGCTCCAAGGCAACGCTGCAACGCCCCGAAATTCCCCTGCCGCGTGGTGAGGCCTACCCCGCGCGCGGGACGCCGCCGGTGATCCGCCCGGCCTGGTGGAAATTCTTCGGCCCGGCCTTCATCATCTCCATCGGCTATTTTGATCCCGGCAACTGGGCCACCGACCTCCAGGCGGGTAGCCAATTCGGTTACACCTTGCTCTGGGTGCTGTCGCTGAGTTGCCTGATCGGCGCCCTGGTGCAGAATCTGTGCTCCAAGCTCGGCATCGCCAGCGGCAAAGATCTTGCCCAGCACTGCGCCGATCGCTACCCGCCCTGGGTGGCGAAGATCCTGTTCGTGTCGGCCGTCATCTCCATGATGGCCACCGATCTGGCGGAGATCATCGGCGTCGCGGTGGCGCTGCAATTGCTGTTCGGCATCCCCCTGTGGGAAGGCGCGCTCATTACCATCGCCGACGTCTTCCTGATCCTGCTGCTCAACCGCTGGGGCTTCCGGGCGGTGGAGATCGTGTTCCTCGCCTTCCTGACCTCGGTGTCGATCATGTACGTGATCGAGATGTTCATGAGCCGCCCCGACTACATGGCGGTGGCTGTCGACAGCGTGATCCCGTCCGCCGACATCCTCGGCGCCGATGCCCTGTTCGTGGCTGTGGGCATCATCGGCGCGACCATCATGCCCCACAATCTCTACCTGCACTCCCATCTGGCCATATCCCGGCTGCGGGAGAAACTGGCAGACCGATCAACGCTCTATCGCTGGTCGCTGTGGGACACGAACATCTCCCTGTTCGTCGCCTGGTTCATCAATGCGGCCATCCTGGTGGTGGCGGCCGCAGTGTTCCATCCCATCTTCCTCAAGGACGGCACGGTCATCCAGTCATTCGGGGATGCCTACAAGACCCTGATCCCCATACTGAGCCAGGGCGCGGGATTGATCTTCGCCATCGCCCTGCTGGTATCCGGCGTGGCCTCATCCACCTCAGCCACCCTCGCGGGGCAGGTGGTGTTCGAGGGCTTCCTGAAGACCGACTACGTCAACCCGTTCCTGATCCGCCTCGGCACCCGCCTTGTCACCATGGCCCCGGCGCTCATCGCCATCCTGATGCATGCCCATCCCGTGGACATTCTGATGTGGAGCCAGGTGATCCTGTCCATCCAGCTTCCCTTCGCCATGCTGCCGCTGGTGATCCTGACCGATGACCGCACGATCATGGGCGACATGGTCAACAGCCCCTGGATCAGACGGGTGATGTGGCCCGCCACAATCACCCTTTTGGTCCTCAATGTGGTGGTGCTTGGCCAGACCGTCGGCTGGATCCCCGGCGGCTGAGGCTGCCACCTCTTCGATTTTCCCCTTCGCCGCCGGACATCCGGCGGCGGCCCCATGCCCGCGCACCATGCCGGGCAACACCAGGAGCATGACCAGATGGTAAGCGACAAGCTCGGGCAGAAGCTCAACGACCTGCTCAATGGCGAACTGGAAGCCCACCACATCTACCTGCAAGCTGCCGCCTGGGCTTCCGCGCATAACCTGGAGGGCGCCAAGACCTTCCTGCTGAAGCATGCCGCGGAAGAACTGACCCACATGCTGAAGTTCTTCGGGTTCCTCGACGACCTCGGGCTGCCCATCACCCTGCGGGCACTGCCCAAGCCGGAGGTCTATGCGAACGATGTCCATGGCCTGTTCACCCGCATTCAGGAAGAGGAGCGCAAGGTTAGCCAGAACATCTATGAAGTGATCCATTTCGCCCGCAGCGAGCACAGCTACGAAACCGACCAGTTCCTCCAGTGGTTCGCCGCCGAGCAGCATGAAGAAGAAAAGCTCGCCCGCACCATTCTCGACAAGATCGCCTTGATTGGGGACGGACCCAATTCGCTTTATCTCGTGGATCGCGAACTCACCCGCCTCGCCACAAACCACTGAGAAATGGGGGACTGAAGCATCCCCATTGGGGTGGCAGCCTGGCCGCCCCAATGGGTTATCTTCTCCGAAAGCGCCGTGCGGGCGCGGATGGCAGCGGATAAGGTGCCCTCGTCCAGATGGTCCATCCCCCGGCGCGCCTCGGATGCGGCGGGCAGCCCCCGGAGACGTCGCGCATGCGCCTGCCCCTTCTGGCCCCCCGCGATCTTTCGCCCGCGCAGGAAACGCTGGCGCAGGACATGCGGGCGGTGACCGCCAACAGCTTCCAGGAATTCACCGTCATGGACGCGGACGGCGCCCTGGTGGGGCCGTTCAATCCGTGGCTGCACATGCCCCATGTGGGCGCGCCGGTGTGGGACCTCATCAAGGCGCTCGGCGCCCACACCGTGCTGCCGGCGCGGGTGCGCGAGGTAGTGATCCTGGCGGTAGGCGCCCACTATCGCGCCGCCTATGAGCTTTATGCCCATGCGGCGGTGGCCCAGGCCCGCGGCCTTGCGCCCGCCACCATCGCCGCCCTCGCCGCCGGCCAGCGCCCGGCGGAGTTGAACGCGGACGAAGCCCTCGCCCACGACATGGCCACCGCCCTTCTGGTGCCCGGCCCGCTGCCGGAGGCGCCGTACCAGGCCGCCGTTGCGGCGTTCGGCTCGGCGGGCGCGCAGGAGATGGCGCATCTGGTGGCGGTCTACGCCCTGATCTCGATCACCTTGAACGGCTTCGACGTGCCGGTGCCGGCCCTGGCTCCGTAACAGCGGCCGCCGTGCCCATTGGTGCTGTCGTTCGAGGGACCGTGCGGGAGAACCAGCTTTCCGTCACAGCTGCGACCAGATGTTCAGCCCCACATCCTGCGGCCCGGTGACCCGGGAAAATCCCTGCATCACCACATTCATCTCACTTGGAATGCAGATCAGGCTTATGGAGTTGACGCCCTTGAAGACGTCCATGGGATTGCGGCTGAAATTCTCGGGCGAATACAGCGGCGTATAAACCCAGTAGGCATCATAGCCATAGGACAGCACCGCGCTGATCAGGTCCGGCGACTTCTGCTTCCGGTCGTTCTCCAGGAAGAGAACGGGACGGTGCCTTTGGATGGTCTCGCGCGCTCCGGCGAGCACGGCCAGTTCCATCCCCTCCACGTCGATCTTGATGAAGTGGCACGCTGGCAGGGCAAAGCTGTCCAGGGTGCGGACGGGGATGCGCAACAAGGGATGGGTGCCGGCATGCGCCGCGTCGAGCGCCACCCCGCCGAAATTGGCGGTGGCGGTGGGATCCAGCAGGGTCTCGCCGGCCTCGCCACTGTCATGGCCGAGACCCATCTGATAGGCATGGACATTGGTGCGGCTGCTGAGCGCGATGTTGGCGCACAGGGTCTGAAACGTCAGGCGCTGCGGCTCAAAGGCGATCACCTTGCCGGCGTCCCCTGTCAGGCGCGACAGATGCACGGTGTGGGTGCCGATGTTGGCGCCGACCTCCACCACCCACATGCCCGGCTGGACGATCTGCTCGAACAGCGCCGCTTCGGCCGGACCGTATTCGCCATAGAGGCCGAGGCTGCGTCCGACATAGGCATCGTGCCGGTTGAAAAGCATCGGGCCGAACCGGCAGATCTTCAGCTGGTTGAAGCCGTCCGACGGGAATTCGATCGTCTGGCTCATCGCTGTCCGGTGCGGGTCACGCCTGAGGTAAGGAGAGGCGGCACCCTCCACCGTTTCCCGGATCGGATCAAGTGCGCGCTGCCGTCGGCCGCATCGCAAAGCAGACGCCCCTAGAGCGCGGTGCGGGCGCGGATGGCGGCGGACAAGGTGCCCTCGTCCAGATGGTCCAGTTCCCCGCCCACCGGCACGCCCTGGGCCAGGCGGGAGACCTTCACCGGCGTCTCGCGCAACAGGTCGGTGATGTAATGGGCGGTGGTCTGGCCATCCACGGTCGCCCCCAGGGCAAGAATCACCTCCCCCACATGCCCCTCCCGCACCCGCGCCACCAGTGAGCCGAGGTTGAGATCGTCCGGGCCGATGCCGTCCAGCGGCGAGAGCACGCCCCCCAGCACGTGATATTTGGCATTGATGGCGCTGGCCCGCTCCAGCGCCCACAGGTCGGCGACGTCCGCCACCACCACCAGCACGCCTGGATCGCGGTGGGGATCGGTGCAGACGGTGCAGGGATCGCGCGTATCCACATTGCCGCAGACCCGGCACACCACGATCTTGTCCAGCGCCTCCCCCAGCGCCGCGCCCAGGGGTGCCATGAGGGTCTCGCGCTTCTTGATGAGATGCAGCGCCGCCCGCCTGGCGGAGCGCGGCCCCAGGCCCGGCAGCCGGGCCAGCAATTGGATCAGGCGTTCGATTTCGGGGCCGGCGACGGCTCGGGACATGGGCGGGAGCACTCTTGTGGGGCGCCTGAGATGTAGCGCGCCGCGGCCGCTGCGCCAACCGAGGCGTCAAACGCATCGGCGTCGCCTATGGCAGATATGGGCAGATATGCTGCATTCCACATACATGATTAACTTGCCCGCGCGATGGGCGCTCTGCTAGAAATTTATGCAAATCTCGCGCGACCGAGGCAGGGGACGCCCGCCGAACGGCTCGCCGCAGGAGGATCTGCCTTGCACCCACTGTTGGTACGTCTCCTCCCGGCCCTTGCGCCGGTCAGCATCGGGGAGCGGGTCCGGGCAGGCGTTGGCGCGCTGATTGGCATTCTCCTGACCGGCCTCGTCACCCGTCTGGCGCTGGGCGACAGCGCCGGCGTGCCACTGCTGATCGCGCCCATGGGCGCTTCCGCCGTGCTGCTGTTCGCGGTGCCCGCCAGCCCGCTGGCCCAGCCGTGGTCCATCCTCGGCGGCAATCTGGTGGCGGGGCTGGTGGGGGTGACGGCGGCGATCTGGATCACCAGCCCGTTCCTGGCGGCGGCAACGGCGGTGGGGGTGGCGCTGGCGATCATGCTGTCGCTGCGCTGCGTGCATCCGCCCAGCGGCGCCGTGGCGCTCACCGCCGTGCTCGGCGGGCCGGCGGTGACCGCCGCGGGCTATGGCTTCGTGCTGTGGCCGGTGCTGCTGAACTCGGCCATCATCCTGGCGGTGGCATTGGTGTTCAATCCCCTCACCGGCCGCCGCTATCCCCATCTCGCCAGCCCGGCGCCGGCCGCCCAGGCCCCGCCCGCCCAGCCGACGATGGGCGTCTCGCGCGCCGACGTCGCGGCGGCGCTCAGCGACTATGGCGAACTGCTGGACGTCGATCCGGCCGATCTGGCGGACCTGGTGCAGCGGGCGCAGATTCGCGCCTTCCAGCGCCGCTCGGGCGAAGTCACCTGCGCCGACATCATGACCCGCGATGCCCTGGCGGTGTCCCCGGGCACGCCGATCAGCGAGGCGTTCGACCTGCTGCGCTCCGGCCGCATCAAGGTGCTGCCGGTGACCACCGAGACCGCCCGCGTGGTGGGCGTGTTGACCCAGACCGATCTGCTGGACAAGGTGGAGTGGGGCAACAAAGGCCCGCGCCTCGGCTTCCTGCGGCGCGCGCGCCAGTCGCTGCAGCGGGGCCGCGCTTTGGATGCCGTGGTCGGGGAGATCATGACCACCAACGTACACACGGTCACGCCGGACACCCGCATCGCCACTTTGGCGCCGCTCATGGCCCAGAGCGGGCTGCATCATATTCCGGTGGTGGATGCCAATGGCCAGTTGGCCGGCCTCATCAGCCAGGCCGACCTCATCAACGCATTGATCCACGAGCACGATGCCGACGGGATCGCCCCCGTCCCGGTCGCGGCCGTATGACCGCCGGCGCCCCTGCCAGCCGCCGCGCGGTGATCGACGAGCCGGGCATCGCCCAGCTGGTGGACACATTCTATGACCGCGCCCGCGCCGACGCCCAACTCGGTCCGGTGTTCGCGGCGGCGGTGGAGGACTGGCCCGCGCACATGGCCACGCTCAAGGCGTTCTGGTCCTCGGTGATGCTGCGCAGCGGCCGCTACAAGGGCAATCCCTTCGCGGTCCATAAGGCGCTGCCGATCCAGCCAGAGCTGTTCGCGGTCTGGCTCGGCCTGTGGCGCGCCACCACGGCGGACGTGTTCGCGCCCGAGGCGGCGGCGCAGTTCGACCAGAAGGCCCTGCAAATCGCCCAGAGCCTGAAGGCCGGGCTGTTCCCCTTCCGCCCGGCGGATGCCGACGCCCCGCTGTAAGGGCGTCGGCGCAGCAAGGGATCAGAACAGGTTCAGGCCGGGCGGAATCGGCAGGCCGCCGGTCAATTCCTTCATCTTCTCGGCCAACACCTTCTCGGCCTTGCTGCGCGCGTCGGCGAGCGCCGCCACCAGCAGGTCTTCCAGGATCTCGCCTTCATCCGCCTTCAGCAGGCTGGGATCGATGCGGATGGACTTCACCGCGCCCTTGGCGGTGACGCGCACGCGCACCAGCCCGCCGCCGGAGGCGCCGTCCACCTCGACGGTTTCCAGCTCAGCCTGCATCTGCTGCATGCGGCCCTGCAATTCCTTGGCCTGCTTCATCATGCCCATGATGTCCATGGTCGGTTCCTCCGGAGCGCATCAAGCGGACTGTCGTGCCGGTATAGAGCGGCCCCGCGCGCGGATGTCCAGCCCGCCGGCCGCCGCAGGCTCACACGCCCCGCAGACCGTCGCGCCGGAACAGCCCCAGCATGGCGCGCACCACCGCCGGGCGGGCGGCATGGGCGCGGGCGGCACGCTGCGCGCTCATCTCCCCCTGAGAGGACAGCGCGCTGGGGTTCAGGGCAATGGCCCGCTCCAGCACCGCCTCAGCATCGTCCCAGCGGCCGGCCTTCATCAGGAAACGCCGGTATTCCATCAGCAACGGGGCATGGTCCGGCAGCAGCGCCAGCGCTTCCTGGAACCGCGCATCCGCCGCCGCCCAGGCGCCGTGGGCCGCCAGTATCCGGCCGTGCACCACCCGGTACCACGGATCGTCCGGCGCCAGCGCGATGGCGGCTTCCGCCATGGCCAGCCGTCGCCGCCGGGCCAGGCGCGGCAGGCGCAGCGCCCGATTGGAGAGATAGCACGCCGACGTCGTCCGCAGCGCCCGCACCTGGGCCTCGCAGTCGGCGGCATCGAACGCCCCGGCGGCGATGGCGCGGATGGTCGGCCCGAGCAGCTTCAACTCGTGCAGCAGCGCGATGCAGGGATGCCCGCTATGAGGCAGGCGCACGTGATGCGCCTTCATCTCGCGGCTGATGAGTTGGGCATGGCGCCGGTCCGCCGAAGTGGGATCGTAGAATAGGAACACCTCGGCCCCCGCATGCACCGGCAAGTCGTCCCAGAGCATGGGCAGGCTGGCGGCCAATCGGCGCCAGCGGTGCTCCCACGGCACGCGGGCGGGATCGATGCTGTATTGCGGCGAAAAGGCGATCACCCGCACCGCCTGAAGCACGCCGGAGAAGCGGAAGGCCGCATAGCCGCCCATGCTGCTGCCATAAGTGATGACCGGGCGACCGGGACCGATACGCGCCCGCAGGTCTTCCAGCGCCGTCCGCATCTGCGGGTATTGGTACCAGGCGTTGCTGGCGTGGAGGACGTGATAGGTCTCAAAGCCGTGCCTGGACAGGAAGGCCTCGCCGAAGCCGGTGCGGTCGGGCGGCAGCGGATCGCCGAACGAATCGAAGGTCACAAACACCGGGCCGTCGTCGGTCCCCGGCACCCGCACGATCGAGAAATCCGCCCCCCTGAACACCACGTCCCGCATACGTCCGCCGCCTCCACCGGGCGCCACC
>CALRNP020000211.1:0-9884 GCA_943369575.1 Azorhizobium sp. AG788 | reverse complement strand
CGCCGGCCGGTCGGCCCGCACCGCCGCCCGATGGGCCATGCCGTCGCGCAGCCGCAGCCACCAGAAACTGGCGATGTTGGCCACGCGCCCGGCCAGGCCATAGGCATAGCGCGGCTGGAACGGTGCCAGATCGGCGATCTTCTGGTTGCGGTCCACCAGCGCGGCGGTGATGGCGTCCGCTGCCAAGGCCGCATTCGCCAGAGGATTGGCATCGAGCCCGGCGGCATACCACACCCCCTGCCGCCGCTCGCCGATCAGCGGCAGGCCCGAGGGGGTACGCGACAGCGTGAAGCCCGCCGCCCGCTCCGCCAGCCCCCGGCCCAGTTCGGGATAGACCGCCCGCGCCCGCCGCCGCAGGGCCACGGCGGCGCCGACCTCGCCGCGCAAGCGGATGGCGGTGGGGGCCGCGAAGCTCAATTCGCCCTCATGGGGCATGAAGCGGGCGCCCAGCGGGCCGGCTTCCACCACCAGGCCGGAAAAGTCCGGCCGCGCCACCCGCACGGCAAAGCCGCCGCACACCCAGGGCTCGGGGGTCAGCGCCCGCGCCAGCCATGGCGCCACGGCAGCCGCCGCATGCCCGTCGCACAGCACCACATGATCCGCCCGCACCCGACCGGCCGGGGTGTGGACATATTTGCGCACGCCCTCCAGGTCGGCCCCTAGGGCCGGCGTGCGCTCCAGGATGCGCACCCCGGCGGCGCGGGCCGCCGCCGCCAGCACTTGGGTCAGGGCCGCGGTGTCAAAGATCAGGGCGTGGGGGTCATAGGTGGCGCCGGTGTAGCGCTGGCTGGCGATGGTGGCGGCGATCTCGCTGCCCTGCCAGCGGCGCAGTTCGCTCAGGCCCAGCAGATCGCGGGCGGCAGCCTCCGCATCCAGCGCGGCGGTCTCGTGCCCGGCGCCGACCCGCAGCAGTCCGCGCCCGACCCGCGCCAGGCCCAGCGCCTCCAGATCGATCACCGCTTCCGCCACCGCTTCCAGCGACAGGTCGAAGGTCGCCCGCGCCGTATCCTTGGAGGCCAAGCCGCAGACCGCGCTCTGCCACAGGGACAGGCCCGGCGTCAGCAGCCCCGCCCGATGCGCCGGCGCCAGGGTGCCCGGCTCCAGCAGCAGCACGTCCACCCCGCGCCGCGCCAGCTTGAGGGCGATCCACAGGCCGGCCGTGGTGCCGCCGATGATGCATGCATCGGTATTCAGATCAGGCGGCGCACCCACCGGCATGCGTTTCCTTTCCACCCCCGCGATGGCGCCTCAGGTTACCACCTGAGGCTGCGAGAGACCTACGGACAGCTTTGCAGGGTATCACGGCCTGGGGATTTCATGGCTTGGACGGGATTGTGCGATGAAACGTCGCATGATGTATTGGCTCGGCTTCCGTCGGCGGTGCGAAAGCGACGCGCAGAAGCGACGTCGGCAAGGGTCGCCGTCCGCGCAGACCACAGCCATTCGGAAGGTCTATTCAGGGCGGATTGCGGGAGGCTAAGCCTCTCCGGACTGCACCGCGCGCGATCCGAGATCGGTAAAGAATCTCAGAAGGTATCCGTCCGGATCGCCCACCACGAACTGCTCGTTGCCAAGCTCGTTCGCGCCGGCGCGATACCACCGCGCCTCCAGAGGAATGATCACGGGGCTTTGGCTTTCACGGACGCGCGCATAGATCGCGCGGACGTCCTTGACCTCAATCTGGAAGTTCACGCCCCGCCCGAACGGCCGCTCCAGCGGCGCGGTCCGGAAGCGGCGCCCGGGACCTGCGGCCTCCTCCAGCATGAGGCGCGCCCCATCCAAGTCGATCATGGCGAAACGATCCTCAGGCCGATCGTACAGCACGCGAAACCCAAGGACGGCCGTGTAGAACTCCAGCGACAGCGAGAGGCTGGTGACGTCGAGTTCAGGGACGATGAGAGGGTCTTCAGTCATCGCCGGATGCTAGCCCAGAACGATCGGGTGTCCACACGGGATGAAAATGCGCCATCTGCGCTCCGCCAGCAAAACGATGGTCCGGTTCCCCATCAGAACTCGGGTGATAGCCGCCGCCGCGCCACGGGAGCGCCACGGGAAGCATGCTAGGATGATCTCCCGTCCGTGAGGTGATCTTCCGCTCCATGCGCCGTCTCATCCTGCTTCGACATGCCAAGTCCGATTGGCCCAACGGCATTGCCGACCGCGACCGCCCCCTCGCCCCCCGTGGCCGCCTCGATGCACCACGCATGGGCCTCTATCTGGCGCAGGAAGCCCTGATGCCGGACCGGGTGCTGGTCTCACCCGCCCAGCGGACCCGCGAGACCTGGGAACTGGTGGCGCCCCATCTGCTGGGCATGCCCGAGGTGGAGAGCGATGCCCGGCTCTATGAAGCCACCGCCGCCCGGCTGCTGGCGGTGCTGCGCGAGCAGCCGGCCTCCGCGCATGTGCTGATGCTGGTGGGCCACAATCCCGGCACCGAAGATCTGGCCGACACCCTGGTGGCCGGCGGCCCCGATGACAGCCGCGACACCATGCAGGAAAAGTTCCCCACCGCCGCTTTGGCGGTGATCGATCTGCCCATCGACGACTGGGTCGATGTGAGCCCCGAGAGCGGGCGCCTGGATCGCTTCGTCACGCCGCGCGGGCTGGCGAACGCGGACAACTGAGGTGGCCGCGCGCATCACGCTGCTGGACGAGGCTCGCATCGGCCTGCGCTCGCTGCTGGACCGGGTGGAGGACATCGCCGCCCCCACGGTGCGGCTGGGGGTCACCGGCCTGTCCCGCGCCGGCAAGACGGTGTTCACCACCGCCTTGGTGCATGCGCTCATGCGCGGCGGGCGGCTGCCGGTGTTCGAGCCCGCCAATAGCGGCCGCATCGCCGGCGCCGAGCTGAAGCCGCAGCCGGACGATGCGGTGCCGCGCTTTGCCTATGAGGACCATCTGGCGCAGATCATCACCGCGCGCCAATGGCCGGCCTCCACCACCCGCATCAGCGAATTGCGCCTCGCCATCCGCTATGCCCCGCGCCGGGGCGGGATGCGCACGCTGACGCTGGATCTGGTGGATTATCCCGGCGAGTGGCTGCTGGACTTGCCGCTGCTGGACATGAGCTTTGCGGAGTTCTCCCGCACCAGCCTGGAACTGGCGCGCGATCCCGCCCGCGCCGCCATGTCCGCGCCCTTCCTGGCGGCGCTCGCCGCCACCGATCCGGCCTCCGCCGAGAATGAGACCCAGGCCCGCGCTTTGGCCGCCCGCTTCACCACCTATCTGGCCGCCTGCCGGGGCGAGCGGGTGGCCATGAGCCTGCTGCCGCCGGGCCGCTTCCTCATGCCCGGCGATCTGGAAGGCTCCCCTGCCCTCACCTTCGCGCCCTTGGACCTTTCCGGCGATGCCGCGCCCAAGGCCGGCTCGCTGGGCGCCATGATGGCGCGGCGGTTCGAAGCCTATAAGAATGCGGTGGTGCGCCCGTTCTTCCGCGAGCATTTCGCCCGCCTGGATCGCCAGATCGTGCTGGTGGACGCCCTCTCCGCCCTGAATGCGGGGCCGGCGGCATTGGCCGATCTGGAGCGGGCCATGGACACCATCCTCGCCGCCTTCCGGTTGGGGCGGAACAACATCGCCAGCGCGCTGTTCCGGCCCCGTATCGAGCGGGTGCTGTTCGCCGCCACCAAGGCCGACCATCTGCACCAGACCAGCCACGACCGGCTGGAGGCCATTCTCCAGCGGCTGGTGGACCGGGCGCTGTCGCGGGCCAAGGCGGAAGGCGCGCTGTTCGACGTGGCGGCGCTCGCCGCCGTGCGGGCGACGCGGGAGGCCTCGGTGAACCGGGGCGGCACCTTGATCCCGGCCATCGTCGGCACGCCGGAAGCCGGCCAATCCGCCGGCGGGCAGAGGTTCGATGGGCTGGCCGAGGTGGGCGTGTTCCCGGGCGAACTGCCCGCCAGCCCGGATGCGCTGTTCGCCGCCGATGGCGGCTTCACCGGCCTTGCCAGCGGCGCGGATGCCGACAGCGACTTCCGCTTCCTGCGCTTCCGCCCCCCGGCGGGCATTGGCGCCGGGGCGGCGCTTCCCCATATCCGTCTGGACCGGGCGCTCCAGTTTCTGCTGGGCGATCGTCTGGCATGACCGGCGTTAATGGCGCCGGCACGGGAGTTGAGTGAGCGGATGGTGGAACAACGGGGCCGCCGGCCCGAAATCTTCCAACTGGACGACGGCGGCCTGACGCTCGCGCCCCTGGAGCCGGTGGCGGACGAGCGTGCCCTGCCGGTTGCCGTGCCGCCCCCGCCCCGGCGGCGGTTCGGCGTGTCGCTGGGCGGGCTGTTCTGGACCGCATTGGGCGGGCTGGTGAGTCTCGGCACCGGCCTTGCCATCTCCCGCCTGGTGGAGGACCTGTTTTCCCGCGCCGAATGGCTGGGCTATGTGGGCCTGAGCTTCGCGGCGCTGCTGGCGGTGGCGCTCGCTGCCATCCTCACCCGCGAGGCCATGGGGCTGGCGCGCCTGTCATCGCTGGACACCTTGCGCCAGCAATCGGCCGATGCGCTGGCCGCCGACGACCGCCCGCAGGCGCAAGCGGTGGCGCGGGCGCTGATCACGCTGGCCAAGGAGAAGCCGCAGCTGGCGCGGGCGCGCGGTGAACTCTCCACGCACCTCGCCGCCATCATCGACGGCGCCGATCTCATTCGCGTCACCGAGCGCAGCCTGATGGCGCCCTTGGATGCCCAGGCCCGCGCCATGGTCTCGGACGCGGCCAAGCGGGTCTCGGTGGTCACCGCCGTGTCGCCGCGGGCGGCGGTGGATCTGGTGTTCGTGCTCTATACCGCCGTCACCCTCACCCGCCGCTTGTGTGAGCTTTACGGCGGGCGGCCGGGCTTTCTCGGCATGGTGCGGCTCACCAAGCATGTGCTCGCCCATCTCGCCGTCACCGGCGGCATGGCGGCCGGCGACAGCCTGGTGCAGCAGATCCTCGGCCATGGCATCGCCGCCCGCCTCTCCGCCCGCTTGGGCGAAGGGGTGGTGAACGGCCTGCTCACCGCGCGGCTGGGGCTGGCGGCCATCGCCGTGACCCGGCCGATGCCGTTCGCCGCCTTGCCGCCGCCGCGCCTCGGCGATGTGGCCGCCGGCCTGATCCGCAAAGCGGAAGCGGAGGCCGAGGCTCAGCCGGGGAAGAGACGGGCCGGCGGCGCCGAGGGCGTATAAGGCCCCGGCACATTGCGCCACAGGGTTTCCGCCAAGGGCACCGCCAGCACCAAAGCCAGCACCACCATGATCGCCGCCTCGATGGGCAGGCCGGCGATCACCGCATTCACCGCCATCCAGGCCAGCAGGGCGGCCACCAGCAGCGCCACCGCCACCATGATCCGCCAGCGCCACAGCGGCAGGCCGGCCTGATAGCGCACCGGCACGCCCGCCGCCGCCAAGGCCCCGTGCAGCGCGGTGACGAAGCCGACAAAGCCGGCGCGATGATCGGTCACCCCAGTCAGCCCGGTGCGCGACACCGAGCCGATGCGCAGCGACGGGCCGGCGCGGGTGGCGATCAGCAGCGCATAATTGGCCGAGCCCAACTGCCCCGGCTCATAGCGCAAGGTGAGGCCGGTGATGTCCTTGACCGGCAGCCGGCCCGTGCGCGGACCGACCATCCATTCCAGCACCGCCTCGGTGGCGCCGGTGTCCAGCGTCAGGCGGGTGGCGGCGCCCGCCATGCGCGGGCGATAGGCATAAGTGAGGAACGGCGCCTCGCCGGAGAGGCCGACGGCGCCGGCATTGGGGTCTTGCGCGCTCATGCGGGGCGGGCTGCGTCGGCGTGGGGGCAGAAGTCGGGCTTGAGGTCCACCAGCGGCGTGCCATCCACGCAATCCAGGCTGCGCACCTGGATGGAGAGATCGTCCACCGCCACCACGGTCACCACCGAGGAGGCGATGGGATTGGGCCGCACCGGCGAGCGCACCGAGAAGGTGCCGGTGGTGGTGCCATCGCGGCGGGGGCTCTGGCGCACCAGATCGCGCCGGGCCTGATCCATCCAATAGAGCACCTGCAACCGGGAGCCGGGGACGATACCCGCCAGCGCCTCGCGCCAGCGCGGATCGATCTCCAAGGTGCACACCGGCCCGTCCGGCTCGGCGCGCTTGGGGCAGGCGGCGCGATCGGGAAACGGGGTGCGGATGGCGCCGATGAAGAACAGGCCGGCGTCATAGGCGGGCGGCAGATCCACCATGACTTCCCCCGGCCGGATGCCGTCGCTGCGGGCGGGAGGGGGCGGCACGGCGGAAACGGATGCGGACATGAATGCTCTCCTTAGCCCCATCATAACCGCTCGCGCCGGCAAGGGGAGGTCCAGGGGGAGGTCATCTCGCCTCTTTCGCCGGTGCCCCGGCCCCGGCATAAGGACCGCAGCCTTTTTCCGGAGACCCCCATGCAGCCCTCCCGCGACCTTGCCCGCCTGGTGGAGATCATGGCCGCGCTGCGCACGCCGCAGACCGGCTGCCCGTGGGATCTGGAGCAGGATTTTTCCACCGTCGCCCCCTACACCATCGAGGAAGCCTATGAGGTGGTGGACGCCATCGCCCGCGGCGATCTGGATGACCTCAAGGACGAGCTGGGCGACCTGCTGCTGCAGGTGGTGTTCCATGCCCGCCTGGCGCAGGAGCAGGGCGCGTTCGAATTGGGCGACGTGGTGGAGGCCATCACCTCCAAGCTGATCCGCCGCCATCCCCATGTGTTCGGCGATACGCGCGATCTCTCCCCGGACGCGGTGAAGCGCGCCTGGAGCGAGATCAAGGCCGCCGAGAAAGCCGAACGCGCCGCCCGCCGCGCGGCCGCGGGCCTGCCGCCGGAGGATGGCGGCGGCGTGCTGGATGGGGTGCCGGTGGTGCTCCCAGCCATGACCCGGGCGCTGAAATTGCAGGAGAAGGCCGGCCGGGTCGGGTTCGACTGGAACGATGCCGGCGCGGTGCTGGACAAGATCCGCGAGGAAACCGCCGAGGTGTCCGAAGCGCTGGCTCAGGGGGGCATCGCCGCCATTCAGGACGAGGTGGGGGACCTGTTGTTCGCGGCGGTCAATCTCGCCCGCCATGCGGGAGTGGACCCGGAAGCGGCGCTGCGCGGCACCAACGCCAAGTTCACCCGCCGCTTCGGCTATGTGGAAGCCGCCCTCGCCGCCCAAGGCAAACGCCCGCAGGAGGCGAGCCTGGACGAGATGGAGGCGCTGTGGGTGGAGGCGAAGCGGGGGGAGCGGGACGCGGGCTGAGGCTTGGCGGATGCGTTCGGCAGGATTCATCCTGGCCGCGCCTCTCCCCCGTCATAGCCGGGCTTGTCCCGGCCATCCACGCGGCGCCGCTGGGATGGACATTCGCGCCGCCGCGCGAACGGCACGGCGTGGATGCCCGGCACAAGGCCGGGCATGACGCGCGAGGGAGGGCGAGTGCCGCTCTGCACTTTGCATCCGTCTTTCCGCCTTGGCCGCGCCTCTCCCCCGTCATGGCCGGGCTTGTCCCGGCCATCCACGCGGCGCCGCTGGGATGGACTTCACACCGCCGCGCGAACGGCACCGCGTGGATGCCCGGCACAAGGCCGGGCATGACGACGTAAGGGATGGCAAGCGCCGCTCTGCGCTTTGCATGCGCCTACGGAAATCCCGTATACTCTTGATGCCGGTCGTCTGGCGGGGAGATCTGCCCGCTTCATGTCGGTGCGCAGGAGCCATGCGGGTGAAGAACGAGCCTATGCCACTGCCGGCAGACCCGGCCGATAGCGAAGATTTCGCCGTCTCCGCCGAGGCGTTGGATCGCGGCCAGCGCGCGCACCTGATCCGCAAGACCCGCACCGGGCTTGGCCTGTCGCAAGCGGAGTTCGCCAGCCGCTTCCGGGTTCCGGTGGGCACGCTGCGCGATTGGGAGCAAGCCCGCGCCACCGCCCCGGATTTCGCCATCGCTTATGTGCGCGTCATCGGCCTGCATCCGGAGATGGTGGCGAAGGCGGTTGGTTAAAGGGTATCCCCCTAGGCCCGCGCCTATCACCGCTTTTACTTGATGGCTCTTGGCATGCTGCGCCAAAATTCGGCGAATAATTCTGCACAAGTCAATTTATTGCGTAGCTCGATCTCGACCTCGGAATGGTCGAGCTTCAACCAGTCAGGAAGATCGTCAGTTACGGCCTTGGAGTCCGAGTCAGACATACCTTTCGCCGTTCCGAAGACACGCTTAGCTCTTCCACGAGTTTCAGGCGATATCAAATCTAAATTCGTAGGATGAAATGCAAAGCCGAGAAACACGATAGTCTCAGCCTCTTGCACGCATTTTCTCATATTTTGTAAGGCATCTTGATCTTCGATTCGCTCTGTAAACGTCCGCAACAGAGACGAAAGACCGAGCAATTTCTGTCCGTTTTCGTGAACCGGCCCACCAAACTCAACTCGATTAATTCCGGGACTTGCAGCCTGCCAAGGAAGGAAACCCACCTGTCCGTAAGGATGAATGATTGGCAACTTCGCCACCACAGCCTGCGCAGTATTATCATCTACGCCGTAGTAATTTTTGATCGCCTGAACCAAAAAATGCTCAATGCATCGATCATAATTAAACGTCAAAAAACTTATATTATCGAACAAACCCTCCAGCGCGTCCAGAGATACAGATTCTGTAACTAATTGGAAAAACATCGAATACCAAGTGCTCGAAATCGACTTAAATTTTATATTACCCCCCTCACGAGGGTCTATATAAATAGAGCTATTTCTTTCAGCCTCTAGGATACACCTGGCAATTCCAAGCTTACCGACGATTTCTACCGTCTCGTCGTGGCGATGTGCATCAATAAAATTGTCTATCGATAGCGCTTGAGGCATCGCATCTCGCACCTTCCAAGCCGCAGCGAGGAAAGGATTGATATTCCCATGATACTTGGATCTCTCGCGTGTTACATGCACATTCAAGGCCTGCGCGACAACCGCATCGCCGTGGCTCTGCCGAAAGCCATCTTCAAACCGGATATCAATTGCGCTTGCGATTTTTTCTTTTAACTCGGCTCCCGTTGGCAGCCCAGCCTCTCGACTTGCTCCGGCCCCAACGATGAAGAGAGTCTTGGAATGAAACATCTGATTGAATTGCCTGAGAGAGCTATTTAGAAAATAATACCCTTTCCAAATTCATCAAGCCAGATCATCTCGAAACAACCTATCGATCTAAAACAGACATCCAAAGAATGCCCAACACCTAACAGACGCCAAACTCCCCCTCACCCCGGCCTTACACTCGCAGCCCCGAACCGGCGCTTCACCAGCGCCGCGCGTTCGGGCAGGATGCGCAGGGAGACGCGCAGCACGCCGTCGTCGTCGGTGTCGCGCGCCAGCACCTCGCCGTGGCGATAGAGCCAGCCCAGGCCCTCGCCATCCTCGGCGGGAATGGTCACGTTCAGCGTCACCCGGCCGGCGGTGATGCGGCCTTCCACGATGGCGAGCAGCGCATCCGCCCCCTCCCCCGTCAGGGCTGAGACCAGCACCGGACGGTCGGCAGCCTCCGTCCGCACCGCGGTATTGGTGAGGCGCTCGTGGTCTTCAGGGGTCAGCAGATCCACCTTGTTCCACACGTCGATGACCCGGCCGGTCTCCAGATCGATGCCGAGCTCGGTCAGCACATCGCGCACGTCCGCCGCCTGGGCGTCGGTGTCGGGATGGGAGACATCGCGCACATGCAAGATCACGTCGGCCTCGATCACCTCTTCCAAGGTGGCGCGGAAGGCGGCGACCAATTGGGTGGGCAATTCGGAGATGAAGCCCACGGTGTCGGACAGGATGATGCGGGTGCCATGGGGCAGGTCCACCGCCCGCAAGGTGGGGTCGAGGGTGGCGAACAAGAGGTCCTGCGCCATCACCTCCGCCTTGGTCAGGCGGTTGAACAGCGTGGACTTGCCGGCATTGGTGTAGCCCACCAGAG
>CALRNP020000210.1:0-9971 GCA_943369575.1 Azorhizobium sp. AG788 | reverse complement strand
ATTCCGCCCCACCGAATGGTCCTTGAACATCTGGAGCGCCTCCCACGGCCGCCGGCCGGGCATCAATGGCGCGGTGCATCTCAATGGCGCGGCATCGCTGCCGGAGCCGATCCTCGATCCGCTCGCCCCCGATCTGCCCGACGTGGCTGGCGGCGGCGCCAATCGCAATGCGCTGGCGCTCTATGACTTTCCCCACCAGCGCATCGTGCAGCATTTCGTGCCGCGGCCGCCGGTGCGCACGTCCTCCATGCGCGGCCTCGGCGCTTTCGCCAATACCCTGGCGATCGAGGGCGCCATGGACGAGGCGGCGGAACTGGCCGGCCTGGATCCGGTCACCTACCGCCTGCGGCACATGTCCGACCGGCGGGCGCGCGGGGTGATGGAGGCGGCAGCAGGCATGAGCGGTTGGTTCGATCGCCCCAACGGCTCCGGCCGGGCCAAGGGCTTCGCCTTCAGCCGCTACAAGAATGTCGCGGCCTATGTGGCTTTGGTGGCGGAGGTGGAGGTGGACCTGGCGCCGCGCCTCACCCGCGTGTGGTGCGCGGTGGATGCCGGCCAGCTCATCAATCCCGATGGCGCCCGCAACCAGGTGGAAGGCGGCATCATCCAGGGCGCCAGTTGGGCGCTCAAGGAGCAGGTGCGCTTTGCCGACGGCGCCATCGCCACGGACGGCTGGGAGAGCTATCCTATCCTGCGCTTTTCGGAAGTGCCGGAGATCGAAACCTGGTTCGTGGGCGATCCCCATGCCCCGGCGCTGGGCATCGGCGAGGTCACCCAAGGCCCCATCGGCGCCGCCATCTGCAATGCGGTGGCGCGGGCGCTGGGGGCGCGCATCCGTGACCTGCCGCTGACCGGCGAGCGGATCGCCGCCGCTTTGTTGGCGCAGGGATAGGGCTCGGCGTCCCAAGCTTGGCGTGCGGCTTGGCGATACCTATCCCTGCCCAGCCATTGAGGGCTTGGCGGATGGTGGCAAGGCAGGTGCAGCGACGCGTATCATGTTCGGGCTTCCTTAGCGGCGACCGCCCCCGAGGGGGGCGGCGCGATTTCAGGACTCCTAGTCCGCGGCAACAGCGTTTTGCCAGCCGCGCAACCAATCCTCAGGGAAAGCTTCGTCCTCGGGCGGCGTGTCGGGTTCATCGTTGTGAAATGCCTCCGAACCGCGCGCGTATGCCCTCGCCGGCTCGGCTCGAGCTTCGGCCTCCGCCTCGGCGACGAGTTCAGCCCGCTCTTCATTCTCACTTGGCATAAATCATCCTCCCCTAAGGCACCGGCCTCATGATTTAGTGTTCACCATGACGCCAGCTTCTGACAAGCGCCAATTTTTTATTATCGATATTCTTTGCTGCTTACTGCGCGCCTTCAGGCGGCCGAGGATTCCAGCTTGCGCTGCCGCGCCTCGACGCCGCAGCGGGCGGCGATGGCCTGCTGGAAGGCCGCGAACAGGCGGTGCATGGCCGGCTTTTTATACGGAAACGTGCGGGCGCAATCGGCGTCGTGGATTACCATGGCCACGTCCGCCTCGAACAGCAGCAGGCGGCCATCGGGCAGTTCGGCGCTGTCGATGGCGAAATAGTCCAGCCCGATGCGCTCCGCCAGCACCTTGAACGCCGCCGCATGGCGCACGGCGAAGTCGCGGTCGAAGCCCTCCATGAAGGCCGCCTCTTCCGCCCGGCGCTCGGGATAGTGCCGCATGCTGGCGTTGACGTAATGCACCATCCAATGGGCCGAGGTGGCTCCATGGCTGGGATAGGCCTTGCCGTCGATAAAGGCGATGCGCTGCTTGCGGAACATGCCGTCGGCGCTGCGATAGTCGATGAAAGGCGAGAGGAAGAAGTCCGGCTCGGCCCGCTCCAGCAGATAGACCAGCAGCATGGCCGCACCGTCGATCTTCTCCAGCCCTTCGCCCGCATGGCTGGCGATGGGGCGCACGATGATCGGAAAGCTGATGCCCGGCATCGCCCGCTCCAGGCGCAGATCACCGCGCGCGATATCGAGCAGGGTCTGGCGATCAATGCGCCGTGTGGCCGGGGCCAGCACCGAGGGGGTATCGGCGAACAAAGCGCAGACCCAGTCGCGGGTCATGGCGGCGATGCGCAGCGGCGGGCCGTTCACCACCGGCGTCGGCCAGTCTTGCAGCAGCTCGGACAGCCGCAGCAGCACCGCCTGATTCTCCGGCGACTCGCCGACGGCGACGATGGCGACGTCATGGTCCGGCACCGCGTCGAGCGAGGCGGTGTCCTTGTCCACGTAGAACAGATGCAGGTCGAAATCCGAGCCGGTGAGCAGGAAGTCCAGCGGCGTGTTGGCCATGAGGTCGCCGGCGGTGACAAAGGCCAGCAGCCGCACCCCGCCGCCGCCATTATAGCTGCGGTGATAATGCCGTTGCAGCTCCAGCGCCGCCGCCTGGGCGGCCTCGCCCTTGCGGCGGGCCTTGCGGATGAGCAGCAGGGTGGACATGTCCATCAAAGCGGCGGCATCGGCGGGATCGCTGTCGAGGCGCGCCACCAGATGGTCCCATACCGGCGCGAGATCGTGCCCCTCCTCGAACCACCGCACCAAGGCGGCTGTGCCGATGAGCACGCCTGGAGCGCGCGAAACGGTTCCCGGCTGAGCCGGGGCTAGGACGGCATTCGTCATGAAGGCACGGTCACTCCATCCAGTCCCCCGCCCACCTCGGGAGCACGCCGGCACCGACCCTCATGGCCGCGCGAAACGCAGATCCACCGTGATGCCCCGGGCTTGCGTTGAGCTTGCTTCCGAGGGGTAATGACGCTGAAAAAGCCCATCAATTCGCCAGCGTGGGGGCAGCCGAACACCCGGCGCGCGGGGGCGGGGCGGCTCTAACTCCTGAAAACTCTTGCGCTTTGAGCCGTCCGCCAAGGACGATCCCGCGCTGCAGCTTATACCCAGTACTGGGGGCGCCCCACCCGGCCAGCAGGCGCGGAGCGACGCTTGCCTCAGCCGGACGCGGGTGGGGCGCCGTGCAGGGAGAGGCCGACGCAGAAGCCGTCGGCAGCGTCGAGAAAGAACACCCGGCCGCCATGGGCCTTGGCCACATCGCTGGCGATGGCAAGGCCGAGGCCGGAACCGGATGTCTCCACGCCGCCGGTCTCGAATGGCGCCAGCAGGCGCGTGCGCGCCTCGGCGGGGATGCCCGGCCCGTCGTCGCACACGCAGATCCAGGCGCCCTCGCCCTCCTGTCCCACCCGGACGGTCAGGCGCGAGGGCGCGCCGTGGGTGAGAGCGTTGTGGATCAGATTGGCCAGCGCCTCGCGCAGGCTGATGGCGTCGCCCATCACCGCCACCGCCCCCTCCCCCGGCACGAAGGCGATGCTGACCTCCCGCTCCAGCGACAGCGGCACCGCATGGGACAGCACCGATTGCGCCAGTTGGTTCAGGTCGAGCGGCTGGAACGGCACCATCTCGGTGCGATGGGCGATCATGGCGTGATCGAGCAACTGGCTGGTCAGGCGCCCGAGATCGGACACGCCCTTGCGCAGGCGGGCGATCTGCGCCTCCTGGTCGCCATCGGGTGCCGCGGTGAGCATCTCCGCCTGGGCATCCAGCGCCGCCAGCGGCGTGCGCAACTGGTGTGCGGCGTCGGCGATGAAGCGCTGCATCAGGCTCATGCGCTCGGACAGCCGGCGCATGAAGGCATCAATGGCAGTGATGAGCGCGCGCACCTCCAGCGGCGGGGTGTGCTGGATCGGGCGCAGATCGTCCGGCCGGCGGGCGGCGATCTCGCGCTCGATGCGGGTCAAAGGCGCCAGGGCGATGCGGACCGAGAACGCGCCCGCCACCAGCGCCAGCAGGCTCATGATGCCGATCAGCCCCAGCGCCTTGGTGGTGAGATCGATCGCCAGCGCCTCGCGGGCATTGACGGTCTGCGCCACCACCACCTGCGCCCACGCGCCCCCCGCCACATCGGCCATGCGCTTGCCGATGGCGGCGATGCGCACTTTCTGGCCCTGATACACCCCATCCATCAGCACCACGCCGGAGCGGATGCGCTCCAGCGGTACGTCGGGCGCCAGATCGTCATAGCCGGCCACCACCACGCCGCGCGGATCGGTGACGCGATAGAAGACGAGATCATAGGCCGACAGGGTGGCAAAGGCGGCCGCCGGCGGGTCCAGCGTCACCACGCCGCCCTGCACGAACAGGTTTTCCGCCACCTGGATCACGCCGCCGATGAGCAATTTGTCATAGGCATCGCGGGCCGCGACCGAGGCATATTGCCAGGCGGCCAGCCCCAGCAGCAGCGCCCCGCCGCACAGGATGGCGGCGATGAAGGCGACGATGCGGGCATGGAGCGAGGCCCGGCTCTCAGACAATCGCAAGCTGATACCCCAGGCCCCGCGTGGTGCGGATCTCGATGCGGGTGGAGGCCAGCTTGCGCCGCAGCCGGGCGACGAACTGCTCCACGGCATTGTTGCTGGGATCCTGGTCGAAGCTGAACAATTGCTCCACCAGTTCCTCCTTGGCCACGAACCGCCCCTGCCGCGCCGCCAGGATCTCCAGCACGGTCAATTCCCGCCGGGTGAGATCCAGCGGCACGTCGCCGACAGCGGCGGTGCGGCCGGCGCGATGGATGGTCAGATCGCCGAAGCGCAGGATATTGTCCGGCGTGCCGGAGCTGCGCCGCAGCAAGGCCCGCGCCCGCGCCTCCAGTTCGCGATAGTCGAATGGTTTGATGAGATAATCATCCGCGCCCAGGTCCAGCGCGCTGATCCGGTCGTCTACCGCCGAGCGGGCGGTGAGGATCAGCACCGGGGTCTTCAGGCCCCGCCCGCGCAGGCCCTTGAGGATGGCGAAGCCATCGGCGCCGGGCAGCATCACATCCAGCACCACCAGATCATAGGCCTGCACCTCCAGCAGTTCGGAAGCGGTGCGCCCATCGGTTTCCCAATCCACCGCATGGCCCATCTTTTCCAGGCGCAGCACGATGACTTTGCCGATGTCCAGCGTGTCTTCGACCACCAGGATGCGCACCGGCTTTCCTTTGCAGAACGGAGTCAGTTTTGAGTCAGGGGACCGGCATATAGTCGAGGTGTCAAGCGAACCGGCAAGAGTTCGCGACCAACCGATCTGGGAGGATCCATGACCGCACATTCCGTGCCGGCCACGCCTGTGCCTTTGCTCAGCGTGGAGGGCGTGACGCTGCAATACAAGACGCCCGATACCCTGGTGACGGCCACGTATCGCGTCGATTTCAACGTCTTCCAGTCCGATCGCTTCGTGCTGCTGGGACCGTCCGGCTGCGGCAAGTCCACCTTGCTGAAAGCCATTGGCGGCTACATCACCCCCAGCGAAGGCACCATCCGACTCAAGGGCCGCGAGGTGCGCGAGCCCGGCCCCGACCGCATGATGGTGTTCCAGGAGTTCGACCAGCTTCTGCCCTGGAAGACGGTCGGCGAGAACGTCGCCTTCGCGCTCACCTCCAGCGGCCGGGCCAGCGGCAAGGACGCCCTGGAGCGGGCCCGCAGCTATATCGACAAGGTAGGGCTGACCAAGTTCATCGACAGCTTCCCGCACATGCTCTCCGGCGGCATGAAGCAGCGTGTCGCCATCGCCCGCGGCATGGCCATGGAACCGGACGTGCTGTTGATGGACGAGCCGTTCGCCGCCCTTGACGCGCTCACCCGCCGCAAGATGCAGGACGAACTGCTCCAGCTCTGGGACGACACCCACTTCACCGTGCTGTTCGTGACCCATTCCATCGAGGAAGCCATCCGCATCGGCACCCGCATCCTGCTGCTCTCGCCCCATCCGGGCCAGGTGCGGGCCGAGCTGAACAGCCTTCCGAAAGAGATGATGGGAACCGGCGCCCAGGCGGCGCTGGAAACCCGCATCAACGACATGCTCTTCGCGCACTGACAGGGGACCAGGCCATGACCGACGTCGTCACCTTCCGCCCCGAAATCATCAATGCCGAACGCCGCACCGACCTGCCGCAGGTGGAAAAGACCCTGTCGTGGTTCGAGCGGGTCTATCGCATCGGCTTCGTGCGCAAGGCGTTCATCCTCATCACCTTGGCGGTGGCCTGGGAGATCTATGGCCGCTGGCTGGAAAACCCGCTGCTGTTTCCCACCTTCCTGGAGACCCTGTCGGCCTTCTTCACCAACATGGCCGACGGCACCATCCCCGCCCGCGCTTTGGCCTCGATCCAGACGCTGCTGATCGGCTATTCCATCGGCATCGTGCTGGCGGCGCTGCTGACCACTCTGGCCATCGGCTCGCGCATCGGCTCGGACCTGTTGGAGACGCTCACCTCCATGTTCAACCCGCTGCCGGCCATCGCGCTGCTGCCGCTGGCGCTGATCTGGTTCGGCCTTGGCCAGGGCAGCGTGATCTTCGTGCTGGTGCATTCGGTGCTGTGGGCCATCGCGCTCAACACCCATGCGGGCTTCCGCTCGGTGTCCAACACCTTGCGCATGGTGGGCCTGAACTATGGCCTGCGCGGCCTGAAGCTGGTGCGCCTCGTGCTGATCCCCGCCGCCTTCCCGGCCATTCTCACCGGGCTGAAAGTGGGCTGGGCCTTTGCCTGGCGCACGCTTATCGCCGCCGAACTGGTGTTCGGCGTGTCCTCGGGCTCCGGCGGGCTCGGCTGGTTCATTTTCGAGAACCGCAACCAGCTGGAGACCGCGAACGTGTTCGCCGGCCTGTTCACGGTGATCCTGATCGGGCTATTCGTTGAGAACATGATTTTCGCCACCATCGAGCGCAAGACCATCCGCCGCTGGGGCATGCAGCACTGACAAGCCGGGCACAGATCCGGCGGACCATCTCTAGGGAGACAGAACATGACATTTTTCAAGCATATGCAGGCCCTTGCCGTGGGCGCGGCCATCACGCTCGCCGGTGCATCCGCCCCGGCCCACGCCGAGGTGAAGGAGATCCGCGTCTCCAAGGGCTACGGCATCCTCTATCTGCCGCTGATCGTGATGGAAGATCAGAAGCTGATGGAGAAGCAGGCGGCCAAGGCCGGCCTGGGCGACGTCAAGGTCAACTGGCTCATGCTGGATGGCGGCAACGTCATCAATGACGCCATGATGGCCGGCTCGCTGGATTTCGCCGGCATCGGCGCCCCCGGCTTCATCACCCTCTGGGCCAAGGCCAAGGGCATCCCCAAGGTCGAGGTGATCGGCATCAGCGCGCTGAGCGCCACCTCGCTCTGGCTCAATACCAACAAGCCGAACGTCAAGACCCTGAAGGACCTGGCACCGCCGGACAAGATCGCCTTGCCCGGCATCAAGACCTCGCTGTCGGCGGTGGTGCTGCAGATGATCGTGGCCCATGAGTTCGGCCGCGAGAACTATGCCAAGCTCGATCCCATGACGGTGAGCCTGCCGCATCCCGAAGCGCTGGCCACCTTGATGACCGGCAAGACCGAGATCACCGCCCATTTCACCTCGCCGCCCTTCTCCTATCTGGAGCTGAAGGACCCCAAGGTGCATCGGGTGGTCAATTCGGTGGACGTGATCGGCAACATCACGCTGGACGTGGTGTTCGCCCCCAAGCGCTTCGTGGATGCCAACCCCAAGATGACCGAAGCGATGCTGGCGGCGCTGGATGAAGCCGATGCGCTGATCGCCTCCAACAAGCAGCTGGCGGCGGAAATCTTCGTGCGTAGCTCGAAGGTGAAAGTCTCCGTGGACGAGGTGCTGGAGATGCTGAACGACAAGGACACGCAATTCTCCACCACCCCCAATGAGGTGATGCAGTTCGCTGATTTCATGCAGTTGGCCGGCACCATCAAGGTGAAGCCGACCGCCTGGACCGATCTGTTCATTCCCCAGCTTCACAGCCGCAAGGGCAGCTAAATACTCACTTGAGTTGAACGCAAAACGGACGCCGGCAACACCGGCGCCCGTCTGGTTTATGCGATCGAACGCCCGCTTATCCGGCGGGCGTTCGGCGTTTCAGCGCTTGTTGGCGGCGCGCCAGGCGGCGAAATCCACCTTGGTCTGCTCCTCGGTGGCGGGATAGAGGCCGAGGATGGAGCGCCCCGCCAGCACCTGCTCGGTGGCGAAGTCCTCGAACACCGTCATCTCGATGGCCTCTGCCGCCACCTCTTCCACCAGATGCAACGGGATGACGATCACCCCCTCGCCATCGCCGACGATGATGTCGCCGGGAAACACCGGCGCATCGCCGCAGCCGATGGGCACGTTGATGTCGATCGCCTGGTGGACGGTGAGATTGGTCGGCGCCGCCGGGCGTTGGTGATAGGAGGGAATGGCCAGCGCGCCAATCTCCGGGCTGTCGCGGAAGCCGCCGTCGGTGACGATGCCGGCCACGCCGCGCATCATCAGCCGCGCCACCAGGATCGAGCCGGCGGAGGCGGCGCGGGCATCCTTGCGACTGTCCACCACGAACACCGCGCCGGGCGGGCACTCCTCCACCGCCTTGCGCTGGGGATGGGAGCGATCCAGGAACACGGTGATGGGGTTGAGGTCTTCGCGCGCCGGCATGTAGCGCAAGGTGAAGGCCGGGCCGACCATGTTCTCGCCCTTGAAGGCGATGGGGTGCACGTTCTGGATATATTGATTGCGGAAGCCGCGCTTGAACAGAGCGGTGGCCAGCGTCGCGGTGCTCACCTGCTTGAGCTTGTCGCGGGTTTCGGGGGCAAGCATGGTCTTCACTCCACTCAGAAGATGACGGGTTCGGGCACCGGCGGGCCGAAATCGGTGCGCAGGAAATCGAAATCGCAGCCCTGGTCAGCCTGGCTGATGTGCTGGGAGAACATCCAGCCATAGCCGCGGCCATAGCGCGGCGGCGGGGGCGCCAGGGCGGCGCGGCGGCGGGTGAGTTCGGCCTCCGGGACATCCAGCGACAGGGTGCGGGCCGGCACGTCGACGGAGATGATGTCGCCGGTCTGCACCAGCGCCAGCGGCCCACCCACATAGGATTCAGGCGAGACGTGCAGGATGCAGGCGCCATAAGAGGTGCCGCTCATGCGGGCGTCGGAGATGCGCAGCATGTCGCGCACGCCCTGTTTCACCAGCTTCTTCGGGATCGGCAACATGCCCCATTCCGGCATGCCCGGCCCACCCAGCGGCCCAGCATTGCGCAGCACCAGCACGGTGTCGGCGGTGACGTCGAGATCATCGCGGTCGATATTGGCCTTGAGCGCCGGATAGTCATCGAACACCAGCGCCGGGCCGGAATGCTTGAGCAGATGCGGGGCGGCGGCGGACGGCTTCATCACGCAGCCGTCGGGGGCCAGATTGCCCTTGAGTAGCGCCAGCGCCCCCTCCGCATAGATGGGATTGTCCAGCGGGCGGATCACATCGTCATGATAGACTTGCGCCCCCTCCAGGCTCTGGGCCCAGGTCTGGCCGGAGACGTTGATCTGGGTGAGATCCAGATGCGGCGTCAGGCGCGTGAGCAGGCCCAGCAGCCCGCCGGCATAATAGAAATCCTCCATCAGATAGCGGTCGCCGCTGGGCCGGATATTGGCGATCACCGGCACCTTGCGGCTGGCGGCGTCGAAGTCCGGCAGGCCGATGGCATGGCCGGCGCGCCGGGCCATGGCGATGATGTGGATCACCGCATTGGTGGAGCAGCCCATGGCCATGGCCACGTTGATGGCATTGTGAAACGCGCCCTCGGTCTGGATCTTGTCCGGGGTGAGATCCTCCCACACCATCTCGACACTGCGCCGCCCGGCCGCCGCGCACATGCGGATGTGGTTGGCATCCGCCGCCGGAATGGAGGACGCCCCCGGCAGGCTCATGCCGAGCACGTCCGCCAGCGCGGTCATGGTGGAGGCGGTGCCCATGGTCATGCACACGCCATAGGAGCGGGCGATGCCCACCTCCATCTCCGCCCAATCCTTGTCGGAGATATTGCCGGCGCGGCGCTCGTCCCAATATTTGAAGGCATCCGAGCCCGAGCCCAGCACCTTGCCGTGCCAATTGCCCCGCAGCATGGGACCTGCGGGCACGAAGATGGACGGCACGCCGGCG
>CALRNP020000209.1:0-10018 GCA_943369575.1 Azorhizobium sp. AG788 | reverse complement strand
TTCTTGTCGCAGGGGGTGGCGGAGACCTTGAGCGGCTCGAACGTATCCAGCGCCCCGCGCAAGGCGAAGTCGCCATAGTCGATTTTCAGCTCGCCGATGACGCCGTTGTCATAGAGCGAGAAGCTCATGACATATTCCGGCGCGCTGGCATCCTTCTCCACGTCGTAATAGCTCACGCTGACCGGATAGAAGGTGTGCCCGCCCAGCACCGGCTTGGCGGCGGGCAGCAGTTTGCTCTCGTCGGTGCTGGGGCGGCCGATCACCGAGAGGGTGTTGTAGACCTTGGTGCCGTCGGTGGAGCCGTCATAGACCTTGGCTTCGAACAGGTTCTCGCCGGCGGCGGCGGCGGCCAGAACCCGTACCACATGCTCGGTGGGCATCAGGATGCGGCCCTTCAGCTCCACGGTGCGCGGATCCGGCTTGGTGATCTTGACCACCACGGTGCCGTTGTCGCCACGGGTGGCCTGGGCATCGACGTCGGACTTGGTGTCGCCGTCCAATTGGTCGCGGGTCTTGAAGCGATAGCTGGCACCGGCACCATCCTCCCAACTGGTGGAGGCCATGTCGGCGCGCACCGGGGCGCCCTCGCCCGTATCCAGTGTCGAGGTCTGGCGCATGTTGACGGTGTAGCCCTCGCAGGCGTCGCCGCGCATCTCGTAGTCGATTCGCCCGGTGGCGCCGTCCAGGCGACGGGAGCTCTTGGTGGCATCCAGCACCAGCTTGTAGCCCGCGCGGTGCGGCAGCAGCGCCTCCGCCGCCGCCGGCGAGAGGCTCGACGCGAGAAGGATCAAGGCAAGGCTCGAAGGCCCCAGCAGACGCAGCATCGCAGATCTCCTTGGGAGCCGTCCTGCGCGCTTGCGCGGCGGCCCCGGTTCAGCGAAGAGGAAGTCGCAAAATGCGCACAAGGTGTGGCAGGAGAAGATAATGTCTCAAACCATCGAGCAGAAACTTGCGGAACTCGGCATCACGCTGCCGACGCCGGTTGCGCCATTGGCCAATTATGTGCCCACGGTGCGCACCGGCAGTCTTTTGTTCGTCTCCGGCCAGGTGTCGATCGACGGCGCCGGCAAGATCAGCACCGGCAAGCTGGGCGCCGGGTTGGACATCGACACTGGCCGCGCCGCCGCCCGCCTGTGCGCCATCAATCTGCTGGCCCAGACCAAGGCGGCCATCGGTGATCTGGAAAAGATCGTGCGGGTGGTGAAGCTGGTAGGCTTCGTGAACTCCGCTCCCGACTTCGTCGACCAGCCCAAGGTGATGAACGGCTGCTCGGACCTGTTCGTCGAGGTCCTCGGCGACAAGGGTCGGCATGCCCGCTCGGCGGTGGGAATCGCCGCTCTGCCGTTCGACGCCGCCGTGGAAGTGGAAGCCATCTTCGAAGTGGCGTGAGCGGGAGTGGCCGCCGCCTTCTCCTTGATCGACCGTCCGGTCGCCCATCGTGGTCTCCACGATGCGGCGGCCGGCATCATTGAGAATACCGCCTCCGCCGTGGATGCGGCGGTGGAGGGCGGCTATGCCATCGAGGTTGACGTCCAGCTCTCGCGCGACGGCGAAGCCATGGTATTCCACGATTTCACCCTGGACCGCCTGACCCAGGGCCGCGGCCCTCTCGCGGCCCACACGGCCGCGCAGTTGCAGGCCATCGCCTTCAAGGCGACCGCCGACCGCATGATGACCCTTCAAGATCTGCTTGATCGGGTCGCCGGCCGCACCCTGCTGATCATCGAGATCAAGAGCGCCTTCACCGGCGACGTGCGCCTGGCCCGCCGCGCGGCGGAACTGGCGGCAGTCTATGCCGGTCCGATCGCCTTGATGTCCTTCGACCCTGAAATGGTCGCGGCGGTGGCTGAAGCGGCGCCGAAGGTGCGCCGGGGCATCGTGGCGCAGCGGCGGTATGGCGACAGCGAATGGACCGGCCTCGGCGCGCTGCAGCGCTGGACCATGGGCCATCTGTTGCACTGGCCGCGCTCGCGGTTTCAATTCATCGCCTATCGCGTCGCCGATCTCGGCGCCCCCGTGCTACGGCTGGCGCGCGCCTGCGGCATGCCGGTGCTCACATGGACGGTGCGCAGCCCGCAGGATCGGGCGCGCTGCGCATCGGGTGCGGACCAGATGATCTTCGAGACCTTCCGGCCCTGACCGTGGCCATTCAGGACAGACCGCCGGACATCCCGGCATGGAGATTGCGATGTTCGGATCGGGCATGACACCAGGGCACACCGGACCCTTTCGGCGGAGCGGCACGGCCAGGAGCGCGCTTGTTCTCGCCGCCGCACTCGGCGCCGTGATGCTCGGCACCTTGCCCGGCGAGGCCAACGACACCACGGCGGCACTGGCCGCCGGCGGGCTGGTGTTCGTACCCACCGACGACATCGCGATGAAGTCCGAGGACCTGTTCATCTCCGAGCAGGAGGTGCGGGTGCGCTATGTGTTCAAGAGCACCGCCGCCAAGGATGTGCACACGCTGGTCGCCTTCCCCATGCCGGACATTACGGTGAGCATGGAGAGCAACGAGTCCATTCCGGTGGAGGACGCAGAGAACTTCCTCGACTTCAAGACCCTGGTGGAGGGCAAGCCGGTCACCACCAAGGTGGAGCAGAAGGTGTTCGCCCTCGGCATCGACCGCACCCAGATGCTCATCGATCTCAAGGTGCCGCTGGCGCCGCAGATGCCGGCCACCGGCAAGGCGCTCGACGCATTGCCGCAGGACAAGTGGCAGGAGTTGCAGGATATCGGCATGGTCCAGGTGGATGAGTTCGACGCCGGCAAGGGCACCGAACGCCATCTCGCGCCGCGCTGGACCCTGAAGACCACCTATTATTGGATGCAGACCTTCCCGGCCGGCAAGGAACTGGTGGTGGAACACCAGTACAAGCCCAGCGTCGGCATGTCGGTGGGCACGCTGGTGGGCATGAAGGTGGGGAAGGACAATGAATGGATCGCCGCCGAGCAGCGCTCCATGGCCGATACCTTCTGCATCGACAGCACGCTCCTGGCCGCGGTGGACCGCGCGTCCAAGGGCAGCAAGCCTGAAATGCAGCCGATCTTCTCCGACGCCCGCATCCACTACATTCTGAAGACCGCAGGCAACTGGGCCGGCACCATCTCCGACTTCACCCTCACCGTGGACAAGGGCGCACCGGAGAATCTGGTCAGCTTCTGCGGCACCGGCGTGAAGAAGATCAGCCCCACGCGCTTCCAGATGAAGGCCAAGGATTTCTTCCCGCTCAAGGACCTCGGCATCCTGATCCTGAAGCCCTACCCGAAAAAGTGATGCGGACCGGCCCTGCCCCGTGCCACAGTTGCGGGACAGTTTCGCACCGCACTCCCAGCGGACAGGTGTCCCCATCCGTCGTCCCGCATGACTGAAATCCGTATCCTTCCGTCCCTGTCTGAAATCCCGGCGTCGCAATGGGACGCCTGCGCCGCCGGGGATCAGGACCGGCCGGAACCGTTCGTTTCGCACGCTTTCCTCAGCGCGCTGGAAGAGGCCGGCTGCGTGCGGGCGCGTACCGGCTGGCAGCCGCAGCATCTGGTTCTGGACGGGCCGGACGGCACGGCGGCGGGCGTGGTGCCGGCCTATCTCAAGTCGCATTCGCGCGGCGAATATGTCTTCGACCAGGGCTGGGCCGAGGCCTATGAGCGCGCCGGCGGCGCTTATTATCCCAAGTTACAGGTCAGCGTGCCGTTCACCCCGGTCACCGGGCGGCGGTTGCTGGTGCGGGCGGGCGCGCAGGTGCCGAACGCCGCCGAACTGCTGGGTACCGGCCTCATTCAGTTGACCAAGCTGCACAAGGCCTCCTCCGTGCACGTGACCTTCGCGACCGAAGAGGAATGGCTGCGCCTGGCCGATCTCGGCTTCCTCAAGCGCATGGACCAGCAGTTTCACTGGATCAACGACGGCTATTCCAGCTACGACGACTTCCTGGAGGCGTTGGCCTCCCGCAAGCGCAAGGCCCTGCGCAAGGAGCGACGCGAGGCGCTGGCGTCCGGCATCGAGATCGAATGGCTCACCGGCGCCCAGATCACCGAGGCCGCCTGGGATGCGTTCTTCGCCTTCTACATGGACACCGGCGCCCGCAAGTGGGGCCAGCCCTATCTGAACCGCAAGTTCTTCTCGCTGCTGGGCGCGCGGATGGCCGATCAGGTGCTGCTGGTGATGGCCAAAAGGGACGGGCGCTATATTGCCGGCGCCCTCAACCTGATCGGCGCCGACACGCTTTATGGCCGCTATTGGGGCTGCATCGAGCAGCACCCGTTCCTGCATTTCGAGGTCTGCTACCATCAGGCGGTGGACTTCGCCATCGCCAAGGGCTTGAAGGTGGTGGAGGCTGGCGCCCAGGGCGAGCACAAGCTGGCGCGCGGCTACCTGCCCCGCACCACCTATTCCGCCCATTGGATCGCCGATGCCGGCCTGCGCAGCGCCGTGAAGCACTATCTCGACCGCGAGCGGGACTATATCGCCCAGGCCAATGAAGATCTCGCCGCGCTTGGGCCGTTCCGCCGCGGCGGCGCCGAGGCCGAGGTGGAGTGACGGCCGGATCTCGCCGCCGTCTCGTCCATCGCCCAAGGGGGTTTTTCCACCGGATCGATTAGTCCCGTATCAAAACGGTAGCGCTTTTCCGCTACGGGCACCCCATACGTGGTTCGACGCATTGCGGCTTGCGCCGCAGGATCGTAAAAAGACGCCGGGGAACGGGAACATCAGATGACCTATTGTTGCGGCGTGCTGGTGCGGGACGGACTGGTGATGATCGCGGACACGCGCACCAATGCCGGCCTGGACAACATCTCCACCTTCCGCAAGCTCCACATTTTCGAGGAGCCAGGACATCATGTGATGGCCATCGCCTCTGCCGGCAATCTGTCGGTGTCGCAGTCGGTCATCAGCCTGCTGCACGAAGGCGTTGAGGATCATGAGGCCGGCGAGCGGCAGATGCTGCGCGACGCCCGCACCATGTTCCAGGCCGCCCAACTGGTGGGCCGCGCCATTCGCCAGGTCCACACCGTGGACGCGGGAGCGCTGGAGCAGAGCAACGTCAGCTTCGATGTCTCGTTCCTGCTGGGCGGGCAGATCGTCGGCGGTCCTCTGCGGCTGTTCATGGTCTATTCGGCCGGCAACTTCATCGAATGCACCACCGACACGCCCTTCCTGCAGATCGGCGAGCACAAATACGGCAAGCCGGTGCTGGACCGCGCCGTCAGCTACGACATGGAAATCTCCGACGCGCTGAAGAGCAGCCTGATTTCCATGGACAGCACCATGCGCTCCAACCTGGGCGTCGGCCTGCCCATCGACGTCATGGTGCTCTGCCCCGACGCGCTGGAAGCGGAACTCAACTACCGCATCGAGCCGGGCGAGCCCTATTTCCACGATCTGCGCGAGCGTTGGTCGGCGGCCCTGCGCGCCGCCCATTCCTCCATCCCGCGCCCGCCTTATCTCAAGAACGTCCGCCGCTCCCGCCTGGAGGAGTGACCGGGCGGCTTCCGGAATAGCGGTCGCCCTCAATAGCGGCTATCACGGCGCCCTCACACCGAAGGGGCTGCCATGGTCCACATCCACATCATCGGAGCCTCCGGCTCAGGCACCTCCACGCTGGGCGCCGCCGTCGCGGAGGCGCTCGACATCCTGCATCTGGACACGGACCGCTTCTTCTGGGTGCCCACCGAGCCGCCCTTCACGACCCCGCGCGAGGTGCCCGAGCGTCTTGCCCTGCTGCAGGATCAGGCGCTGCCGGAAGCGGATTGGGTGCTCTCCGGCTCCGCGCTCAAATGGGCGGCGCCGCTTGAGCCCCTCTATGATTTGATCGTCTTCCTCCAGCTCGATCCGGCGGTGCGCATGGCACGGATCCGTCGTCGGGAGGATCAGCGTTATGGCGACCGCATCCGCCCCGGCGGCGACATGGCCGAGGCAAGCCGGGCCTTTCTGGAATGGGCGGAAAGCTATGACACCGCGGGTCCCGAGCGCCGCAGCCGCGCCGCCCATGAGGCCTGGCTTCAACGCCAAAGCGCCCCGATCCTGCGGCTCAATTCCGCCGAGCCCGTTGCAGCGCTGCGCGCGGCGGTCCTGGACCATCCGGTGGTGAGCACCGGAGGAAAATAAAACGGCCCCGGTTCCTCACAGGAACCGGGGCCGGTCTTTTCAGCACGCGAGCCGCGCGCCGATCACTCGGCGGTGGCGAGGCGGGCCTTGACGATCTTGTCGGGGTTCGCCACCGGCTCGCCGCGCTTGATCTGGTCCACATTCTCCATGCCGGAGACCACTTCGCCCCACACGGTATACTGGCCGTCGAGGAAGCGGGCGTCGCCGAAGCAGATGAAGAACTGGCTGTCGCCGCTGTCCGGGCTCTGGGCGCGGGCCATGGAGCAGGTGCCACGCACGTGCGGCTGCTTGTTGAACTCGGCCTTCAGCTTCTTGCCGGAACCGCCGGTGCCGTTGCCGAACTGGCCGTCGCCGGTCTGGGCCATGAAGCCCTCGATCACGCGGTGGAACGGCACGTCGTTATAGAAACCTTCGTTCGCCAGTTCCTTGATGCGGGCCACGTGGTTGGGGGCCAGATCGGGACGGAACTTGATGGTCACGTCGCCCTTGGTGGTTTCGAGGACGAGAAGTTCTTCAGCCATGGGGCCTCTCCTTAGATATTGGTGTGCAAGCTTGCGCGGGTTCAACGCCCCGCGAGACTATTTGGCGTCGGACGCCACCAGCATCTTCACGATGCGGTCGGGATTGGGCACGGAGCCGTTCTGCTCCTTTGAGCCCTTCTTGATCTTGTCCACGAACTCCATGCCGGAGACCACCTGGCCGACGACCGTATACTGGCCGTTCAGGAAGGAAGCATCGCCCAGGCAGATGAAGAACTGCGAGTTGGCGCTGTCGGGCGAAGACGAGCGGGCCATGCCCACGGTGCCGCGCACGAACGGGGTCTTGGAGAATTCCGCCGGCAGGTTCGGATACTTGGAACCGCCGGTGCCGTTGCCGAACTGGCCGTCGCCAGTCTGGGCCATGAAGCCGTCGATGACGCGGTGGAACGGCACGTTGTTATAGAAGCCCTCGCGCGCCAGGGTCTTCAGCCGCTCCACATGCTTGGGCGCCAGATCGGGGCGCAGGGCAATGACCACGCGGCCATAGCTGGTGTCGAGATAAAGCGTGTTCTGCGGATCGGGCTTGGCGGCAGTCTGGGCGACGGCCGGCAGGCTCATCATGGCAGCCAGCGCGAGGCCGGTGAACAGACGGCGGCCGATGAGACGGGACATGGAAGGCTCCTTGCAGACACGCCCGCGCACCCTTAGGGCCCGCGAGAGCGTGGAACGTGGAAAAGGCGGGACGAACGTCAGGAAAGCAACGTCAGGAAAACTTGGCCTTCAGGCGCGCGAGCACGAGAGGCGGCACGAATGAGGAGACATCGCCCCCCATGGCAGCGATTTGCCGGACCAGAGTGGCGGTGATGGGGCGCACCCGTGGCGAAGCTGGCAGAAACACCGTCTGGATTTCTGGCGCCAGGGCGCCGTTCATGCCGGCCATCTGCATTTCATAATCGAGATCGGTGCCATCGCGCAGGCCACGAATGAGCAGGCTCGCGCCGCAGCGGCGGGCGGCATTGACCACCAGATCGCCGAAGGTGAGCGCCTCCAGCGTGGCGCCTTCCTCGGCGGCGATGGGGCCGCAGATCTCCGCCAGCATGGCGAGGCGTTCCTCGGCGGTGAACTGCGGGGTCTTGCCGGGATGGATGCCCACCGCCAGCACCAGATGGTCCGCGAGCCGGGAGGCTGAGCGCACCACGTCCAGATGCCCATTGGTGGGCGGATCGAACGACCCGGCGTAGATGGCGACACGGCGGGTATGGGTCGGGGGCAGGCTCATGGGCAAACGGTTAGCCGCTGGCGGCGCCGCGCGCAATGGGGGGAAGGTTGGCCGGGACGGTTCAGCGCCGGCCGGCGGCCAGAAGCACCAGCGCACCACCGGCGAGAATGCCCGCCGAGACCCGGTCCGCCATCCGCGAGAACTTGCCGGCAATGGCCGTGCGGGCGCGATCAGCGACGACGGCCCACACCATGTCGCCCGCCAGCGCGATGACCGCGAAGATCGCCGCCAGCAGGGCGATCTGCGGGCCGGGATCAGCGGTGTTGGTGATGAATTGCGGCAGGAAGGCCGCATGAAAAAGCAAGGTCTTGGGATTGGCGAACGCCACCGCCAGCCCCCGCCCGAACGCCGCATGACCCGAGGGTGCGGGACGGGCATCACCCTGCCCCGCATTGCGCCACTGCAAGACCGCCAGCCACAGCAGATAGGCGGCGCCGGCATAGCGCACCAGATCGAAATGGCGGGAGAACAACTCCACCACCCAGGACAGGCCGGCGGCGACCACCGCCAGTTGCAGCACGATGCCGAGATTGACCCCGGCGGCGCTGAGCAGGCCGGCGCGCCGGCCATGCTTCAGGCTGGTCCCCACGATCAGAGCCACGTTCGGTCCCGGCGTCGCCCCGAGGGCGAGGCACGCCAGGATGAAGATGAACAGGCTCTGAGCGGGGATCATCGATGCCTCATTCCTCGGGAGCCAGATCCGGGGCCAGATCGAGGCCGTCCTCGCCCTCCGGACCTTCAGCCGTCTCGTCCTCGCTGATGTGCTCCACCGACACAACGCGCTCATCGGCGGCGGTGTCGAACACGATCACGCCTTGGCTGGCGCGGCCGACGATGCGGATGCCGTTGATCGGGCAGCGGATCAGCTGGCCCCCGTCGGTCACCAGCATGATCTGGTCGCTGTCCTTGGCCGGGAAGGAGGCGATGAGCTTGCCGTTGCGCTCGTTCACCGCCATGGCGACGATGCCTTTGCCGCCGCGGCCGGTCACTCGATATTCGTAGGAGGAGGTGCGCTTGCCGTAGCCGTTCTCCGACACCGTCAGGATGAACTGCTCATTGGTCTGCATCTCCAGCCGGCGCACCTTGTCCACCTCGACCTCGGCGCCCACCGTCTCCTCGGCATCGGCTTCCACCGCTACCGGCTCTTCGCCCGGATTGGCGCTGAGCGCCCGGCGCTCGGCGCCGGAAATCTTCAGATAGGCCGCCCGCTCCTCCGCCGAGGCGTTGGAATGGGTGATGATGGCCATGGAGATGATCTTGTCGTCCTTCTCCAGCCGGATGCCGCGCACGCCGATGGAATCACGGCCCTTGAATACGCGCACCTCGGTAACCGGGAAGCGGATGCAGGCGCCATTGGCGGTGGTGAGCAGCACGTCGTCCTGCTCGGTGCAGAGCTGGACCGAGGCGATGGCTTCGCCCTCTTCCAGCTTCATGGCAATCTTGCCGTTGCGATTGACCTGGCTGAAGTCCGACAATTCGTTGCGGCGCACATTGCCGCCGGTGGTGGCGAACATGATCTGCCAGCGGCCGTGATCCTCGGTGTCCTCCGGCAAGGGCACGATGGAGGTGATCCGCTCGTCCTGCGCCAGCGGGAGAATGTTGATGAGCGCCTTGCCGCGCGCCTGGGGCGCCGCGGCGGGCAGGCGCCACACCTTCAGCTTGTAGACCTGCCCCTTGGACGAGAAGAACAGCACCGGCGCATGGGTGGAGGCCACGAACAGACGGGTGACGAAATCCTCGTCCCGCGTCTGCATGGCCGAGCGGCCCTTGCCGCCGCGCCGCTGCGCCCGATAGGTGGAGAGTGGCACGCGCTTGACGTAGCCGGCGTGGGAGACGGTGACCACCATGTCCTCGCGGGCGATGAAGTCTTCATCGTCCATGTCACCGAAGCCTTCGGTGATCTCGGTGCGGCGCGGGGTGCCGAACTCGGCCTTAATGGCGAGGAGTTCCTCGCGAATGATCGCCCGCATCCGCGGCCGGCTGGCGAGGATTTCCAGATATTCGGCGATCTCGATCGCCAGCTTGTCCAACTCGTCGGAAATCTCATCCCGGCCGAGGGCGGTGAGGCGCTGCAGGCGCAGATCGAGGATGGCGCGGGCCTGTTCCAGCGACAGGCGGTAGGTTCCAGCCTCCGAAACGGTGTGCCGCGGATCGGCG
>CALRNP020000208.1:0-10155 GCA_943369575.1 Azorhizobium sp. AG788 | reverse complement strand
GGGTGTTGGATTCGAAGAAATAGAGCACCTGGCTGGCCATAACGGGGAGCACCTGCGGCAGCAAGGCGAAGCGCATGCGGTGCAGATCGCTGCCGCCCGCCGCCATCACGCCCTCCACTGGCTTGCGATCCGCCGCCTCGATGGCCTCGGAGAACAATTTGCCGAAGGCGCCGAAGTCCGCGCAGGCGATGGCCAGCGCCCCGGCGAACGGGCCGAGGCCCACCACATTGATCCACATCAGCGCCCAGATCAGCGTGTCCACCGAGCGCGAGACATCGAAGATCCGGCGCAGCGAGAAATGCACGAAGAAATTGGGAATGACATTCTTCGCCGCCAGGAAGGCGAAGGGGAACGCCACCAGCGCCGCTGTGAGCGTGCCGATGAGCGCGATGGCCAAAGTCTCGCCCAGCGCCTTGATGAAGGCGGGCAGCCGGCCATGGGCATCGGGCGGGAACAGCAGCGAGACGAATAGCCCCAGCCGGTCCATGCCCGCCATCAGCCGGGCGGGGCTGAAGTCCAGCGCCCAGAAGGCGAATACCGCCAGCGCCAGCAGAGCGAAGATCACCAGAGCGGCGCGGGTGCGCCCGGCGATGTCGCTCTTGAACACGGCGGGGTTGCGGGCGCGGATGCCGGCCATGTCGGCCAGCGCCAGAGCAGCCAGGGTGGGGCGCGGGGTGGCAGCGGTGGTGTCGGGCAGGGGGCTCACGCGCGCTGATCCTGTGAGAGGAGGCGATGGCGCACCTGTTCGGTGCCCAGATCGATGAGGATCACTGTGGCGATGATCATCAAGAGGATGGCGCTGACGTCGGTGTAGTAGAAGTTGCGGATCGCCACCAGAAACTCCTGGCCGATGCCGCCGGCGCCGACAAACCCCAGCACGCCGGCGCCGCGCACATTGATCTCGAACCGCAGCAGCGCATAAGAAGCGAAATTGGACAGCACCTGCGGCAGCACGCCGAAGCGCACCTGCTGCATCCAGCTGGCGCCGGTGGCGGTGAGGCCCTCCACCGGCTTCATGTCGATATTCTCCACCACCTCGGCGAACAATTTGCCCAGCGCGCCGGTGGTGTGAATGGCGATGGCGAACACCCCTGGCATCGGGCCGAGGCCGAAGGCGAACACGAAGATGAGCGCGAACACGATGTCCGGCACCGTGCGGCAGAATTCCAGATAGCGCCGGGTGCAGAAGCGCAGCACCGGATTGCGGATCAGGTTGGCCGAGGCCAGGAAGCACAGGATGAAGCCGCCGATGGCGCCGAACAGCGTGCCGAGATAGGCCATCAGCAGGGTTTCGCCCAGCAGCGCCGCCCAATGGCGCAGGTCCCAGTACCAGCCGACGATATCCGCGCGCGGGGTGGCGGCGGAGATGGTGGGAATGGTCTTCGCCAGATAGTCGGTGAAATTGGCGATGTTGACGAAGGCGGCGGGGCGGATTTCCGCGATCCAGCCGGCGAGCAGCACCAAGGCAGCGATGACGGCCGCCACCACCAACGACTTCAGCCGGCGGGCGGCGGTCGCCCGGTCATAGGCGGCGGCGAGCGCGTGCGCCTGCTGCGGCGGAAGGGTGGGAACGGTGGCGGGCATGGCTGGGGCTCTTCAAGAAAATGGGCGGGAGCCGTTGCCGGCCCCCGCCCGATGATCCAATCAGGACTTCTTACGCTGGTCGTCGTTATACTTGACCATGCCAATGATGCCTTCGTAATCCTTGGCGGTGATCGGCGCGAACTCGATGTCCTTGCCGCCGGAGAGCTTGTCGAAGGCCGCCTTGTCCTTCTTGGGGGCGTCCAGGAAGGCCTGCTTGATCTTGGCCTTCAGGTCGGCGGGCAGCGAATCCAGCACCGCGAACGGGCCTTCGGGCAGGAAGTCCGACTTGTAGACGATGCGGAAGTCGGCCTGGGTCAGCGGCTTGCCGTCGGCGCTCTTGAGCAGGCCGCGGGCGATCAGGCGGGTGAGGTAGCTGTCGGTCTCGGAGTTCCAGGCATTGGCGGCGGCATCCGCCGTGCCCTGGGCCACCGCGAGAACAGCATTGTCATGGCTGCCGGCATAGACGCTTTTGCCGAAATAGCTGTCCACCGAATAGCCTTCCTTGTTCAGGAAGTAGCGCGGCGCCTGGTTGCCGGAGGTGGAGTTGGGATCCACCAGAGCGATGGTCTTGCCCTTGAGGTCGGCCAGGGTCTTGTAGGGGCTGTCCGCCTTCACCCACACCACCGAATAATAGCCGGTGAGGCCGGTGTTGTGGCGCTGCACCACCAGCGGATCGATCTTCACGCCGGTGAGCACGGCGCGGGCATAGGAAGCCGGGCCGTAGAAAGCGATTTGCGCCGTGCCGGCGCGCTGGGCCTCGATCACGGCGGCATAGTCATTGGCGATGCGCAGCTTCACCGGCACGCCGATCTCCTTGGCGAGATACTCGGCGAACGGGGTGTAGATGTCGGTGGTGGCGGAGGCGTTCTCGGCCGGGATCACCGCGAAGGTCAGTTCCGGATACTGCTTCTTCCACTCCTGGGCGCCGGCGGCGCCGGAGGTGAGGGCGAGGGCGGCGGCGGCCGCGATCAGCGTGCGTCGGTTGAACATGGAAGTCTCCTTCGGGAAACGCGGGGGAAAACGGAACGGGTGGGAACGCAGGCCCGCGGGGATGGCCAGCCGCGGCCGCATCGGGCGCCGCGCATGGCCGCCGGTCCGCGCGGACCAGTGGCGCGCTCCGGCGCCGTGGCGCCGGGCGTCGTCCGGGAGGCCGCACAGGCCCCCGACGCGATCCTGCCGGCGGCGCCGCCGCCGGCAGGATCAAGCTGGTGCAGGGCGGACGGGCCGGATGGGAGCCGTGGCGCGCCTGCATGGAAATGAGCCGCCGACCAGCCTTGGGACCGGCGAAGGCGAAGGGGCGGCAATGGGCGTTCAGCGATCCGGCGCGGCGGTGGCCGGCAGGGCTGCGGGCGCATGGCCGCCGGCGGCGGGAATGGCGTGCTCCAGGTCCATCACCTCATCGGCCTCCAGGCCGTAGAGGTCGCGGGCCACATCGGCGGTGAGCGCGTCGGGGGCACCGTCGAACACCACCTTGCCGCCCGCCATGCCGATCAGCCGGTCGCAATAAGTGCGGGCCAACTCCAGGGAGTGCAGATTGCACAGCACGGTGATGCCGAAGTGCTTGTTGATCCGCAGCAGGGAATCCATCACCACCTTGGTGTTGCGCGGATCCAGCGAGGCGATGGGCTCGTCCGCCAGGATCATGCGCGGCTCCTGCACCAGGGCGCGGGCGATGGCCACCCGCTGCTGCTGGCCGCCGGAGAGGCTGTCGGCGCGCTGCGCCGCCAGGCCGGCGATGTCGAACTGATCGAGGGCGGAGAGGGCGACCGCCTTGTCCTCCGCGCTCCAGGTCTTGGTCATGGCGCGCCAGCCGGCCATGGTGGAGAGGCGCCCCATCAGCACATTGGTGAGCACATCCAGGCGCCCCACCAGATTGAACTGCTGGAAGATCATCGCCGCCTGCGCCCGCCACAGGCGCAACTCGCGGCCCTTGAGGCCGGTGACGTCGGTGCCTTCAAAGACGATGCGGCCGGCGCTGGAATCCTGCAGGCGGTTGATCATGCGCAGCAAGGTGGACTTGCCGGCGCCGGAGCGGCCGATGACACCGATGAAGGCGCCGTGGCCGATCTCCAAATTCACGTCCGATACGGCGGCCTTGCTGCCGAAGCGGCACGTCAGTCCGTCGATCACGAGCATCGGGTAGGCTCCGGGGAAGAAACGGAAGCCAACCCCATAAGGCCGGTGCGCGACGGTCGTGTGACGGTGGGCGGTGCGTTGCGCCGCATGCGCGCACACGATGTTTTTTGCCCCAAAGTCAGGCAAATGTCACAGGCCGTCGCATGTCTGTCATGAAGCCGGAAAAGCCGTTATGGCGGGGCAGGCTGCGCACGCGCCTCGGTCAGAACCGCGTGGTCAGGTCGGTGAGCCAGGCGGGGGAGGCTTCCACCAGAACCGTCTCGATGCGCTTGTCGTAACCGGACAGGATCAGCACGCCGGCCACGATCAGCAGCGCGCCGAACACCTGCTTGATCGCCCCGCCCGACGTGCGCATGCGGTCGCGCCAGCCCAGCATGGCTTCGCGCGAGAGCGTGCCGAGCAGCATCATCGGCAAGGCGGCGCCGAACCCGAACGCCAGCATGGTGAGGCTGACCCACGGCAGGTTTCCCGCCTGGGACGCCGCCAGCGACGCGGCGCCCAGTGTGGGGCCGACGCACGGGCTCCACACCGCCCCCAGCAGCAGGCCGACGCCGAACTGGCCGCCCCACCCCTCCCGCGAGAAGCCGCCGAACCGGCGTTCGGTCCAACCCGCTAGCGGCGTGGCGGCCAAAGCGAAGCGCGCCTGCAAGGCCGGCAGCAGCAGGATGGCGCCGATGCCCACCAGGAGCACCGCCGCCACCCCCCGGAAGGCCTCGGCATCGAGCCCCAGCGAGAAACCCAGGCTGGCCACGGCGATGCCGATCGCGGTGAACGAGAGCGCCAGCCCGACGCTGAGCGCCAGCGGCCCGAACCGATGCTGGGACGCGGCGGCCCCCAGCACGATGGGCAGCAGCGGCAGCACGCAGGGCGACAGGATGGACAGGATGCCCGCGATGAAAGCGAAGCCGAGGGTCGCGAGCATGGCCCGTGCTCAGATCGACTTGTCGATCTGCGCGGCGATGGCCGCCTTGTCGGTGACGCCGGTGGAGCGCGCCACTTCCTGCTTGCCCTTGTAGGAGATGAGCGTGCTCTGCATGCGCACGCCGAGCATCTTCAGGGCGTCCTTCTGGCTGTCGAAATCCACCTGGAGCACGGTCATCTTGGCGAACTTCGGCTGCGCCAGCAGTTCAGACAGGATCGGCTTCTGCGCCTTGCAGGTGGGGCACCAGGGGGCCGTCACTTCCACCAGGATCGGCCCGCCGGCCTTTTGCGCGGCTTCCAGCGCCGCGGGCGTAAACGGCAGGGTGGTCTCGGCCTGCGCCGTCGCAAGGGCGCCGAGCCCGGACAGGGCCAGGGGCAAAGCGAGGGCGACGGCAATCAGCGAACGACGGTGCATGGGTCACTCCTTGTCAGGCCATGGCGCGGCCTTCCCAAGCGGTTCGATGCACGGCGGCAGAATGTTACATCCGCCAGGTCACGGATGCGCGATCACCGGCGGTGCGCCCGCTGCCGCGCACCGGCGGCACACCGCTGCCCAACGTCAGCGCGCCGAGGTGGAGACTGAGGGGCCGACGATGGGGCGCTTCCGCGTGGAGGGGTCTGCGGATGTTCGCGCCTGCGGCCGGCTCGGGCGGGTGCCAGGCGGCTTCCCACCGCGATCGGGGGGCATCCCGGCGTTGCCGGGTTCGCGTTATCGACCTGCCGGCACAGGCCCACTGTGCGCCGGGGGGGGAAAGCGATTCCCGGCGTTCACGCCAGCGGCCGGTCCGGCGGCGCCTGACGGCCATCCCTGACGGCCCTGTCCACAACGCGCGGATGGCGCAATGATCTGGCGCCACAAAAAGCGACGGCGCCGGAGAGCCCTGCTCTCCAGCGCCGTGCTGGTCGGTCCTTTTCCGCGCGATGTTTTTTTAGCTCTTCTGGCGCGAAAGCGACGGAGCGCGGGGCGAACCAGTGATCCTTGACCAAGCGTTGCGGCGCGAGGTGCGGTCTCGTGCGCGCTGTCCGCTGATGGCTTGGGATCGCGGCCTCAGCCCGATCTACGACTCACGTCTTCCTCTGGACGACCTCCCGAGGCAGACAATAGCAAAGTCATTCCGAAATAAAAACAAGTATTGATGCTGCGTTGCATCGTCGGTTTGAGTGCATCGCAGCATCAAAGAAGAGCGGGCGCCGGCACCGGCAAAGGGGCGTGGCCTCAGCCGGCCAGCGCCCGCTCCAGGAAGGCGGCGGCCATCAGCGTGCGGTGGTCGCGGCCGAAACGGCCCACCACCTGGATGCCGATGGGCAGCCCGGTGGGGCCGGAAAGGCCAGGCACGGAGACGCAGGGGCTGCCCATCAAGGTCCACAGCCGGTTGAACACCGGCGAGCCGGTGGTGGCATGGCCGTGCGGCGCCTCGCCGGGGGCGGCGAAGGTGAGGAGGCCGTCGAAATCCGCAAACAAATCGCCCAGCCGCTGGCGGCCGCGCTTGGCGGTGCGGCGGGCGGCGTCATAGGCATCGGGCGTGATCTCGGCGGAAGCAGCCAGATGGGTGGTCAGCAGCGGCGAGAGCAGGCCGCGGTCATATTCATCCGCCAGCGCCAGCGCGCCCTCGAAATCCTGGATCAGGGGATGAGCCATGTGTGCGGCTTCCACTTCCGCCGGCAACTCGATCTCGCGCACCTGGGCCCCCGCCGCGGCGGCGGCACGGGCGGCGGCGTCCAGCGCCGCATGGGCGCCGGCATCGGCCTGGTCGGCCCAGGCGGTGCGCACCAATGCCAAGCGCGGCGGCGTGAGCTCGGCGTCCGCCAGATCCAGGTCGCGGCCGGTGATGGCGGCGGCGGCGAAGGCCACGTCCAGCACCCGGGCACCGAACAGGCCCAGCGTGTCCAGATGCCAGGAGAAGGTCTTCATGCCCACGGTGGGCAGGATGCGGAAGGTGGGCTTGTAGCCGGCCACCCCGCAGAAGGAAGCCGGCCGCAGCACCGAGCCGCCGGTCTGGGTGCCGATGGCCAAGGGCAGCATGCCCGCCGCCACCGCCGCCGCCGAGCCGGAGGAGGAGCCGCCCGGCGTGTGCGACAGCCGGCGCGGATTGCGGGTGGGGCCGGGCTGCATGAAGGCAAATTCCGTGGTCACGGTCTTGCCCAGCACCAGCCCGCCGGCCCGCTTGATCTGCCGCACCACGGGGGCATCGGCGCGCGGCCGGTAGTCCGCATAGGCCGGCGAGCCGTAGGTGGTGGGAAAATCGGCGGTGTCGATGATGTCCTTGACGCCGATAGGCAGGCCCGCCAGCGGCAGCGCCGCGCGCTCCGGCGTGGCGGCGGCGCGGGCGGCCTCCAGATCCAGGCTCACGAAGGCTTGGACATCGGCCTCCTGCGCGGCGATGGCCAAGGCGCACAGTTCCACCACGTCGCGCGGGGTCATCCGCTCGGCGCGCAGGTCTTCGAACAGGTCGCGGGCGAGAAGCATCAGGCTGGCCTTTGGCGGTTGGCGCTCACTGGACGGGAAGGATACGGCGCCCGGCGCGGGCGGCGTCATCGTAAACCTTGGTATCGCCCGGACGCTCGGAATAACAGGTGGCGGCGATCACCGGCGTGCCGGCGGCCAGCAACGCGCTCACGGTGACGAAGCGATAGCCCTTGGCCCGCAAGGCGGGGATGAGGATGTGCAGCGCCTCGGCGGTATGCTTGCCGCGGCCGTTGGCGTGCATGAGCACGATGGAGCCGGGCTTGATCATGCGCAGCATGGTCTCGGCCATCACCTTGGCGCCGAGGAAGGCCGGATCCCCGGAATCCACATCCCACTGGATCGCCAGATGCCCGGTCTGGTTCACATAGTCCATGGATTGGGCGTTGCACGAGCCATAGGGAAAGCGGAACAGGCCGGTGCGCTCGGGCACCTGGCTCACATTGCAGCCGGCGCCCTGGGCGGCGGCGCGGCGGGTGGCAAACGCAATGTCGGCATCGTCCACCTGCCGTTGCAGGGCGCCGTCGGCGGTCACGCTCATATTGGCATGCGACCAGGTGTGGTTGCCCACTTCGAACCGCGAATCGCCGATGATCTGCGAGGCGCGCTCGGGATGGCTGATCATCCACTTGCCACCGGCGAAGAAGGTGGCTTCCACCCCTTCGGCGCGCAGATAATCCACCAGGGCGCCGTCATAGCCGGAGACCTCGCTGGAGGCCTCGCACAGGTCGAAGGTGAGCGCCACCAGCTTCACGCCCGCCGGCAAATCCACCCGCCGGATCGAGCCGGCAAGCTTGGCCGGCACCGGCTGCGGGGCCGGCAGCAGGCGGTCGGTGAGGGTGGCGCCGGTGCTGGTGTGGGGCCGCACCTTCTCTTCGCCGGGCACCGCCTTGAGCACGTCGGGCGCATAGCAGACGGAGGCCGCGCGGGCCGGTGTGGCGGCGGGAAGGGCGGTGAGCAGCAGGGCGGGCAGGGCCAGGGCCGGGAGGAAGGCGCGGAGCGAACGGATCATGGCCGCGCAAGTGGCACGGCGGGCGCGGCGCAGCAAGCGTATTGCTCAGCTTCCCCAACGCCAGCCCCGCCGCCGCCGGAAATTTGTGAGGCTGCGGCTTTGTGCGCTATGCCAGCAGCATGACCGAGCCTTCTTCCGGCCGCCGGGCCTATCACCACGGCAATCTCAAGGACGCGCTGCTGGATGCCGCCCGCGATCTGGTGGCGACCCAGGGGCCGGCGGGCTTCACATTGGCGGAAGCCTCCCGCCGGGCCGGGGTCTCGCCCTCCGCGCCCTATCGCCATTTCAAGGATCGCGATGCCTTGCTGGCGGCGCTGGCGGCGCGGGGCTTCACCCTGTTCGCGCAGGATCTGGAGCAGGCATTCGACGGCGGCAAGCCGGACCCCAGCACCGCCTTCGCGCGGGTGGGGGAAGCCTATCTGGCGTTCGCCCGCCGCGAGCCCGGCCTCTATGGCGCCATGTTCGCCATCTGCCCGCCCGGCGGCACGCAGGTGCCGGAGGCGCGCCGCTCGTTCTCGGTGCTGGTGGAGGCCGCCCAGGAAGCCGCGGGCGGGCCGGCGCTGTCGGACGAGCGGATCCTGGCGATCTGGGCGCTGGCCCATGGGGCGGCGACGCTGGCCGCCGCCGGCCACCTCACCGAGGCGCAGGCGCGCGCCGTGCTGCGCACCGGCATCAGCCCGGCGATCGCCAAGGTCTGAAACCGTCTTTGTTGTTCGATCCTGGGCTTTGTTTTAACCTCTCCAAAAAGCAAATCGGGAGGATGACATGTGCCACATGTTCGCGCGGCAGCCTCAGGAGAATTACGAGTCGGTGACCCGCTCCGTCCGCATCGGCGGCCACATCACCTCGGTGCGGCTGGAGAATACCTTCTGGCAAATTCTGGAAGAGATCGCCGCCAGCGAGGGTACCAGCGTCGCGAAGTTCATCACCACGCTGCACGATGAAGTGCTGCTGTGCCATGGCGAGGTGCAGAATCTGGCCTCGCTGCTGCGCTGCTCGTGCCTGCTCTATATCTCGCGCAAGGTCAGCGCGCCGCCGGCCGTTGCCTCCGGCCATCTGGTGGCGGCCGAATAGCTCCCGCCAGGACCGGCGCGGCCGTGGCCGCGCCGTCCGGATGCCGCCTGTTCAGATCTCCTTGCGGCCCATCAGCCCGGCGATGTGATCGGCCTGGCGCACCGCCAAAGCGACGATGGTGAGGGTCGGGTTGCAGGCGGCGCTGGTGGTGAACTGGCTGCCGTCGGACACGAACAGATTCTTGATGTCGTGGCTCTGGCCGAACTTGTTCACCACCCCGTCGCGGGGCTTCTCGCTCATGCGGTTGGTGCCCAGATTGTGGGTGCTGGGATAAGGCGTGGTGGGATAGGTCTGGATCGCCCCTACCGCCTCATAGAGCGCCGCGCCCTGCTTGTAGCCATGGTTGCGCATGGCGACGTCATTGGGGTGGTCGTCATAATGCACATTGGCCACCGGCAGGCCGAACTTGTCTTTGGCGGTCTTGTCCAGGGTGATACGGTTGGTCTCCTGCGGCATGTCCTCGCCCACGATCCACATGCCGGCCATGCGCGGATAATTCTCCATGGCGGCGGTGAACGGCCGGCCCCAGGCGCCGGGATTGAGGAAGGCGGCCATGAACGGCAGGCCCAGCGAGAGGGTCTCCATCTCATAGCCGCCGACGAAGCCGCGTTTCGGATCATTGCGGGCCTCATCGCGCACGATGCCGGCCATGCTGGTGCCGCGATACATGTGCACCGATTTGTCGAAGGCGGCATAGACCGAGCCGGTCACATGCCGCATGTAGTTCTTGCCCACCTGGCCCGAGGAATTGGCGAGGCCATCGGGATATTTGGCTGAGGCGCTGTTCAGCAGCAGGCGTGGGCTTTCGATGGAATTGCCCGCCACCGCCACCACCCGCGCCTTCTGCCGCTGGGTGACGCCATTGGCATCGAAATAGACCACGCCGGTGACCTTGCCGCTGGCATCGTGCTCAATCTTGGCCACATGGCAATTGGGCCGCACTTCCAGATTGCCGGTAGCTTCG
>CALRNP020000207.1:0-10216 GCA_943369575.1 Azorhizobium sp. AG788 | reverse complement strand
GAGGCGGTGGTGTCTGACTGGTCCACCGCCACCGAAGGCGGCAGCGAGCAGGCGCTCACCTTGCACGTCTTCTCCCGACAGGGCGGGCGGGCGGAGGCCCTCGCCATTGCCAGCGCGGTGCAGGAGGCGCTGCACGAGGCGCCCCTGGCGCTGGATGGCCATCGCCTCGCCAATCTGCGCGCCACCACCGCCGAAGTCCGCCGCGACGGCGACGGGCGCACCTTCCACGGCCTGGTGCGGTTCCGCGCCATCACCGAGCCGCTCTGAACGGCGCGGCCGCCCCGATCCCTTTCAAACAGCTTTCACAGGAGACATCCCATGGCCGCGCAGAAGGGCAAAGACCTGCTGCTGAAGATGATGGACGGCGCCACCTATGTCACGGTGGCGGGCCTGCGCTCGCGTACCTTGGCCTTCAACGCCCAGACCGTGGACGTGACCCATTCCGACAGCGTCGGCCGCTGGCGCGAACTGCTGGCGGGGGCCGGCGTGAAGCGGGCCAGCATCTCCGGGGCCGGTGTGTTTAAGGATGCCGCCTCCGATGCGCTGGTGCGGGCCGCCTTCTTCGATGGCGAATTGCGTGATTGCCAGGTGGTGATCCCGGATTTCGGCACCGTCACCGGCCTGTTCCAGATTTCCGCCCTGGAAGTGGCGGCCGAGCATGATCGCGAGATCACCTTCGACCTGACGCTGGAAAGCGCAGGCGCTCTCACCTTCGCTGCGTTGTGAGCCGCGCCATGGCCAATGCGCATCGTGGCGAAATCGCCGCCACCCTCGACGGGCGCCCGCGCACCCTCGTGCTTACCCTCGGCGCCCTGGCGGAACTGGAAGCGGCCTTCGCCGTGGACGATCTGGTGGCGCTGGCGGAGCGGTTTTCGCGCGGGCGACTGTCCGCATCCGACATGGTGCGGGTGATCGCCGCCGGCCTGCGCGGCGCGGGCGAGAGTATCACCGATGCGGAGGTGTCCGCCATGCGGGCAGAGGGCGGGGCGGCGGGGTTCGCCCGGCTGGTGTCCGCATTGCTCACGGCGACGTTCGGCGCCGCCGAGCCGCGCTCCGGTTCGGGGGATGCCGCCCGCCCTCCGGTGCCGCAGACGGCCTGAGCCCCGGCGCCCCCGCGCCCCGTGCCTTTCCCTGGCGCGAGGCCATGGGGCTGGGCCTCGGCCGCCTGCGGCTGCCTTCCGATGCCTTCTGGCGCATGACCCCGCGCGAACTGGCCGCCGCGGCCTACGGGCTGCGTGGTCCCTCGCCTCGGGGCGCAGGCGGCGCGCTGGATCGCGCCGGCCTGCAGGCGCTGATGGGCCAATTTCCCGATCCCGCCCCCTGAGCGGGCGCTCATGAACCGGCGGCTCCTGCCGCAAGCACGAGGACACCATGGACACCATCGATACGGTCGCGGTGGCGATCACCGCCGATACCAGCGCCTTTACCGCCGGCGTGGCCGAGGCTGAGACCTCGGTGCGCGGTCTGGGCACGCAGGTCTCGGCGGCGCTGGCCGGCGCCCAGGCGCCCGCGCGCGGCTTCAGTGCCGCCCTGAGCGACGCCTTCACCAGCGTCGCGGTGAAGGGGCGGGATGTGGGTGATGTCATCGCCAGCCTCGGCCAGCGCCTGTCCAATCTGGCGCTGAACGTGGCGCTGAAGCCGCTGGAGCAGGGGCTCACCGGCACGCTGAACCAGGTGCTCGGGGGCGGCCTCGGGGCGCTGGGCGGCGCGGCTTCGGGCACATCCGCCTTTGCCGATGGTGGGGTGCTGGATGGCGGTCGCGTGCGGCCGTTCGCCGATGGCGGGGTGCTGGAGGCGGGGCGGGTGCGGGCCTTTGCCGATGGCGGCGTGGTCTCGGCGCCGACCTATTTCCCCATGTCCTCCGGCACCGGCCTGATGGGCGAGCGCGGCGCCGAGGCGATCCTGCCCTTGGCGCGCGGCGCCGATGGCGCGCTGGGGGTGCGCACCCAGAGCGGGGGCGGCACCACCACGGTGCAGGTCAATGTTTCCACCCCCGATCCAGGGGCCTTCCGGCGATCCGATGCCTATGTGTCGGGTCTGGTCGCGCGGGCGGTGGCGCGGGGACAGCGCAGCCTCTAGCGAACGGCTGCGGCCAGCGGAGATGGCGGGTTGCGGCGTCGCGTCAGCGGGCCTGCTTCCAGGGGTCGACCACCGGCTGGATCGACGAACTGCCGCTGGACGACGGCATGAGCTGCGAACCCTGGTTCGGTGCATTGCTGATGCCGGTGCCGCGCCCGGCGGAGAACTGCATGGCGCCGCCCACCTGGATGCACGTATCCGAGCCCGGCAGCCGCACGAAGCCGGCGCCGAATTGCGGGCAGGCCTGGGCGGATGTGCCGGTCTTGGCATCGTCGGCGCGGGCAGCGACCGCCGACAGCATCAACAGGACACTGAGAAACGCTGCGCGCTGTGCGGCACGGGTGATGGGGCGCGGAGACGACACCATGCTTTTCCTCCAGAGCGCCACCCTGCCCACAGGCTGAGGTGATTGTGTGGCGGTGCTATTTTAGGTGCGGGGGCGATCCGATCCAAGCCGGTGCCGCGCACCATTCCGGTTCGCCCCAGCGGAAGGTCGCCGCGACGTGACGTCGCGCCGGGGAGGGCTGTCGCGCCTGGGAGCGGAGGGGCTCGGAGCAGGAGGGTGCGAGACAGGAGGGTGCGAGGCACCGTGTCCGCGAGGATTGGGCCGGCCGTCAGCGGATCTGCAAACATCGGATCCGCATGACGACGTCCGCCACGCGCGCGCTGGCGATCATTGGCTCATCCCGTCCGCATCACCGCGCCCCGAGGATGGGATCGGGCGGACGTTCATCAATCCCCACAGGAGGCCGCGCCGAACCGGCGCCGGCTCCCAATGGCGTCGCCGCGTCCCGCACAGGCGCGACGGGCGAGGCGTCACTTCTTCTTGGCGGGCGCCTTGGCCTTGGCGGCAGGAGCCTTCGGAGCGGGAGCTTTGGCAGCGGGTGCAGCCTCGACTGGCGCCGCCTTGGTGGCGGGCTTGGCAGCAGCCTTCGCAGCGGGCGCCTTGGCCTTGGGCGCTGCGGTCTTCGGGGCAGCAGCGGCGGGCTTGGGAGCAGCAGCGGTTTTGGGCGCGGCGGCGGATTTCGGGGCGGCGGCCTTGGGCGCAGCGGCCTTGGCGGCGGGCTTGGCAGCCGGAGCCGCCTTCGGGGCGGGCGCGGCCTTGGTGGCGGGTGCCTTCGCGGTCTTCGGAGCTGCGGCCTTGGCGGCGGCCGGCTTGTCAGCGGCTGCGGGCTTGGCAGGTTCAGCCTTGGCTGCGGGCGCCTTGGCCGCCTTCGTCGCGGCGGGTTTCACCGCGGCGGGTTTCGCTGCGGCCTTGGGGGCGGCGGCCTTCGCGGCGGCCGCTTTCGGAGCCGCAGCCTTCGGAGCAGCCGCGGCCTTGGGGGCAGCAGCCTTGGGAGCGGGAGCCTTGGGAGCGGGAGCCGCCTTCGGCTCAGCGGCGGCCTTCGGCGCAGCGACCTTGGGGCTGGCGGTCTTGGGGCTGGCGGTCTTGGCCGCGGGAGCCTTCGCGGCCGCGGGCTTGGCGGCGGCTTTCGCGGGGGCCTTGGTTGCGGCCTTGGCAGGCGCCTTCACCGCCGCAGGCTTGGGAGCGGCCGGAGGAGCGGCCTCGGTCTTTTTCGCGGCCGGTGCCTTGGCGGCGATGGTCGTCTTCTGAGTCTTCGTGGCCATCACTTGGCTCCATCCTTTACGACGGATCCGAAGTCAAAGCGCGCACCTCAACTATGTCAAGACTGATTTTATTGAATTCGTGTCAGAATTGAGGGGATTAGACAGAAGATGCCGACCTTTCATGAGGTTCTGTTTCCCATCGATGTGGCACTGGGTGCCGCCGGTGGTCCGGAACGGGTGACGGAGATCGTCACCACCGCCACCGGACGCGAGGAACGCAACACCCGGCGCGCTGATTCGCGCCGTCGCTGGGATGCCGGCTACGGGGTGAAATCGCTCGCCGCGTTGCATGCCGTCCTAGCGTTTTTCGAGGAGCGCCGGGGGCGGCTTTACGGCTTCCGCTGGCGCGATCCCATGGACCCGTCCTCCGGGCCACCGGGCACCCCGGTGAGCGCCTTCGACCAGGTGCTCGGCAGCGGCGATGGCGCCCGCCGCGTCTTCCCCTTGGTGAAGATCTATGGCGGCCTTCACGCGCCTTATGTGCGCGCCATCACCAAGCCCGAGGCGGGCAGCGTGAAGGTGGCGATGGGCGGCGCCGAACTGGTGGAGGGCATGGACTTTTCCTGCGATCCCACCAGCGGCCTCGTCACCCTGGTGCCGGGGCGCACACCGGGGCCGGGCGTGACGGTGACGGCGGGCTTCCGCTTCCATGTGCCGGTGCGCTTCGACACCGATTATCTGGAGATCAATCTCTCGCATTTCGCGGCGGGGGACATCCCGCGCATTCCCATCGTGGAGATCATCCCATGAGGACTCTTCCCGAGCCGCTGGCAGCCCATCTGCGCGGCGGCGTCACCACGCTCTGCCACGGCTGGCGGCTGACCCGCCGCGACGGTCGCGTGCTGGGCTTCACCGACCATGATCGCGACCTGGTGGTGGATGGTCTGATGCTGCATGCGGCCAGCGGCATCGCGTCGTCCGAAAGCACCCAGGCCCAGGGCCTCAGCGTCACCGGCGCCGAGGTGTCCGGCGCCCTGAGCGCCGCGACCCTGGAGGAGGCGGATCTGGCAGCCGGGCAGTATGACGGTGCAGCCATCGATCTGCTGCTCATCGACTGGACCAACCCCACCAGCCATGTGCTGCTCCGGCGCGGCACCATCGGTGAGGTGCGTCGCGAGGGCCAGGCCTTCACCGCCGAAGTGCGCGCCCTCGCCGATGCGCTCAATCAGACCCACGGCCGGGTGTTCGGCACCCTGTGCGATGCCGATCTGGGCGATGCCCGCTGCGGCGTGAACCTGGCTCTGCCGCAGTTGCGCGCAGATGGTTCTGTGGTGGCGGTGGATGCTTCCGGGCATCTCCAGGTGGCGGGCGTGTGGCAGCAGGATGGGTGGTTCACCCGTGGCCGCTGCCTGTTCACCACCGGCGCCAATGCCGGTTTCGTCAGCGAGGTGAAGAGCCATACGCTGGCGGCCGGCATCGCCGCGCTCCAGCTCTGGCAGCGTCCGCCGGCGCCGGTGATGCCGGGCGATGCCTTCGCGATCACCGCCGGCTGCGACAAGACCTTTTCCACCTGTCGCGACCGCTTCTCAAACGCGCTGAATTTTCGCGGCTGTCCGCACATGCCGGGCAATGATTTCGTGCTCGCCGTCGCCGTGCCCGGCGAGGCCAGCTATGACGGCAGTGCTTTGGCATGAGCACGCCTGAAACCGATCCCATCCGCGCCCGCATCATCGCCGAGGCGCGGGCCTGGATCGGCACGCCCTATCACCACCGCGCCTCGGCCAAGGGGCAGGGGGCCGATTGCCTCGGGCTGGTGCGCGGCGTGTGGCGCGCCCTCCACGGCAGCGAGCCCGAGCCGCTCGGCGCCTATGCGCCGGACTGGGCCGAGGCGGCCCGCGCGGAGAGCCTGGCAGGTGCCGCCCGCCGGCATCTCAACGCGGTGGAACCGGCGCGCATGCAGCCCGGCGACGTGCTGCTGTTCCGCTTCCGCGCCCATCTGCCGGCCAAGCATTGCGCCATCCTCACCACGCCCGCGCACATGGTCCATGCCTATGACGGCGTGGCGGTGTGCGAGGGCCATCTGACGCCCTGGTGGCAGCGCCATCTGGCCTATGTGTTCGCCTTTCCCGGCGTGACCTGATCCCCCTCGCATCTTCGGAGATTTCCCATGGCGACGCTCCTTCTCGGCGCGGCGGGCAGCGCCATTGGCGGCGCCCTGTTCGGGCCCATCGGCGCCATCGCGGGCCGGGCGCTGGGCGCGCTCGGCGGGGCGATGATCGACCAGACCCTGCTGGGCGGATCGCGCACCACCACCACCACCGGCTCGCGGCTCGCGAGCCTGGATGTGATGACCTCCAGCCCCGGCGCCAGCGTGCCGCGCATCTATGGTCGCGCCCGCCTCGGCGGGCAGGTGATCTGGGCGACGCAACTGGAGGAAGTGGTCTCGGTGCAGACCACCCGCGCCGGCGGCAAGAGCACCAGCCAGACCGCACAGAAGACCACCACCATCAGCTATCTCTATTACGCCAGTTTCGCCCTGGCGCTGTGCGAGGGGCCGATCTCGCGCATCGGCCGGGTGTGGGCGGATGGCAAGCCGCTGGACCTCACCGGCGTCACCGTGCGCACCTATCTGGGCACGGCAGACCAGCCGCCGGACCCGTGGATCGAAGCCAAGCAGGGGGCAGGCAACACGCCGGCCTATCGCGGCCTTGCCTATGTGGTGTTCGAGCGCCTGCCTTTGGCCAATTTCGGCAATCGGCTGCCGCAGATCACGGTGGAGGTGGAGCGTTCCATCGGCCAGCTTGAGGCGCAGATCCGCGCCGTCACCTTGATCCCCGGCGCCACCGAATTCGGCTATGAGCCGCGCCTGGTGCAGCGGGTGGTGGGGGCGGGCGCCTATGCGCCGGAGAACCGCCACGCCGCCAGCGCCGGCACCGATCTGGCCGCCTCGCTCGATCAACTCCAGGCGCAATGCCCCAATGTCCGGCGGGTGTCGCTGGTGGTCACCTGGTTCGGCAGCGATCTGCGCGCGGGGCAATGCCGCATCGAGCCCAAGGTGGAGCGCGCCGACAAATGGACCACCGGCGCGGAGTGGTTCGTATCCGGCCTGCCGCGCAGCGACGTGGTCACTGTCTCCTGGATCGGCGGCTCGGCCGCCTATGGCGGCACGCCGTCGGACGAGAGCGTCATCGGCGCCATCCAGGCGCTCCAGGCGCGCGGGCTGGAGGTGACGCTCAATCCGTTCGTGATGATGGACATCCCGCCGGACAACGGCCGGCCCGACCCTTGGACCGGCGGGCCGCATCAGGCGCCCTATCCCTGGCGCGGGCGCATCACCTGCGATCCGGCGCCGGGGCGTCCGGGTTCCCCGGATGGTGGCGGCGAAGCGCTGGCGCAGGTGGATGCGTTGTTCGGCGCCGCTCAGGCCGGCGACTTCGCGGTGTTCGGCACCTTCATCCTCTATCTCGGGCCGCCGGAATGGAGCCTGCGGCGGATGATCCTGCATTACGCCACGCTGGCGCGTATGGTGGGCGGCGTTGAGACCTTGCTCATCGGCTCGGAGATGGCGGCGCTCACCCGCGTGCGTGGGCTGGACGGCAGCTTTCCCGCCGCCGACCGGCTGGTGTCGCTGGCCTCCGATGCGAAAGCGGTGGTGGGGCCGTCGGGCACCAAAGTCTCCTATGGCGCCAACTGGGACGAATACGGCGCCCAGACCTTCGCCGACGGCACCACGGCCTTTCCTTTGGACGGGCTGTGGGGCTCGCCGGACGTGGACTACGTGGGGGTGGATTATTACGCCCCGCTGTCCGACTGGCGCGACGGCAGCGGCCATCTGGATGCGGCGCTGGCCACCAGCATCTATGACCGCGCCTATCTCAAAGGCCGGCTGCGCGCGGGTGAGGCCTATGATTGGTATTATGCCGATGATGGCGCCCGCGCCGCGCAGATCCGCACCCCCATCACCGATGGCGCCTATGGCGAGCCCTGGATCTTCCGGCAGAAGGATCTGTGGAACTGGTGGGGCAATTGGCACCACGCCCGCCCCGGCGGCGTGCGGGCGGGGGCGACCACCCCTTGGGTGCCGCGCAGCAAGCCGATCCGGCTCATGGAGACCGGCTGCGGGGCGGTGAACAAGGGGCCGAACCGGCCCAGCACCTTTCCCGATGCCAAGTCGTCCGAGGGCGGCTATCCGCCGTTCTCGGACGCCAGCCGCGATGACTATGCCCAGCGCCGCATGCTGGAGGCGGTGACCGCCGCCTTCGATCCGGCCTTCGGCGCCACCGAGGACGATAACCCGTCGGCGGATCTGCCCGGCGGGCGCATGGTGGACCCCGGCGGCATCTATGTGTGGACCTGGGATGCGCGGCCGTTCCCGCAATTTCCCCTCGCCACCTCCGTGTGGAGCGACGGCACCAATTGGGAGACCGGACACTGGCTCACCGGGCGCATGGGCACCGCGCCGCTTAACGCCATGGTGGCCGCCATCTGCGCCGACCATGGCATCGGCAACATCGAGGCCGATGCATTGGAGGGCATCGTCGATGGCTATGTGGTGGACCAGCCCATGTCCGCCCGCTCGGCCATCGAGCCTTTGGCCCGCGCCTTCGCCTTCGACGCCACCGAGCAGGATGGGCGCATCGTCTTCCGTCCGCGCGGCGGGGAGACGGTGGCGACATTGGGGGAGGCGGATCTGGTGGCGCGGGAGGGTGCCGCGCCCCTGGTGCTCACCCGCACCCAGGAGACCGAACTGCCCCTGGAGGTGCAACTGAGTTTCGGCGACGGCGGCGCGGATTTTCGCCATGGCACGGTGTCGTCGCGGCGCCTCGCGGGCAAGAGCCGGCATGTGGCCCGCGCCGAAGTGGCGGTGATGGCGAATGACGCCATGATGGTGCGGGCCGCCGACATCTGGCTTCAGGATCTTTGGGCCGGGCGCGAGGGGGCGGAGTTCTCGCTGCCGCCCTCGCACACGGCGCTGCTGCCGGGGGACGTGGTCCAATTGACCTGCGATGGCCGCACCCGCCTGCTGGAGATCACCCAGATCAGCGACGGCGCGGCGCGGGCGGTCACCGCCCGCTCCATCGATCCCGCCGTGTTCCAGGCGGCCTTGCGCCCGGCGACACGCGGCACCGCGGTGATGCCGGCGGCGTTCGGCCCGCCCTTGGTGCTCACCTTGGACCTGCCGGCTCTGGACGGTTCGGACCCGCCGGTGCTGCAATATCTGGCCGCCGCCGCCAGCCCCTGGCCGAGCACGCTGGGGGTGTGGCGCTCCACCGATGGCGCCAGCTTCACGGCAGTGGGCGCGGTCAGCGCGCCCGCGACGCTCGGAGCGACGCTGGACGATCTGGCGCCCGGCCCGCTGTGGCGCTTCGACCGCTGGACGCAATTGCGGGTGCAACTGACCTCCGGCGTGCTGGTAGGCCGCAGCGAGGCCGAGGTGCTGGAGCAGGCCAATGCCCTGGCCCTGGTGGCGCCGGGTCGCACGACGGAGATCCTCCAGTTCGCGGAAGCCGAATTGCTGGCGACCTCGGTCTATCGCCTCTCCGGCCTGCTGCGCGGGCAGGCAGGCACGGAGCGGGCCGGGGACGCCCCCTGGCCCGCCGGCACGCGGGTGGTGCTGCTGGATCGGACGCTGGTGCCGCTGGCCACCAGCCTGTCCGACCTGGGGCGCCCCTATGTGGTGCGGGTGGGGCGCGGCGATCGCGACCAGGGCGATGCCATGGTGGCGCAGTTCGCCGCCACTGCCGGCGGCACCGCTCTGGCGCCGCTGGCGCCGGTGCATCTGGCGGCGGTGCGCACGGCGGAGGGCATCGCCCTGTCGTGGATCCGGCGCAGCCGGGTGGATGGCGATGGCTGGGGCGCGGTGGAGATCCCGCTCGGCGAGGACACCGAGCGCTATCGCGTGGAGATCCTCAGCGGCGGAGCGGTGGTGCGCACCCTTGAGGCCGGCACCGGCACCCTCGTCTATCCCGCCGCGTCCGAACTGGCCGATTTCGGCGCGGTGCAGAGCGCGCTCACGGTGCGCATCGCCCAGATGTCGGCGGTGCTGGGGCCGGGAACGGCCGCCACCGCCACATTGCCGCTCTGAGCCTCCCTCTCTTCCTCTCAATGAAGGATCTCACCATGGCGTCCGAGACGACCGCCAATCTGGCGCTGCCATATCTGGCGGCGGCGCAGGCGCAGAAGCATGTCACCCACAACGAGGCGCTGCGGCAGTTGGATGCCCTTGTGCACCTGCGGCTGGAGAGCGTCACCGCCACCGCGCCGCCCAGCGTGCCGGCAGAAGGGGCGCGCTGGTTCGTGCCGGCGGGCGCCTCTGGCCCGTTCGGCGGCCATGCCGGTGCCATCGCCGCCTATGAGGCGGGGGTGTGGGACGTCTTCGCCTGCGCCGCCGGCTTCCTGGCCTATATCGTCGATGAGCGGCGCCTGGCGCTGTTCGACGGTGGCGCCTGGGTGTCGCCGCTGGCTGCCAGCGCCCATCGCGGCATGGTGTCGGCCAAGGTGCTGGAGCAGGATGTCCATCTGTTCGGCGCCAGCGTCAGCACCACCATCGCCATTCCCGACCGCGCCGTGGTGCTGGGGGTCTCCACCC
>CALRNP020000206.1:0-10291 GCA_943369575.1 Azorhizobium sp. AG788 | reverse complement strand
CGGCGCCTTCCTGGAATGGCTGGAAGGCAAGGCTTTGCCAGGGGTCGAAGCGCTGCGGCGCTGAGACCTTGGTGTTATAACATCGCTATAATCTAGGCACGCGCCGCTGCGGCGGCTCAAAGACAGGCAGGGAACATGAACGCTGAGCTCGACGCGATCGCGCAGAAAATGGTAGCCGACGGCAAGGGCATCCTCGCCGCCGACGAAAGCACCAGCACCATCAAGAAGCGGTTCGACGCGATCGGGGTCGAATCCACCGAGGACAATCGCCGCGACTATCGCGAGATGATGTTCCGGTCCGACGAAGCCATGCGGGAGTATATCTCCGGCGTCATCCTGTTCGACGAGACCATCCGCCAGAAGGCCAAGGACGGCACCCCGCTGGTGCAGCTGATCCAGAATGCCGGCTCCATCCCCGGCATCAAGGTCGACGCCGGCGCCAAGCCCATGGCCGGCTTCCCCGGCGAAACCATCACCGAGGGCCTCGACGGCCTCGCCGGCCGCCTGAAGGAATATTACGACCTCGGCGCCCGCTTTGCGAAGTGGCGCGGCGTGATCGACATCGGCGCCGGCATCCCCACCCCGGGCGCCGTGGCCGCCAATGCCCATGCTTTGGCCCGCTATGCGGCCCTGTGCCAGGAAGCCAAGATCGTCCCCATCGTCGAGCCGGAAGTGCTGATGGACGGTGATCACGGCATCGAGCGCTGCTACGAAGTCACCGATTACGTGCTCAAGGTGGTGTTCGACGAGCTGTACGCCCAGCGCGTGCGCCTCGAAGGCATCGTGCTGAAGCCCAACATGATCGTGCCGGGCAAGAAGTCCCGCACCCAGGCCTCCGTCGCCGAAGTGGCCGAGAAGACCGTGCGGGTGCTGAAGACCCACGTGCCGGCCGCCGTGCCGGGCATCGCCTTCCTCTCCGGCGGCCAGTCGGACGAAGACGCCACCGCCCATCTCGACGCCATGGTCAAGCTGGGCAATTTGCCCTGGAAGCTGACCTATTCCTACGGCCGCGCCCTCCAGGCCGCGCCGCAGAAGGCGTGGGCCGGCAAGGCCGAGAACGTCGCCGCCGCCCAGGCCGCCTTCACCCATCGCGCCCGCATGAATTCGCTGGCGGCTCTGGGCCAGTGGAGCGCCGAGCAGGAAGCCAAGAAGGCCGCCTGAGTTTCAGGCATCGCACGACCCGCGCGGCACCAAGCGTGCCGCGCGCCTCTGTTGTGAGCCCGTTCTCCCACCCGGGAGCACGGGCTCTTGCATGTCAGGCCGCCCATGGCTTAGAGCCTGATCCGTTCGGGGTGAGACCACCTGAACGGTAGACCCGTGTCCATGAGGGGCACGGGCCAGCCGGGTTGGCCGCCGGATGGACCATTCCGCGCCCGCTCGGGGGCGGATCGCCCGTCCAGACATCTCGATCCCATGGGCTGCGGCTCCACCTTGGATCCCTCAGCCCCGCTTTTGCCCGCTTTCTGGTCGACCGATCGCCCATGTCCTCTGCTCCGGTGTCCCCGTCCTGCCGCCTCATGCTCGTCCTGCCGCCGGCGATCTCCGCCGACGATGCCGCCGCCTGGGTGAAGGCCGGCGACGTGGCCGCGGTCATTGCACCATTGCCCGCCGGCCCCGAGCGCGAGGCGGTAGACACGCTGCGGCGCCTCGCGGAGGTGGTGCAGGAGGCCGGCGCCGCCTTCCTGGTGGAAGATCGCATCGATCTGGCCGCCGCCATCAAGGCGGATGGCGTGCATGTGGGCAGCCTGGAGGCGCTCGCCCGCGCCCTGCCGGCGCTCAAGCCCGACGGCATCGTCGGTGCCGGGGCCGGGCTGTCCAGCCGCCACGATGCCATGGAAGCGGGCGAGGCCGGGGCCGACTATCTGCTGTTCGGCAAGACCGACGGCTCCGACGAGATCGCGCCGATCGTGGCGCTGGTGAACTGGTGGGCGGAAGTGTTCGAAGTGCCCTGCGTCGGCGTCGCCACCACCCTGGCGGAGGCCGAGGAACTGGCGGCGGCGGGTGCGGACTTCATCGCCTTGGCGCGCCTGCCCTCCGGCGACGACGGTGCTGCGCTTATCCGCGCCGTGGACCGGCACATCGCCGAGGGCCGCGCATGATGGCGCGCGGCGCCGTGAGCGGCACTCTTGGCCGCTGCACCGGCATGCTGCTGGCCCTCGCCTTGGTGTTCGGTGCCGGCGGCGCGCTGGCTCAGGATCCCCCCGCCCACGCCAAGCCGGCCCCGGCCAAGCCTGCGACGGCCAAGCCTGCCCCCGCCAAACCGGCGAAACCCGCCGCCAAGCCCGCCACGCCCACCATGGCGCCGCCGCCGCCTCCCACCGCCGCGGGCGGGGATACGGCCTATGGCGCCTATCAGCGCGGCCTGTATCTCACCGCCTTCCGTGAAGCCACGAAGCGCACCCAGGCCGGCACCGACGTGCCCGCCATGGTGCTGCTGGGCGAACTCTATTCCCGCGGCCTCGGCGTGCCCCGCGATCCCAACAAGGCCGCCGATTGGTATCGCCGCGCCATCAAGGAAGGCTCGGGGGACGCCATGTTCGCCCTCGGCATGATGAATTTGATGGGCGACGGCATCCCGCGCGACACCAAAGCGGCGGCGCAATTGTTCGACCAGGCCGCCCAGAAGGGCAATCCCTCCGCCGCCTACAATCTGGGGCTGCTGAACCTCCAGGGCGAGGCGGTGCCGCAGGATTTCACCGCTGCCGCCAAATGGTTCAAGGTCGCCGCCGACGGCGGCGTGCCGGACGCGCAATACGCCTTGTCAGTGCAGTTGAAGGAAGGCAATGGCGTGCCGGTGGACCCGGCCGGCGCCATGAAGATGCTGAAGGCGGCCTCCGACCAGGGCCATGTGACCGCCCAGGTGGAATATGCCATCGCGCTGTTCAACGGCGCCGGCGTGCCCAAGGACGAGGCCGCGGCCGCCGCTCTGTTCCGCAAGGCGGCGCTGGCGGGCAATTCCATCGCGCAGAACCGCTATGCCCGCCTGCTCTCGGTGGGCCGTGGCGTGCCCCAGAACAAGATACTGGCGGCCGCCTGGCACCTCACCGCCAAGGCCAAGGGTTTGGGCGACCCCTATCTGGATGGGGTGGTGGACAGCCTCTCCCCCGAGGACAAGAAGACGGCCGAGACCCTGGCCCGCGCATGGGGGGCAAGCGGAAGCTAGCCTTGACGCGGCCCTGAGAGGGGGGCACACGGACGCTTCGCTTCCCTCCGTCACGGCAACGGCGCCCTTTGGCGCGTCCGGCCCGCCAGGAACCCGTTCCGCATGATCCGCTCGCCCCTGATTACCGTCATGGTCCAGGCCGTCCGCAAGGCCGGCCGCGCCCTCGTCCGCGATTTCGGCGAGGTGGAGAATTTGCAGGTCTCGCTGAAGGGGCCGGCGAACTTCGTCTCCTCCGCCGACCGCAAGGCGGAAGACACCCTGTTCGCGGAACTCTCCCGCGCCCGTCCCGGCTACGGCTTCAACATGGAAGAGCGCGGCCGGGTCGAAGGCTCCGACCCCACCAATGAGTGGGTGGTGGACCCGCTCGACGGCACCACCAACTTCCTGCACGGCATTCCGTTGTTCGCCATCTCGCTGGCGCTGGTGCGCAACGGCGTGCCGTTCGCGGGCGTGATCTTCAATCCGGTCACCGATGAGCTGTATGTGGCCGAGAAGGGCCAGGGCGCCTATCTCAACGATCGCCGCCTGCGGGTGGCGGCGCGGCGCAAGCTGGCGGACAGCGTCATCGGCTGCGGCATTCCCCATCTGGGGCGCGGCGATCACCCCAAGTTCCAGCGCGAACTGGCCCTGGTGCAGTCGCAGGTGGCCGGCCTGCGCCGCACCGGCGCCGCCGCCATCGATCTCGCCTGGGTGGCCGCGGGCCGCTTCGACGGCTTCTGGGAACGCGACCTCTCCCCCTGGGACATGGCGGCCGGCATCATCCTGATCCGCGAAGCCGGCGGCTACGTCTCCGATCTCGACGGCGCCGACCAGAGCCTCGACAAGGGCCACATCATCGCCGGCAACGAGGTCATCCGCGAAGATCTCATCAAGCTGCTCAAGAAAGCCTGAGCCGGCGCGAAACCGGCTTGAGTGCCCGCGCACATCACAGCTTCAGGTTGATCCGGCGCCCGGTGGGTGCCGGGTACCGTTCAGAGCCGCTCAAAAGTGCCAGACAGCTTTCGGAACGTGATGTCATCAGGTTCCTTTTAGGGTCTGGTATGCGATAGTTCGAATCGCGGGGAATACAAGCTGGAGCGAGCATGGCGCGGGTTGTCGATCCTTTCTTGAAGGTTTCCTCTCCGCGCATCTTCCTGGTGCGGATTGTCGTCTTCCTTCTGCTGTGCGCGGCGCTGGCCGCGGTGCTCTACAAGCAGATCCTTGCCGCCTTCCTGAACAATCCGGGCTTGAACGGCGTCATCTTCGGCGTCCTGGCCATCGGCATCATCCTCGCCATCCGCCAGATCGCCCGGCTGTTCCCCGAGGTGGACTGGGTCAATTCCTTCCGCCTGTCCGATCCGGGCCTCGCGGTCTCGCGCCCGCCGACCCTGCTGGCGCCCATGGCCGCCTTGCTGGGCGACCGCATGGGCCGCATGGCCATCTCCCAGGCCACCATGCGGTCCATCCTGGACTCCATCGGCACCCGCCTGGACGAGGCGCGCGACACCGCCCGCTACCTCACCGGCCTTTTGGTGTTCCTCGGCCTGCTGGGCACCTTCTGGGGCCTGCTGGAGACCGTCAGCTCCATCGGCGGGGTGATCTCCTCGCTCCAGGTCGGCCCCGACACCGGCTCGGTGTTCGAGGAGATGAAGACCGGCCTGGCCGCGCCGCTGGCGGGCATGGGCATTTCGTTCTCGTCCTCGCTGTTCGGTCTGGCCGGTTCGCTGGTGCTGGGCTTCCTGGATCTCCAGGCCAGCCAGGCCCAGACCCGCTTCTATACCGACCTGGAAGACTGGCTCTCCACCACCGTGCGCGATCTCGACGCCGGCATGATGCCCGCCCCGCCCCCTACCCGCCCGGTCCAGGTGGTGGAGCGCGCCGAGATCGTGGAAGACCGTCCGGTCACCGCTTTGCTGCCGCCGCCCCCGGCGCTGAACATCGAGCCGCTGGTCGCCTCCATGGAGCGGCTGGAGCGCACCATGACGGAATCCGGCTCGCAGCGGGTCACCAGCGCGGTCAGCCATCTGGCGGAAAGCCTCCAGGGGCTCGTCACCCACATGCGCTCCGAACATGTGGTACTCAAGCAGATGGCCGAGGCCCAGGCCGCCCAGCAGGCGGACATCCGCCGGCTGATCGAGCGGCTGGAACGGGCCCTGAACGCCGGCGACGCCCCCGAGACCCGCGGCACCGGGGAGAGCTGACATGGCGCTGGGTCGGCGCGGCCGCGAGCGCACCATCGATTACTGGCCGGGCTTCGTGGACGCTCTGTCCACGCTGCTGCTGGTGTTCATCTTCTTGCTGTCGGTGTTCATGGTCAGCCAGTTTTTCCTGACCCAGGACATGGCGGGGAAGGACAATGTGCTCCAGCGCCTGCAATCGCAGATCCGCCAACTGACCGAGCTTCTGTCCCTGGAACGGGCCACCGGCCAGAGCCAGGAAGGCGAGATGAGCGCGTTGCGCGCCAGCCTCCAGGCCACCGAGGCCGAGCGCGATCGCCTGAAAGCCGCCGCCGGCCCCGCCCCCACCGCGCCCGACACCTCCCGCGAGGCGGCCCTGTCGCGCGAAGTGGACATGCAGAAGGACGCCGCCGGGCGGGCGCTCTCCCAGATCGACCTGCTCAATCAGCAGATCTCCGCTTTGCGCCGGCAGATGGCGGCGCTGGAAGAGGCGCTCAACGTCTCGGAAAAGCGTGACGCGGAAAGCCAGACCAAGATTGCCGATCTCGGCAAGCGGCTGAACGTGGCGCTGGCGCAGCGGGTGCAGGAGCTGAGCCGCTTCCGTTCGGAATTCTTCGGCCGGCTGCGGGATATTCTCGGCAACCGCCCCGACATCCGCATCATCGGCGACCGCTTCGTGTTCCAGTCGGAAGTGTTCTTCGATCGCGGCGCCGCCGTGCCCCGGCCCGAAGCCTTGCAGGAACTGGACAAGCTGGCCTCGGCCATCCTGGAGCTGGAAAAGCAGATCCCGCCCGACATCAATTGGGCACTGCGGGTGGACGGCCACACCGACAGCCGACCCATCTCCACCCCGCAATTCCCCTCCAACTGGGAATTGTCCGCCGCCCGCGCCATCGCGGTGGTGCAATATCTGATCGCCAAGGGGGTGCAGCCGCGCCATCTGATCGCCGCCGGCTTCGGCGAGTATCAGCCCATCGACACCGGCACCACGGACGACGCGCTGTCCCGCAACCGTCGCATCGAATTGAAGCTGACCGAGCGGTGAGCCCGCAGGATCAGGACACGACGCCCGCCTTCGCCATCCGCCCCTTCGTGGCGGACGATCTCGCAGCGGCGGCGGATCTGTGGGTGGCCAGCTGGGCGCTCACCATGCCGGACATCGATTTCGAGGCCCGCCGGCCGTGGTTTCTCCAGCATGTGACGACGCTGACCGCCGCCGGCACCCGCATCCTGGTGGCACAGGCGCCCGATGCTTTGGCCGGCTTCGTTATGATCGACCCCGCCACCCGCTATCTCGACCAATTGGCGGTGGCACCGGCCTTCTGGGGCAAAGGCGCGGCCGAAGCGCTGATGGCGGCGGCGCGCACCGCCTCCCCCGCCGGCATCGTACTGGACGTGAATCAGGACAATCCCCGCGCGGTGGCCTTCTATCGCCGGGCCGGGCTGGAGATTACCGCCGCCGGCGCCAATCCCATGTCCGGCCGCACCACCTGGCGCATGGAATGGGCGCCGGGCGCCGCCAAGGTCGAAGGCTAAGCAGCCGTCGCAGCGCCAGCCTCAGGCGGCCGCCGCGAACTGCAAGGCCGCGAGGCGCGCATAAAGCCCGCCCTTGGCCACCAGTTCGTTATGGGTGCCTTCGTCCACGATCCGCCCGCCTTCCATCACCAGGATGCGGTCCGCCGACAGCACGGTGGCGAGGCGATGGGCGATCACCAGCGTGGTGCGCCCGTCCATGGAGCGGTCGAGCGCGGTCTGCACCAGGGTCTCGCTTTCCGCGTCCAGGGCGCTGGTGGCCTCGTCCAGCAGCAGGATCGGCGCCGCCCGCAGGATGGCGCGGGCGATGACGATGCGCTGGCGCTGGCCGCCGGACAAGGTGACGCCGCGCTCGCCCACGGCGGTCTCCCAGCCTTCGGGCAGGCGGGCGACGAACTCATCCACCACCGCCTCGCGGCCGGCGGCTTCCACCTCGGCGTCGCTGGCGTCGGGCCGGGCGAGGCGGATGTTCTCGCGCACGGTATCGCCGAAGATCGCCACCTCCTGCGGCACGAAGGCGATCTGGCGGCGCACCGCCACCGGATCGCAGGCGGCGATGTCGATGCCGTCCAGCATCACCTGCCCGCCCTGCGGGTCATAGAAGCGCTCCAGCAGTTGGAACACCGTGCTTTTGCCCGCGCCCGACGGCCCCACCAGCGCCACCCGCTCGCCGGGCCGCACGGTGAAGGAGATGCCGTTCAGCGCTGCCACATCCGGGCGGGTGGGATAGGAAAAACGCACATTTTCGAAGCGGATGGCGCCGGAGACCCGCGCCGGGAGCGGCGCCGGATGGGCGGGAACCCGCACCGCCGGCTCGACCTGCAACAATTCGCCGATGCGCTCGGCCGCGCCCGCCGCCGCCGAGACTTCGCCCCACACCTGGGACAATTCCCCCAGCCCGCTGGCGGCCAGCACCGCATAGAGCACGAACTGGCCCAATTGGCCGGACGACATGGTGCCGGCCATCACCGACTGGGCGCCGGTCCACAGGATCGCCACCACCGAGGCGAATACCAGGAAGATGGCCACCCCGGTCAGCGCCGCGCGGGCGCGGGTGGCGTCGCGGGCAGCGGCGAAGGCCAGTTCCACCGCGCCGTCGAAACGGCGCTTGGCGGCGGGCTCGGCCGAGGCCGATTGCAGCGCCCGCATGGCGCCGATGGCCTCAGAAGCATAAGCGGTGGCGTCGGCCAGCGCATCCTGCGCCGCCCGCGAGCGCTTGCGCACCCGCCGGCCCGACGCCACCAGCGGCAGCACGATGATGGGAATGGCGATCAGCACCAGGCCAGACAGGCGCGGGCTGGTGATGACCATCATCACCGCCGCCCCCAGGCACATCACCAGATTGCGCAAGGCGATGGAGGCGGAGGCGCCCACCGCCGCCTTGATCTGGGTGGTGTCGGCGGCGAGGCGCGAGGTCAGTTCGCCGGAGCGGGCGGTGTCGTAGAAAGCGCCGTCCAGGGTGGTGAGATGGGCGAACACCGCATTGCGCAGGTCCGCCACCACCCGCTCACCCAGGGTCGTGACCAGATAATAGCGGGCGGAAGAGGCCATCGCGAGCACCGCCACCACCGCGACCAGCACGGCGAAATAGCGGTCGATGAGGCCGGCGTGATCGGCGGCGAAGCCGAAATCGATCATGCGCCGCACGGCCACCGGCATGGCGAGCGTGGCCATGGCAGCCACCACCAGGGCCACCACCGCCAAAGCGACGCGGCCGCGATAGTGCAGCAGATAGGGCAGCAATTGCCCGAGCGGGCGCAGGCTGCGGCGGGTTTTCGACCCAGCGGGGGTCATTGCACCCACCTCGGGTGAGGTCTCGACTTGTGTCAACGCGACCTCTCGGCTATAGACCCGCGACTTCCGGCAGGAAACGAAATCACACCAGTGCGGGGCCCTGGCTCGGCGCGGCGAGAAGGACGCAACTCATGAAAAGCGACATCCATCCCGATTATCACTTCATCAAGGTAGTGATGACGGACGGTTCCGACTACACGACCCGGTCGACCTTCGGCAAGGAGGGTGACACCCTTCAGCTCGACATCGACCCCCGCACGCATCCCGCGTGGACCGGCGGCACCCAGCAGCTGCTGGATCGCGGCGGCCGCGTTTCGCGCTTCAAGAACAAGTTCGGCGGCCTTCTCAAGGGCTGAGCCGCGGTTCCTCGCCGGGCCGACGACCGATGCGACCCGGCGCGCGCGGCGCGCTCGGGTCGCACCGGCGGCCCGTCGGAATCCGAGACCAGACGCAGGTAAGTCGCCCCGGACGACGGCACCGGATACGGTGCGGAATATTCTGGGGGACGCTCGCCCATGGCGAGCAGATGCTCGGCGCGGGCCACCACCCGCAGCCGCAGCAGTTCGGCCTCGGCGCGCAGCGCCCGCAGGCCGTCGGGAATGCCCAGCGGACCGGGTGTCCGGCGCGGGCGCAATTCCAGGGCCTCCGCCTCCTCGCGGGCATAGGCCACCGTCATCTCCCCTTCCGCCACCGCCCGCTCCATCAGCAGCCAGGCCGCCAGTTGCAGCAGCAGGGTGGTGAGCTCGCGCGCCTCGTCATGATAGGCGAGCCGCTCGTTGAGGGGCAGATTGTCCGCATAGTCGCGGCCGGGACCGCTGAGATAGGCGCTGAGACGAGCGGCCAGACCCAGGCCATCCTCATACAGCACGGCGAAGGGCCCCGAGGCCGGATTCGCGGAGGCGGTCATGCTTACTCCCAACCGGCGAATACCACGCCGCCTTGTCAAAGCACTCCCCCGATTCCGAGCACATGGTCGCTAAGGCGCGGCCTTGCAAGGGGGAATTCATCCAATTCCATGAACCGAAGCGCCACTGGCGCCGATCCATAGGCTGCGATCCAAATGACGGATCAGGTCAATCGCAAGGCAAAGCCGGCTCACGTTCGGTTGAAGGCACCGCCCGCACCGGGCGGCACCACGACATCCCAACCGCGCAAACAACGCACGACACGCCCACTGGGGTCCACAGGCGACGGCTTGACCATAGAGAAACATGGCGCTGCCGCTTCAGGCAAGCGTCAGCAGACCCTCAACAGCCAGCGACGACGGCCTCGCTACAGCTTGAACACCGCGTCGGCGGCGGAACGCGACGCCCGCTTGCCCACCAGCGCCGCTTCCAGGCGGACGATCTCCGCCCGCAGCATCGCGATGCGATCCTCGATGTCTTCCACAGAAAGCGGGGTCAAGTCGGCACCCGGCTGGATGGCGGTGGGAAGGGGGCGCGGTCGGTCGTCATCCATGGCCGTCTCCTGTCAGGCGGGCGCCGCGATGCGGCAGGTTTCCATTTTCGCTGGGTCCGGGATGGGTTACTAGAGCTCGCGCCGATCAGATGGCATCGCCATCTGATCGGATCACGCGTTCTCTATTGCTGTTTTAGAGGGCGATTCACCGATCAGATTGATTCAATCTGATCGGATCGCGCTCTAG
>CALRNP020000205.1:0-10339 GCA_943369575.1 Azorhizobium sp. AG788 | reverse complement strand
GGGCTCGTCGCAGATCACCACCTCGGGCCGCATGATGAGCGCACGCGCAATAGCCACCCGCTGGCGCTGGCCGCCGGAGAGCTGGCTGGGGGAGGCATCCAGCAGGCGGCGAGGCAGACCCACCACGTCCAGCATCTCCTCTACCTTCTTCTGGCGTTCGGCCGGCGAGCCGATGCCGTGCACCACCAGCGGCAGCGCGATGAGCTGGGAGATGGACTTGCGCGGATTGAGCGAGGAATAGGGGTCCTGGAAGATCGGCTGGATGCGCCGGGCCACTTCGATGCGGTCGGTGGCGGCGATCGGGGTGCCGTCGATCAGGATCTCGCCGCTGGAGGGCGGCAGCAGGCCCAGCAGCATCTTGGCCAGCGTCGACTTGCCGGAGCCGCTTTCCCCCACCAGCGCATAGACCTCCCCCCGCTGCACCTGCAGCGAGACACCGGCCACGGCGGACAAGGTGGCGCGCTGGCGGAACATGCCCTGCGAGATGGCGAAGGTGCGGGTGACGTTCCGCAGTTCAAGAACGATGTCGCTCATGCCGAGGCCTCCAGCGCCGGCTGGCGCACGCAGCGGACCTCATGGTCCGGATCGGGACGGGCTATGGGGATGGTGCGGGCGCATTCATCCGCCGCGAAATCGCAGCGGTTGCGGAAGGCGCAGCCCTCCAGCTTGCCGATGAGATTGGGCACCTGGCCGCGAATGGCCCCCAGCGGCATCCCCGGCACGGTGCGCCCCGGCACCGGAATGCAATCCAGCAGGCCACGGGTGTAGGGATGGCGCGGATGCTTGAACACCGCGCGGGCGGTGCCGCTTTCCACCAGGCGGCCGGCATACATGACGCCCACCTTGTCGGCGACCCGCGCCACCACGCCCAGATCGTGGGTGACGAGGATCACCGCCATGCCGAACTCCTTCTGGAGATCGGCCAGCAGGTGCAGGATCTGCGCCTGGATGGTGACGTCGAGGGCGGTGGTGGGCTCGTCGGCGATGATGAGGTCCGGCCCGCACATCAGCGCCATGGCGATCATCACCCGCTGGCGCAGGCCGCCCGAGAGCTGATGGGGATATTGCGTCAGGCGCCGGTCGGCGGCGGTGATGCCCACCTTTTCCAGCAGATGGATCGCCCGGTCGCGGGCCTCCTTCTGGCTGACGTTGCGATGGCAGGTCAGCGCCTCCATCAGCTGGTTGCCGATGGTGTAGGCGGGATTGAGCGAGGTCATCGGCTCCTGGAAGATCATCGCCATGCGGTTGCCGCGCAGCTTGCGCATGCCGCCGGTGGAGATGGTCTGAAGGTCGATGCCGTCGAAGGCGATGCGGCTGGCGCGACGCTGGGCGCGGCGCGGTAGCAAATTCATCAGCGCCAGCGAGGTGAGCGACTTGCCCGAGCCGCTCTCGCCGACGATGGCCAGCGTCTCCCCGCGCTCCAGCGAGAAGGACAGGCCGCTCACCGCATGCAGCACGCCGCTCTCGGTGGGGATATCGATAACGAGGTCCTGAACGTCCAGCAAGGCCATGGTTCAGTTCCTGTTTTCGGGCGCGGTGACGTCGCGCAGCCCGTCGCCGACGAGGTTGATGGCCAGCACCAGGAACACCAAAGCCACGGCGGGAATGGCGATCACCCAGGGGCTGAAGAACATGTATTGCTTGCCTTCCGCGATCATCAGCCCCCAGGACGGCAGCGGCGGCTGCACGCCGAGGCCGAGGAAGGAGAGGGCGGCTTCCAGCAGGATGGCGTGGGCCATTTCCAGCGTCGCCACCACGATCAGCGGGTTGAGGATATTGGGCAGCACCTCGGAGAGGATGAGGCGCGGCGTCGAGCAGCCGATGGCCTTGGCGGCGGCGATATAGTCGCTGCCGACGATCTGCTGGGTGGCCGAGCGGGTGACCACCGCGAAGCGGTCCCACAGCAGCAGGCCCAGCACGATGATGACGCCCTGAAGCGAGGAGCCCACCAGAGCGGCGGACGCCAGCGCCACCAGCACCACCGGCAGCGCCAGGCGGGTGGTGACCACATAGCTCAGCACCGCATCCACCCGGCCGCCGAAATAGCCGGCGCATACGCCGAGCGTGGTGCCGATGGTGCCGGAAATGAGTACGGTGACGGCGCCGATCAGCAAGGAGATGCGGGCGCCATAGAGCAGGCGGCTGAGATAGTCGCGGCCGAGCTTGTCGGTGCCCAGCAGGAAATCCCAATTGCCCTTGGCCTGCCACACCGGCGGGATCATGCGGCGGGACAAATCCTGCGCATAAGGATCGTGCGGGGCCACCAGCGGGGCGGCGAGCGCCAGGCCGACGATGACCAGCAGGATGATGCTGCCGGCCATCAGGCCGCCGTGGCGCAGGCCCCGGCGCAGCAGCGCCATGCTCGCGGAGCGCCGCAGCAGGGGCGCATCGAAGGCCGCGCCGGCGGCGGCGGAAGGAGCGATGTCGGTCATGCCACGCGCATCCGGGGATCGAGAAGGGCGTTGATGATGTCCGCCAGGAAGGTGAGGGTGATGTAGATGGCCGCCAGGATCAGGACCACCGCCTGCACCACCGGGAAATCCTTGCGGGCGATGGCTTCCCAGGCCAGATGGCCGATGCCGTGCATGGAGAACACCGCCTCCACCACGATGGAGCCGCCCAGCATGAAGCCGAACTGCACCGCCGCCAGCGCCACCACCGGAATGATGGCGTTGCGCAGCGCATGCTTGAGCACCACCTTCGCCGACGACAGGCCCTTGGCGCGGGCGGTGCGGATATAATCGGCGGAGAGCACCTCCAGCATGCCGTTGCGCGACAGGCGCATCACCGCCGGGACCGCGTACCAGCCCAGCGCCACCGAGGGCAGGATATAGCCCTGCCAGCTGGCGGTGCCGGACACCGGCAGCCAGCGCAGGTTCACGGCGAAGATGATGATGAGGCCAAGGCCCAGGCAGAAGGTGGGAATGGCTTGTCCCAGCACGCAGAAGGTCAGCGCCAGGCGGTCAATGAGGGTGCCGCGAAACACCGCCGCCAGGATGCCGAGCGGCACCGCGATCACCAGCGAGATCAATAGCGAGATGGCGCCCAAGGTCAGCGTCACCGGCATGCGGGAGGCGATCAGCGAGACCACGGTATCGCGGAAATAGAAGGAGTTGCCGAAGTCCAGGTGCAGCGCCCGCCACAGCCAGTCCAGATATTGCACGGTCATGGGCCGGTCGAGGCCGTACTGGTGGCGCACCTCGGCTACCTGGGCCGGGGAAGCCTCCGGGCCGGCGATGGCGGTGGCCAGGTCGCCGGACATGTGCAGCAGTACGAAGGCGATGACGGAGACCGTGAACGCCACGCAAAAGGCGACCACCAGTCTTCGGAGAGTAAAGGCAAGCATCTTCAGGCATCCTGCATGGCGTCTGCACGACGGTGGCGCACGCGCCGGATGCGCATGCGCGCTCCGGGAGGAAGCCGGCCACGACGCTGCCGCGGCCGGAAGATGGGGCGGTCGGTGCGACCGTCAGGCGCGGCGCCGCGTGGGCGCCGCGCTGAAGCTCTCGGTTGGTTCGCCTACTTCCACTTGGCCTTGAAGAAGCGCGGCAGTTCATCCGGCTGGGCGGTGAAGATGAGGTCGCTGGTGAAGGCGTAGTTGCTGGAATAGGAGAACAACGGCACCAGATAAGTGCGCTCGGCGATCAGCTTGAGCGCCTCGGCATAGGTCTTCAGCCGGGTTTCCGTCTCCACCGTGGTGTCGGCGGTCTTCAGAAGCTTGGTGATCTCCTCGTCGCGGGCGAGATCGTCCTCGTCGCCCTTGAACCAGGCGCCGGTGAAAGCGGAGGCGTCGGCGACGGAGAAGGAGCCCCAGGTCTGGTAATAGATCGGGACCTTGCCGGCGCGGGAGAGTTCACGCAGGGCCGCATACTTCATGAAGTTGAGGTTGGCCTTGATGCCCACGGCGCGCAGATAACCCACCACCGCCTCGGCATATTCGCGCTCGCGATAGGCATAGAGGTCGATGGTGAAGCCATCGGCATAGCCTGCCTCCGCCAGCAGCTTCTTGGCCTTGGCGGGGTCGTAGTCATAGCGCGGCACACCCTTGTCGGTGCAGCCGAACTGGTCGATGAAGCAGGCCGAATTCATGATGCGGGCACCGCCGCGCACCAGATTGTCCAGCATCGCCTTGCGGTCGATGGCATAGGCGATGGCCTGGCGCACGCGCACGTCCTTGAGCGGCGTGGCGCCCGGCGTCTGGCCGCGGGCGTCGAGCTGGAGGAAGCCGACGCGCATGGTCTCGGCCGCCAGAACCTTCAAATTCGGTACGCTTTCCAGCTGCTTGGCCTGATCGGCCTGCACCCGCCAGATCCAATCGATGCCGCCGGTCATCAGTTCGGCGAGCTGCGTTTCCTGGTCGGGAATGACCCGGAATTCCAGCTTGCCGATGGCGGGCGTGCCCAGCGGGCTATCCTTCCAGTAATTGGTGTTCTTCTCCATCTTGACGCCCTTGCCGGGCACGACGGCGGTCACCTTATAGGGGCCGGAGCCGATGGGCGCCTTGGAGAAGCCATCCAGCCCGACCTTCTCGAAATAGGTCTTGGGATAGATGACGACCGGACCGGAGAGATATTCGATGGCGGCGGGGAAGGGGCCCACAAGGTGAATGCGCACCTTGTCGTCGCCAATCTTCTCCGCGCTCTTGATCCAGTTGACGTTCTGCTTGGTGACCACCTTGGACGCCGGGTTCACCACATAGTTCAGCGTGAACACAACGTCATCGGCGGTCAGCGGATCGCCATTGTGGAAGGTCACGCCCTTGCGGATGGTCAGGTCCAGGGTCTGGGGATCGGTCCAGGTCCAGTCAGTGGCCAGTTGCGGCAGGTATTTGCCGGTGGCGAGGTCGTGATAGATCAGATTGTCGAAGACGTGGCGGGCGAGGATAACGCCCTCGCGCACGTTGTTATGGTAGGGGCTCACGTTCTCCGGCTCGGTGTCGGACGCATAAGTGAGCGTATCGTGTGCCTTGTCGGCATAGGCGCCCGCCGGCGCGGCCACGAGCAGAGCCGCGGTCAAAAGACGGGAGAAATGGGATCGGTAGCAGGCCATGTTCTCTCTCTGGTTTTTATTGCAGGTTGGTGTCGAACGCCCAACTTCTAGTCGTGATAGCTTATTGAGCTTTTCGCGTATCGCAATTAGAATAATTCGTCAGTTTCATTGCCGTTTCGGCAATCGAGCGGAGCGGGTGGGGGCGGTCCGGTGCATGATGCGGCGCTGCGCTATTTTCTGGAAGTGGTCCGCAGCGGCTCCATCGCTGAAGCCTCGGTGCGGCTGAACGTGGCGGCGTCTGCCATCAGCCGCCAGATCAGCAAGCTGGAGCAAGAGCTTGGCTCGCCTCTGTTCGAGCGCCGCTCGCGCCGGATGGTGCCCAGCGCGGCCGGCGACCTGCTGGCCCAGCATGCCCGCCGCACCCTGCTGGGGGAGGAGCAGGTCCTCAATGAGGTGCGCCGACTGAGGGGGTTGGAGCGAGGGCTGGTGCGGGTGGGCTGCACGGAGGGCTTTGCCACCGACTTCATGCCCCGCGCCATCAGCAGCTTCCGCCAGATCTATCCGGGCATCGCCTTCGAGATGCATGTGGATGCCCCGCGCGAGGTCACGCGCATGGTGCGGGACGGCGATGCGGATATCGGGCTTTCGTTCAGGTTCGGCCCGGACAAAAGCGTGCATGTGGAGTATGCGTCAAGCACGCCCCTGGTTGCGATCATGGCACCGGATCATCCGCTGGCGGATCGATCAGTCGTGACGCTCGCAGATGTGTCCGCTTATCCTATTGGCCTGGCCGCCAAGGAAACAACCGCGCGGCAGATCTTCGATCTGGCCTGCGCGGCGGAAGGAATTGTGCTTGAGCCGGTGATGACCACCAATTACATGGCCGGGCTCTGGTGCTTCGCCGAGGCCGCCGGCGGCATCATCATGACCGGCCGGATCACGGCTTTGGTGCGCAGCTGGCGCTTCCAGGTCATGGCCGTGCCGCTTAAGACCACCACCACCAATGAGCGGCGCTATGAGATCCAGACCATGCTCGGGCGCACCTTGCCCGATGCCATCAAGGCGTTCGTGACCCACATCACCACCCAGCTCAAGCAGGTGGACCGGCATGGCATCCAGCCGCCGGTTCTGCGCCCGGTGCCCGGCCGGGTGGTCGGAACCGAAGAGCCGGCCTGAGCGGACAAGCCGTGTGTCCTGTGAGAGTCTCGCGTCACCCCCGCCGGGTCATTCCGCAACCGATGATTGCGGACTGACCCCGGCGGCGGGTGCCGATCAGATCTTGTATTCGTACAGCAGCCGGGCGCGGATGGTTCCCTCCAGCGCGCGGATGTCGGCCAGCACCGCCTGGGTGTCGGCGGCCGAGGCGTCGGCATCGAGCACTACATAGCCGACATCGGCATAGGTCTCGTAATACTGGCCGGCGATGTTGACCGAATGGCGGGCCAGCACCTCGTTGAGGCGCCCCAGCATGCCGGGCAGATTGCGCTGCACCTGGATGAAGCGGGTGCCCAGCGGGCGGGCGGGCAACTGCACCTGGGGGAAGTTGACCGCGCCCATGGTGGAGCCGCTGTCGCTATAGTCCACCAGCTTGCGCGCCACCTCGGCGCCGATGCGCTCCTGGGCCTCTTCGGTCGAGCCGCCGACGTGCGGGGTGAGGATGACGTTGTCCAGGCCCTGGAGCGGGGTGACGAAGCGCTCGGCGTTGGAGCCGGGCTCCACCGGGAACACATCCACCGCCGCGCCGCGCAGCTTTTTTGACCGCAGGGCGTCGGCCAGCGCCTCGAGGTCCACCACAGTGCCGCGGCTGTTGTTGATGAAATAGGCGCCCTGCTTCATGGCGGCGAATTCATCGCGGCCGATCATGCCGGCGGTGGCGGCCGTTTCCGGCACATGCAGGGACACCACGTCGCTCTGCGCCAGCAGCTCGTGCAGGCTGGAGACCGATTCCGTATTGCCGTGGCGCAGCTTGTCGGTGTGGTCGTAGAACACCACCTTCATGCCCATGGCTTCGGCCAGATTGGAGAGCTGCGAGCCGATATTGCCGTAGCCGACGATGCCCAGGGTCTTGCCGCGCACTTCGTGGCTGTCGTTGGCGGATTTGTCCCAGCGGCCCTCATGGGCGGCATTGGAGCGGGCCGGGATGCGGCGCAGCAGCATCACGATCTCGCCGATCACCAACTCGGCCACCGAGCGGGTGTTGGAGAAGGGGGCGTTGAACACCGGAATGCCGTGCTGGCGCACCGCGTCGATGTCCACCTGATTGGTGCCGACGCTGAAGCAGCCGATGGCGATCAGCCGGTCGGCATGTTCCAGCACGTCGGCGGTGATCTGGGTGCGCGAGCGGATGCCGAGGATGTGGACGCCCTTGATGGCCTCCTTCAGGGCATCGCCATCCAGCGCCTTGGGCAGGCGGGTGACGTTGGTGTAGCCCGCCGCCGTCACGATCTCCACCGCGCTGTCGTTGATGCCTTCGAGCAGCAGCACCTTGATCTTGTCTTTGGCCAGCGAGAGCTGCGGCGAATGAGATGGGCTATCGTTCACGATCGCGGCGTCCTTCAGCGGTGAATGGTCTCGCGGCCCGCCCGGAGCGGGGGCTGCGTGATCGACGGGTCTGGCACCCGCCGCCTGAGGCGCTCGGGCGGGCGAGAACTTACCGCTTTTGCCGCCCGCGTCTAGGCGTCCGGCGGACGCGGGGAACCGCTGGGACGCAGGGCAGCTATGCCGAAACCGACCAGAGCACGGGCGCGGCCGTGCCGGATCGTGACACGACGCCTCGCAGGCAGCCGCAGGGCTTCGCCGTAGCCGCGCGCGGGCGAGTGTCGAATGGTCAAAGCACTTGAAAATGTTGTTGAAAGCGTCTGCCGCAGCGGCAGTCACAGGCCGGTCGTGCGCGGCGGCATGTCCTCAGACCAGGCCGAGGTCACGCGGCTCCACCACGGCGAACACCCGGTTCAGTTGCCGCTGGTCCAGCCCATAGAGTTTCTGGAGCAGCCCGCCCAGGGCCGCGCGATAGTCGGTGAGCACCGGATAGTCGCGGTTCTGGAACAGATGCGCCTGATCCACCGCCACCTGCTCGCCCACCATGCGGCCGCCGCGAATGCCGCCGCCCAGCACCCAATAGACGCTGCCATGGCCGTGGTCGGTGCCCTTATTGCCATTCTCGCGGAAGGTGCGGCCGAACTCGGACAGCACCACCACCACGGTGTCGTTCCACTTGGGGCCGATCTCCTCGGCAAAGCCGGCAAGGCCGCGGCCCAGTTCGCTCAGCCGGTCGGCCAGATAGCCGGTGGCGGCGCCCTGGTTGACGTGGGTGTCCCAGCCGCCCACGTCCACGAAGCCGAGGTTGAACTGGTCGCGCATCAGCCGTCCGATGCGGCGCGCCGACAGTTCGAACCCCTTGGGCGAGGCCGCCCCCCGGCTGGCTTCGGCCATGTGCGCGGTGATGGCGTGATAGACATCGTCGCGCACCCGGAAGCCTTCCTCCACCGTGCTCTCCAGCGGCCGGCCCTGATACATGGCGGCGATCAGCCGGGCCTGGCGCTCGTCGATGCCCGGCTTGCCGATGGTGTTGAGGGCGATGTTGGGCACCGGCTGGCCGCCCTGGAAGGTGAGGGGCATCTGCTCGGTGAAAGCGATGGGCCGCACCTGGGTGAGCACGCCCGCCAATCGCGCCATGAAGCCGGAGCGATAGTCGCGCGGGCCGTTCACATTCTGCCCCAACTCGATGGTGTCCTGTGTCTCGAAATGGCTGCGAGTGAGATCATCGGTGCCGGCAAACGGAATGAAGGCCGCCTGGCCGCGCTGGAACAGCGGATAGATGGTCTCGCGCAGCGCCGGATGCAGGCCCCATTGCCCGTCCAGCGGCAAAGCCGAGGCCGGCACGGCGGCATCGGGGCGGGGAATGGCGAGGGTAGGGCGGGACTCGTAATAGAAATCGCTGCCCACCGGGATCACCACATTGGCGGCGTCATAGGCGCCGCGCAGGAACACCACCAGCAAGGTGGCGTCGGCCTTGGGCGCTGCCCACACCCGGCCGGCGACGGTCATGGGGGCTGCGGCCGCAAGGCTGGCGAGGAGATCACGTCGGTTGATGCGCATCAGCGGCTCCCGTTTTTGACCTCACTGCATGAATTCCGGCGAGGACAGGAACAGGGTGTTCCAGTCCTGCGGCGACACCGCCTGCTCCAGCGCCTGGCGGGTGGCGGGGGACAAAGCGGCATGCAGGCTGGAGAAATAGAGGCTGTTCTGCAGCAGCGGGAAGGCCGGCTGGTCCACCGCATCGGGTCCCGGCGGCTTGAACAGGCCGGAACTGCTGCTGCCGATCTGGCGGGCGATCTCGAACCGGGTGGTCATCTGGCCGGAGGCGGTCCAGGCGGCGGAGGTCAGCGGATAGCCGTCCGGCGTCTGGTGATTGTACAGCCCCTCGCCGAGCCGGTTGAACCAGTTCTGGATCGGCGCGGTGTTGGCGACCACCTTGCTGTCATAGGCGAGGCGCACGGCCGAGAGAATGTAGCGCACCGGATCCTTGAAGCGGGTGCCCAGCGAGGCGGTGAAGGCCGGAGCATGGACCATGGTGTCGAGCACGGCGGCGATGTCGCCATCGGTGCGCTGGAAGGTCTGCGCCATCTGCTCCACTAGGGCCGGCGCGGGATCATCGGCAACGAAATAGGTGGCGATCTGCTGCGAGATGTGACGGGCGGTGGCCGGCTGGCGGGCGAGAATATCCAGCGCCTCCTCCACTTCCGCAAAGCCTTGGCCCTTGATGGTGTGGCCCAGCAAGACCTTGTCGCCGAAATCGTGGCGGGCGGGATTGAAGGTGAACAGGCCCTCGCGCACCAGCAGCGGCCGCCATTCCGGCTTCAGCTTGGGCGGCTCCGGCTTGGTATCGACACCGACCCCGGTGAGGATGCGGGCGAGTTCCTCCACGTCCTTCTGGCTGTAGCCGGAGCCCACGCCCATGGTGTGTAATTCCATGATTTCACGGGCGTAATTCTCATTGATTTTGCCTGCCGCATTATCGGCATTGTCCAGATACCGCAGCATGGCGGGATGGCGCAGGGTGGCGGCCAGTAGGTCACGGAACCGGCCCAGGGCATGGGGGCGGATCACGCCATTCTCATAATCCGCCAGCAGCACCCGCACATTGCCTTTGTACTGGTGGACGTTGAAATGGTTGAACCAGAACCACGTCATGCGTTCGCGCAATTGAGCCGGTGAATACAAGGCGCGCAGGATGCTGGCGCTGGCCGCCTGCTTGGCCAGATCGTTCATGGCATCCTGAAACGCCTTCTGGGCCACCTGCTTTTCCGCTGGATCGCCGATCTGGTTGGCCGCCTTGGCGCGTGTCTCG
>CALRNP020000204.1:0-10399 GCA_943369575.1 Azorhizobium sp. AG788 | reverse complement strand
GTTCGACCCTGCGCACACCAAGCCGCAGGGGCACGAGATCAGCTATCACGCCTTTGCCGGCTCCAGCCTGAGCCTGACCCGCGCGGGGGCCGCCGCGCTCAAGGGCCAATTCGACCACGCCAGCGAGAACGCGGTGGATCGCTGGCTGGGCGGCACCCACATTCATCCCGGCAGCATGTGGCGCTACGACCGCAACCGCCGGGTTCTGGTGGAACCGAACTGATACCCGCGCGGCGCTCGAGCGTTTCAAGGTGCGGATGCATCAGCATCCTCGCGCCTTCGGAGGAGCCGTCCGTTCAGATCGCGACCGGGTTCGCCTTGGCGATGGCGTCGATCTCCTGCAACAGGGCGATCATCGCTTCCAACTGGTTCAGCGGCACCATGTTGGGGCCGTCGGAGGGGGCGTGGTCGGGATCCTGGTGGGTCTCGATGAACACCGCCGCCACGCCGATGGCCACCGCCGCGCGGGCCAGCACCGGCACGAACTCCCGCTGCCCGCCGGACGAGGAGCCCTTGCCGCCGGGCTGCTGCACCGAATGGGTGGCATCGAACACCACCGGCGAGCCGGTGGTCTGGGCCAGGATCGGCAGCGCCCGCATGTCGGAGACCAAAGTATTGTAGCCGAACGAGACGCCGCGCTCGGTCACCATCACCTGGCCGTTGCCGGCGCCGGTGAGCTTGGCCACCACATTGGCCATGTCCCAGGGCGCCAGGAACTGGCCCTTCTTCACATTCACCACCCGCCCGGTGCGGGCGGCGGCGATCAGCAGGTCGGTCTGCCGGCACAGGAAGGCCGGGATCTGGAGCACGTCCACCACCTCGCCCACCGGGTCGCACTGATCGATCTCGTGCACGTCGGTGAGCACCGGCAGCCCGAGGCTCTCACGGATTTCCGCGAACACCGGCATCGCCGCCTCCAGCCCCATGCCGCGGGCGGCATTGACCGAGGTGCGGTTGGCCTTGTCGAAGGAGGATTTGTAGATCAGGCCGATGCCGCGCCGGGTGGCGATCTCCTTCAGCGCCGTTGCCATCTCCAGCGCATGGGCGCGGCTTTCCATCTGGCAGGGGCCGGCGATCAGCGCCAGCGGCAGGGCATTGCCGATGCGGACAGTGCCCATCTCGACCACGGACTGCGGGTCAACGGGGGTCATGGACATAGTCTCTCCTGGAGCCTTCGGTTGGACGCTTCATAGCCAAAGCGCCGGCAATAAGGAACCGCGTGGCGTCGCAGGACACCCCCGCGCCTGACGCCGGAAAGGACATGCGCCCGCTCGCGCGGCCGCCGGTCATTGAGGGCCTCTACCCCGCCCCGTCTCGCGTGGCCGCCCTCCAACAGAAGGCCGTCATCCCCGGGCTTGATCTGGGGCGCCGCTGGGCAGAGCCTTGAAAGGTCCGCGCCGTCGGCCCGGCGTGGATACGCGGGACAAGTCCGCGCATGACGAGCGGCGGGGAACGCGCCATTTTCCCTTCGCGTGTCGCCGGCCGCTGCTCCCACAGAGCATCGTCATCCCCGGACTTGATCCGGGGATCCACGGGGCGCCGCTGGGCAGAGCCTTGAAAGGTCCGCACCGTCGGCCCGGCGTGGATGCGCGGGACAAGCCCGCGCATGACGAGGGGTGAGGGAGACGCCAACGCCAGCTCGGCCGCGGGCGGTTTTGGCCCGCGCCATTCTCTGCCCACCTCTCGCGCCTGCCCTCCAACAGAGCACCGTCATCCCCGGACTTGATCCGGGGATCCACGGGGCGCCGCTTGGTACGGTCTTGAGAGGTCCGCGCCGTCGGCCCGGCGTGGATACGCGGGACAAGCCCGCGCATGACGAGTGGAGAGGGACACGCCCAGCGGGCTGGGGCGGACGCGCCGGCGCATGACCAACGGAGGCAGCGCCGAAGCGCCCCTCAGTGCCCGCCCGCCAGATTGAGGCCGACGATGCCGGCGCCGATCAGGCCGATGGAGACCAGGCGCACCGGGTCGAGGGATTCGCCGAACACCACGATGCCCACCACCGCCACCCCCACCATGCCGATGCCGGACCAAACCGCATAAGCGGTGCCGATCGGCAGGTCCTTGATGGCGAGCGACAGCAGGAACAGGCTGACGACGATACTGGCGACGGTGATCACCGAGGGCCACAGCCGGGTGAAGCCGTGAGACTGCTTCATGCCGATGGCCCAGCCCACTTCCATGAGGCCGGCGGCAAACAGGATGATCCAAGCCATGGGATCGCACTCCGCACATGGCGGGGTCGTCCGCGCCGGGTTTGGAACAGCACACGCGGTCGTCCGCGCGGATCTGGCAGGCGCTGGCCGCCGCAGCGGATCAGCAGGCCCCTCCATCTGGGGCCGCATCGGCCAAATTCAATGGCGCGGCCAACACCGGCCGTCGCCCTCAGGCATCGACCGGGCCGCGCTCACTCGGCGCCGTCGGGCCGCTCGATCACCAGGGCCGCGCCCATGCAGGCGCGCGGCGGCACCACCACGATGCCCTGGATCTGCTCCTCCACCATGCGGCGGGCCATCAGGCTGCGGCGCAGGTCGGCCGCGCCCGGCGAGGCAAAGCGGATGGCGGCCAGTCGGAGCCCCTCGCCCGTGGGCGCGGGCACCGCAAAGCGCTCGGTGAAGAGCTCGGGCGTCATGAGGTCGATGGCGCCGCGCGGGGTCTGGGCCACATACCAGGCATCGCTGGCCCGGCGCGGCGTGCAATCGCACAACGTATCGATGAAGCTGAGATGATCCACCGGGCTTTCGGCCACCATCACCACCCCGATGACGCCGGTGACGCCGTTGGGATGACGCTGCATCTGCGGCGACCAGAAATTCTCCGGCCGACGCTGGGTGCAGGTGAAGAAGCCGGCTTCCGCCGAGGCCGGATCGCTGGCGAAGGCCAAGGAGAAGCCCACCTCCACCTCGCTGCCGTCAGGACGGCGGGCGGTGCGGCCGAAATCGAACACGTCGAAGCCGCCGACGCCGGCGGCATCGAAGGTGGCCTTCTCGGCGGCCGGATCGGTGCCTTCCAAGGCCAGCATGGACAGGCCCTCGCCATTGCGGGCGAGGAAATCGCGGTTGAAGGCGCCGAAGGAGAAATGCCCGGCGCTGGCCTCTGGGATCTTCTCCGGCTCGGCCACCTGAAGCAGCTCGATGAAAAAGCCCGGCATCTGCACGATGCGGTTGTGGGTACCCCAGGGGTGCTGGTTGCGCGAGCCCACGGTGAAGCCCAGCAGGTCATAGACCTCGCCGGCCGCGTCCAGATCCCGCACCAGATGGACGACGTGATCGAGGCCGCGACGCATGCAACTCTTCCTTCTTTATACCAAGCGGCGCGGATGCTGACGCATCAGCGCCTTGAAACGCTCAAGCACCGCTCGGGCTGATCCCCCGGCACGATGCATCGGTCTCATCGCGCCGGTATCAGACCAGCCGGCTCTGCTCGATGGCCGCCCCGATGAAGGAGGCGAACAAAGGATGCGGCTGGAACGGGCGGGACTTCAGCTCCGGATGGAACTGCACACCGATGAACCAGGGATGGTTGGCATATTCGACGATCTCGGGCAGCAGGCCATCCGGCGACATGCCGGAGAACCGCATGCCGTGATCCTCAAGCCGCTCCTTATAAGCGGTGTTCACCTCGTAACGGTGACGATGGCGCTCGGAGATTTCACAGCCGCCATAGATGGAAGCCACCCGGCTGCCTTCGGTCAATTGCGCCAGATAGGCGCCGAGCCGCATGGTGCCGCCCAGATCGCCCGCCGCCGAGCGGCGCTCCAGCTCATTGCCCTTGAGCCATTCGGTGAGCAGGCCCACCACCGGCTCGGAGGTCTCGCCGAACTCGGTGGAATTGGCGCGCTTGATGTTGGCCAGGTTCCGCGCCGCCTCGATCACCGCCATCTGCATGCCGAAGCAGATGCCGAAATAGGGCACGGCCCGCTCGCGGGCGAACTGAGCCGCCTTGATCTTGCCTTCGGCGCCACGCTGGCCAAAGCCGCCGGGCACCAGGATGCCGTGCACATGCTCCAGGAACGGCGCCGGATCCTCGGTCTCGAAGGTCTCGCTCTCGATCCAGTCGAGATTGACCTTGACCTTGTTGGCGATGCCGCCGTGGTTCAGCGCCTCGATCAGCGACTTATAGGCATCCTTGAGGCCGGTATATTTGCCGACGATGGCGATGGTGACTTCGCCCTCGGGATTGCGCACCCGCTGCTCGATATTGGACCAGCGCTGGAGATTGGGCGCCGGGGCCGGCTCAATGCCGAAGGCCGACAGAACCTCGGTGTCCAGCCCTTCCGCATGATAGGAGGACGGCACGGCGTAGATATTGTCGACGTCGCGCGCCTCGATCACCGCGCTCTCGCGCACGTTGCAGAACAGCGACAGCTTGCGCCGCTCCTCGCGCGGGATCTCGCGATCGGTCCGGCACAGCAGGATGTCCGGCTGGATGCCGATGGAGCGCAGCTCTTTGACCGAATGCTGGGTCGGCTTGGTCTTCAGTTCCCCGGCGGAGGGAATGAAGGGCATCAAGGTCAGATGAATGAAGATGGCGTGATTGCGCGGCAGCTCGTTCTTGAGCTGGCGGGTGGCCTCGAAGAACGGCAGGCCCTCGATGTCGCCCACGGTGCCGCCCACTTCGATCAGCACGAAATCGAAGCCCTCGTTGCCGTCCAGCACGAAGTCCTTGATGGCGTTGGTGACGTGCGGGATCACCTGGATGGTGGCGCCCAGATAGTCGCCGCGCCGTTCCTTGGTGAGGATGTCCTGATAGATGCGCCCGGTGGTGATGTTGTCCTGCCGGGTGGCGGGATGGCCGGTGAAGCGCTCGTAATGACCGAGATCGAGATCGGTCTCGGCGCCGTCGTCGGTGACGAACACCTCGCCATGCTGATACGGGCTCATGGTGCCCGGATCGACGTTCAGATAGGGGTCCAGCTTGCGCAGCCGGACCGTGTATCCCCGCGCCTGCAAAAGCGCGCCAAGAGCTGCGGCGGCGAGGCCCTTGCCCAGGGAGGACACGACGCCGCCGGTGATGAAGATATAGCGCGCCATGGGCTTCGACCTTACTCCGCACAAACACGATTCGGCGAGCAGCGATGCCTTTGGGGCATCGCCTCGCCTGTGGAGAACCTTACGCCGCGGCCAGCCGCGGCGTATCGATCACTGCGACTTCGGAACCTGGGGGCCGGACGGGGCGGCGGGGGCCGGTGCGGGCGCACCCTGCCCTGCGCCCTGCGGGCGGATCTGGTCGAGAATGGAACCGCCGGTGCTCTGCGGGACGCTCGGACCCGAGGGGCCGTTGGTCGGCGCCAGGATGGAGGCCGGGGTGCGGCCCCAGCCGGCCAGGATGGTCAGCGACAGGCTGGTGATGAAGAACAGCGCCGCCAGCACCGCCGTGGCACGGGTGAGGACATTGGCGGTGCCGCGCGCCGTGAAGAAGCCGCCGCCCCCGCCGCCGCCGCCACCGATGCCCAGGCCACCGCCTTCGGAGCGCTGGATCAGCACCACGCCAATCAGGGCGAGCACCACCATCAGGTGAATGACGATCAGAACGGTCTGCATGAATTCCATCATCCTCGCGCCGGGCCACAAGCCAGACGGCTTGGAACGGGCGCGCAATTTCGCGCGGTTCGTACACGATCGCGCCGCGCAATGAAAGTCCACCGCCCTGCGTCGGGCGGCGGGCTGCCACGCGAGGACGGCAACCCGTCCGCTACGCCGCATGACAAAGGCCGGGTTATCCCCCGCCTCGGGATCACGTCACGGCCCACCTGCATCGCAAGCGGGCCGCACATGGTGTGTCGTAGGTCTCAGATATGGTCGCGCTTCAGATTCTGCAATCGGAAACGCATCCCGCTCAATGCCCCAGCACCGCCAGCAGCAGCAGCGCGACGATGTTGGTGATCTTGATCATGGGATTGACCGCCGGACCGGCCGTGTCCTTGTAGGGATCACCCACCGTGTCGCCGGTGACCGACGCCTTATGGGCATCCGAGCCCTTGTAGTGGCGCACCCCGTCCTTGTCCACGAAGCCGTCCTCGAACGATTTCTTGGCATTGTCCCACGCCCCGCCGCCGGAGGTCATGGAGATGGCGACGAACAGGCCGGTGACGATCACCCCCAGCAGCATGGCGCCCACGGCGGAGAAGGCCGCCGATTTGCCGGCCACCCCGCCGCCCGCCACCGCATAGATGACGAAATAGCAGACGATGGGCGACAGCACCGGCAGCAGCGAGGGGATGATCATCTCCTTGATCGCCGCCTTGGTGAGGATGTCCACGGCGCGGGAATAATCCGGCTTGTCAGTGCCGGCCATGATGCCCGGCTTCTCGCGGAACTGCCGGCGCACCTCTTCCACGATGGCCCCCGCCGCCCGGCCCACCGCGGTCATGCCCATGGCGGCGAACAGGAACGGCAGCAGGCCGCCGAACAGGAGGCCCACCACCACATAGGGGTTTTCCAGGGAGAAGTTCGGCAGCACCCCGGCGAAATAGCTGCCGGGCTGGGCCTGGGCGATGAAATAGCGCAGGTCCGCATTATAGGCCGCGAACAGCACCAAAGCGCCGAGACCGGCCGAACCGATGGCATAGCCCTTGGTCACCGCCTTGGTGGTGTTGCCCACCGCGTCCAGCGCATCGGTGGAGTGGCGCACTTCCGGCGGCAGGCCGGCCATTTCGGCGATGCCGCCGGCATTGTCGGTGACCGGACCGAACGCATCCAGCGCCACCACCATGCCCGCCAGGGCCAGCATGGTGGTGGCGGCAATGGCGATGCCGAACAGGCCGGCGAGGCCGTAGGCGCACAGAATGCCGGCGATGATCACCAAGGTCGGCAAAGCGGTGGATTCCAGCGAGATCGCCAGCCCCTGGATGATGTTGGTGCCGTGCCCGGTCACCGAGGCCTGGGCGATGGACACCACCGGGCGATAGCCGGTGCCGGTGTAGTATTCGGTGATGACCACGATGGCCCCGGTCACCGCCAGCCCGACCACGCCGGCCAGGAACAGGCCGGTGCCGGTGAAGGTGGCGCCCGCGATCGGGCCGAACCCCGGCAGCATCCAGGTCACCAAAGCGAGGGCGAACACCGAGAGGCCGGCGGTGGCCCCCAGCCCCTTGTAGAGCGCGCCCATGATGGACGAGGTCGGCCCCAGTTTGACGAAGAAGGTGCCCGCCACCGAGGTGAGGATGCACACGCCGCCGATGGCCAAAGGATAGAGGATCAGCGCGTTCAGCACCGCCGGCGAGGCGGCGAAGAAGATGATCGCCAGCACCATGGTGGCCACCACGGTCACCACATAGGTCTCGAACAGATCCGCCGCCATGCCGGCGCAATCGCCGACGTTATCGCCCACATTGTCGGCGATGGTGGCCGGGTTGCGCGGATCATCCTCGGGGATGCCCGCCTCCACCTTGCCCACCAGATCGCCGCCCACGTCGGCGCCCTTGGTGAAGATGCCGCCGCCCAGACGGGCGAAGATGGAAATCAGCGAGGCGCCGAAGCCCAGCGCCACCAGCGCATCGACCACGGTGCGGTCGGTGACCGCATAGCCGAGCGTCCGGGTCAGCACGGCGAAATAGACCGTCACCCCCAGCAGCGCGAGGCCCGCCACCAGCAGGCCGGTCACCGCGCCGGCCTTGAAGGCGATGTCCAGCCCACCCGCCAGCGACTTGGTGGCCGCCTGGGCGGTGCGCACATTGGCGCGCACGGACACGTTCATGCCGATGAAGCCGGCCAAGGCCGAGAGGATGGCGCCGATAGCAAAGCCGATCGCCACCAGCCAGCCCAGTAGCAGCCCGACGATGATGAAGATCACCACGCCGACAATGCCGATGGTGGTGTATTGCCGCTTGAGATAGGCCTGCGCGCCCTCGGCGATGGCGGCGGCGATTTCCTGCATCCGGGCGGTTCCGGGATCGGCGGCCATGACCGCCCGCCCGGCCCACACCCCATATCCCACGGCGAAAAGTCCGCAGGCGACAATCAGCAAAAGTGCCAACATGAATCGACCCCTTCGTTTCCATCCCACTTTTTTTTATGGGACGGAGTGTGAGGGGTGCGCCGGAAAGTCGCAACCGGGGAGTTTTACGTCCGCACGCCCGGCGGAGAGGAACTACTCCTTGGCAAGGAAGGCGCCGATGCGGGTCACCGCCTCGCGCATGTGCGCGGGGGAACCGGCATAGGACAGGCGCAGGAACTGCTTGCCGCGGAACGGATCGAAATCCACCCCCGGCGTTGCCGCCACATGGGCGCTGTCCAAGAGGCGGATGGCGAAGGCGTGAGAATCGCCGGTGAAGCGGGAGACATCCGCATAGAGATAGAAGGCCCCATCCGCCGGCAGGAAGTGCTCCAGCCCGATGGTCGGGAGCCCCGCGCTGAGAATGCGGCGGTTCTCCTCATAGCCGCGCTTGACCGCATCCATCTCCTCGGTGCCGTCGAACGCGGCTTCCGCCGCCACTTGCGAGAGCGTCGGCACCGAGATGGAGAAGTTCTGCTGCAAGCGCTCCATGGTGCGCGACATGCCGGGCGGCACCACCATCCAGCCCACGCGCCAGCCGGTCATGCAGAAGTATTTGGAGAAGGAATTGATCACCAGCACGTCGTCGGCCACCTCGGCCGCGCTCACCGCCGGAAAGGCATAGTCGAGCCCGTGGTAGATCTCGTCGGAGACGAAGCGCAGGCCCATCTCCTTCGAAGCGGCGTAGAGCGCGCTCAAGGCCGCCCGGTCCATCATGGTGCCGGTGGGATTGGCGGGGCTGGCCACCAGCACGCCCTTCAGCGGCTTTTCCGCATGGGCGGCGCGCAGGGTCTCCGGCGTGATGGCGAATCGGTCTTCGGCGCGGGTCTCGATCAGCACCGGCTCGCAGCCCAGCGCCGAAAGCACATGGCGATAGGGCGGATAGCCCGGCGCGGCGATGGCCACCCGGTCGCCGGGCTCGAACAGCGCCAGGAACGCCAGGATGAAGCCGCCGGACGAGCCGTTGGTTACCACCACCCGTTCCGGGTCCAGCTCCAGGCCGTGGGTGTCCTTATAGTGGCGGGCGATCCGCGCCCGCAGCGAGGGAATGCCCAGCGCTGCCGTATAGCCCACCTGCCCGCGCTCCAAAGCGGCAGCGGCGGCGCGGCGGGCGGTGAGCGGCGCTGGCGCCGCCGGCTGGCCCACCTCCAGATGGATCACCTGCGCCCCCTCGGCCTCCAGCCGCGCCGCGTGGTCCATCACGTCCATGACGATGAACGGCGCCACATCGCTGCGGCGGGAGGCGGGCACAAGGCTGGACAGGTCGGGGCGCAAAATCATCGGACGTCGCTTTCGTGATCGGTAAAGGCGCGTCAGCCCCGGATGCCGGAGCGTCACGCCGTCTTGCCGCCGCATTCCCGCTGTGGGTAGAGATCAGGCCCACCTTGGGGAAGCAGGTGTGCCGACCATGAGCGTGGGGCTCACTTCGGTCCGCGTCCGGGTCCATCCAGGACCTTGCCGCACGCAACTGACGCGCGCATGCAACCAAATGCAACGCCATCGCGTGACCTGTGACCGCAGGGCGTGCTAGCCCAATGCGGGGGGATCGCCAAGGGGCCATTCCGCCGCCGGCCTGGGATCCGGCGCCGACATCATGTGGGGGGAGTGACTGCTCGTTATGATCGCCGCGCCTGCCGTTCCCTTGCTGCGTCGTGCGGCATCGGCCCTCGGTGCCGTGCTGACGATGGTGGCCGCCTGCCATCTGGCCCTCACGCCGGCCCTGGCGCAGTCCGGGCCGGGACGCGGCCCGCAGGTGATCCGCGATACCGAGATCGAGAATTTGCTGCGGGATTACACCCGGCCGATCCTCAAGGCCGCCGGCCTCGCCCAGCAGAATGTGGAAGTGGTGCTGATCAACGATCCCGCCTTCAACGCCTTCGTGGCGGACGGGCGGCGGATCTTCATCAATACCGGCGCCTTGGTGGATTCCACCGTGCCCAACCAGATCATCGGCGTGCTGGCCCATGAGACCGGCCACATTGCCGGCGGCCATCTGGCCCGGCGCCGCGAGCAAATCGCCGGCGCCCAGACCATGGCCATCGTCGCCATGCTGGCGGCCGGCGCCGGAGTGGCGGCGGGGGCAGCCGGCGGCGCCAGCGGCGCCAATATCGGCAATGCGGCGGCGGGCGCGGTGATGGCGCCGCAGGAGATGATCCGCCGCTCGCTGCTGGCCTATCAGCGCAGCGAGGAACAGGCGGCCGACCGCTCGGCGGTGACCTATCTCAACGCCACCCACCAGTCCGCCAAGGGCATGCTGGAGACGTTCGAGCGCTTCCAGAACGACCAGCTTTTCCTCAGCCAGCGCATCGATCCCTATCTGCTCAGCCACCCCATGGCGCGCGAGCGCATCGCCGCACTGGAGGAACTGGCCAAGAAGAGCCCCTATTACAACGTCAAGGATCCC
>CALRNP020000203.1:0-10520 GCA_943369575.1 Azorhizobium sp. AG788 | reverse complement strand
GCCCGGCCATGACGAGCTCTGATGTCGCGTGGAGTCGGATCGCGAATGGAGGGAGGCTAATTCTCTAGTCAATCCAAGGCGCCGCGCGCCCGCTTTGATCTGCATCAAGAAACCCGATCCTCTCCCCCGGTTTTAAGTATTTTACTGATTTATGCCGCTGCCACAAGATTGAGCATGACCAGTTTTGGAGCAGGCGCGACATGATCAGGACCGGGGCCGCCTATAAGGACGGACTGCGCGACGGGCGCGAAATCTGGATGGATGGCGAGCGCGTCACCGACGTCACCACCCACGCCGCCTTCAAGCCCATCGTGGACATCAAGGCGCGCATGTATGACCTGCACCACGAGGAAGCGACCAAGGCGCCGCTCACCTATGTGGAGGACAATGCGGTCCATTCCGTCTTCCACCGCCCGCCCACCAGCCAGCAGGACTGGCACGACAAGTGGAAGGGCGTGGACATCCTGCTGAAGGATGTGGGCGGCGTCGTCACCCGCGTCGGCGACGAGACCATCGGCGAGATGTGGTCGCTCCAGGACGGTCGCGACATCCTGGCCGAGATCGATCCGCGCTTCGCCGCCAATATCGACAATCATATCAAGCGGGTGGTGGAGGAAGACCCCTTCCACGTCTCCGCCAATACCGATCCCAAGGGCGACCGCTCGCGGCACATTTCCGAGCGCGACCCGGACATGATGGTGCATGTCACCAAGGAGACCGACGCCGGCCTCATCATCCGCGGCGCCAAATACGAGACCGCCGCCGCTTATGCCGACCAGGCCTATCTCAAGCCCACGGTCGGCGCCTGGACCGACGAGAAGGAAAGCGACTACGCGCTGGGCTGCATCGTCAAGATGGGCGCGCCGGGCGTGAAGCACATCTGCCGCGCGGGCTTTGCCGGAAAGACCGACCCGCGCGATTATCCCCTCGCCAATCGCTATGACGAGGTGGATACGCTGGTGGTGTTCGATGACGTGCTGATCCCCTGGGAAGACGTCTTCTTCTATCGCCACACCAAGGCGGCGCAATTCGTGCGCAGCACTTTGCACCGCTACTCGGCTTTCCCTTATGTGCTGCGGCTGCTCTACAACGCCGACATGATGATCGGCGCGGCGCTGTGGAATGCCAAGCAGACCGGCCTCGACCGGCTGCAATCGGTGCAGGAGAAGCTGGCGGATCTGGCGGTCTATCGCGAGGGCATCAACGCCCATCTGGTGGCGTCCATCGCTTTGGCGGAAAAGAGCCCGGCCGGGCTGCTGATGCCCAACCAGTCGCTGCTCTATGCGGGGCGCGTGCTCGCCTGCTCGCAACTACCCACCATGATGCACGCCACCCGCGAGCTCATCGGCGGCCAGATCTGCGTCACCCCCAGCGCCGCCGCCTTCGAGGGCGAGGGCTCCGGCGACTGGCTGAAGAAGTTCTACACCCTGAACGACAATTGGCAGTCCGAGGATCGCCGCAAATTGCTGGCCTTCGCCCGCGATCTGGTCTCTTCCGATTATGCCGGCCATCGTCTGGCGTTCGCCCAGTTCGCCCAGGCGCCGCACTTCAACCATCTGGCGGCGGTGTACAAGAATTTCGATTTCGAAGGCCCGCTGGACTTCGTGCGCAAGACCGCCGGCCTCTCCGACACCGTGAAGGGTTCGCTGAAATGAGCGGCCTCGACCCGGCCCTGTTCAAGGAGGCCATGCGCAACATGGCCTCCAGCGTGGCGGTGATCGCCACCGACGGGCCGGCGGGCCGGGCGGGCTTGACCGTCTCGTCCTTGTCTTCGCTCTCCATGGAGCCGCCCTCGGTGGTGCTGTGCGTGCACGGCAATTCCACCGCGCTGCCGGCTCTGCTGGCCAATGGCGTGTTCACCGCCAATGTGCTGGCCCATCACCAGTCCGGCGTCTCCGATGCCTTCGCCGGGCAGGTGCCGGCGTTCAAGGCCGACAAGTTCGCCAGCGCCGATTGGGATGTGCTGGAGACCGGCGCCCCGGCGCTGCGCGGCGCGCTCATCACCTTCGACTGCAAGCTGGCGGCGACGTTTGCCTTCGGCACCCACCATATCGTGGCCGGGGAGGTGCTGGCGCTGTCGCTGGCCCCCGCCGAACCCGAACCGCTGATCTATGCCAATCGCGCCTACCGGCGCCTCCAGATGGCCTGAGGAGAGACCGTGCCGACCCACACCCGCATTCGCCCGTTCAACACCAAGCAGGCCTATCCCGAGCAGAGCCTCGACAATGACGTGTGCATGGCGGTACGCGCCGGCAACACCGTCTATCTGCGCGGCCAGACCGCCATGGCTCTGGACGGCTCCATCGTCGGCATTGGCGACGCCGCCGCCCAGGCGGAAAACGCCATGAGCTGCGCCAAGGTGCTGCTGGAAGAGGCCGGCGCCCAGCTCGAAGACGTGGTCAAGATCGTCATCTACATCACCGACCGCGCCTATCGCGAGCCGGTGTATCGGGTGGTGGGCCAGTGGCTGAAGGGGGTGTTCCCGGTCTCCACCGGCCTCATCGTCCAGGGCCTGGCCAAGCCGGAATATCTGATGGAGATCGACATCATCGCCGAGATCCCGGCCGAGCGGGCGTGAGGTTTTGCCCCGCGCGCGGCAAAAGCGCGGGCGGTGACACACATGGGGCGATGGTCGTCATGGCCGGGCTTGTCCCGGCCATCCACGCGGCGCCGCTTGCTGACGGTCTCCGCCGTCGTACGGTCGGCTCGGCGTGGATGCCCGGCACAAGGCCGGGCATGATGAATTTGGGTATGTTGTCCGCGCGGGTAGAATAAAACGAGGTCGTTAACTTCGGGTCATGCGTGATCTGGAGTGTATTTGCGTTCATTTTAGGCATCTTTACATCCAAAAATATTGCGATACATCAATTGTATGCTTGCATCGCACCATGAACATCTGCTTATCTTCCAAAAGATAATGCTGCCGAAAAGGTGGCTCCAGAAGGAGAACGGGATATGAAGACCTCTTTGATCGCCGCAGGTGCGGTGATGGCGGCGCTGCTGTCCGCGCCGGCGCAGGCCGCCGACAAGCTGGTGGTGAGCACCTGGGGCGGCAGCTTTCGCGATCTGATCGCCGATACCATCGGCAAGAAGTTCACCGCCGAGACCGGCGTCGAGGTGGAATATATCACCGGCGGCACCATTGATCGGCTGAACAAGGCCAAGCTCGCCAAGGGCGCGCCGGAAAGCGACATCACCTTCACCACCTCGCACGTGGGCTGGCTTTATGCCGGCGACAATCTGTTCGAGAAGCTGGACGAGACCAAGATCCCCAATGCCGCCAATCTGGTGGCGCAGGCCAAGGTCAGTCCCTATCACATCGGCACCTGGGGCTATGTCTATACCATCGGCTATCGCGCCGATCTGACCCCGAAGGGCGTGACCTTCGACAGCTGGGGCGATCTGTGGAACCCGGCGCTGAAGGGCATGCTGGCGGCACCCGATTTCGACCCCAGCCACATCATCGCGGTGTCGGCGCTCTTGTCCGGCGGCAGCCCGGCGGACTGGCAGAAGGGCGAGCAGAAGCTGCTGGCGCTGAAGCCCAATTTCAAGGCCTTCTATACCAATGACGCCAATTCGCAGCAGCTGATCGCCACCGGCGAGACCCCGGTGCAGATCATGCTGTCCATGAACGCTTATTACATGATCGGCCAGGGCGTGCCGATCACGGTGGCCACCCCCAAGGAGGGCGGCGTGCTGGGCGTGGACACGGTGGCGATCATGGCCGGCTCCAAGCAGCAGGCGCTAGCTTACAAGTTCATCAACATCGCCCTCGATCCGGCGGTGCAGGGTGAGATCGCCAAGCTGAAGAAGGGCTCGCCCACGGTGACCAATGCCAAGGTGGACCCGGAGATCGCCAAGCTGCCCGGCGTGCTCACCACCGCCGACCAGTGGTCGAAGCAGATCGTCATCGACCCCAAGCTGCGGGCCGAGAAGACCGCCGAATGGCGCAAGTGGTTCGCCGAGAACATGATGGGCAAATGACCTGATGGGTAAGTGAGTCTCAGCTCACCATCGCCCTTGCCCGGCCGGTGATCCGGCCGGGCGCCCCGGCGGCACCGCGATACCCGGCTTCCCCCTGGCTGCGCGGCGCCGCCGGCCTCCTTCTTCCGCAGGCGGCCCCATGAAGACACGCCCGTTCCTGGCCCTGTTCGTCTCCCCCGCCATGCTGGCCGCCGGCGCGCTGGTGGCGGCGATGGCGGCCATCCTGCAGTTCGCCTTCCGCGCCTTCGTGCCCGGATCCATGGAGCCGGGCGGGTTCACCTTAGCCAATTTCACGGCGATGCTTCGGCCTTTATATGCGGATGTGTTCCTACAGACGGTTTCCATCTGTCTCATGACGGCGCTGGCGACGCTGATTGTCGCGTATCCGCTGGCCTACGCCATTGTGCGATCCCGCTCCATCGCCTTGAAATCCTTCCTGTTGGTGACGGCACTCACCCCCATGTTCTTAGGCGAAGTGGTGCGCACCTATTCGTGGATCATCGTTTTGGGGAATTCCGGGTTCATCAATTCGATTTTGCTCGGTTTACACATCGTCGACCGTCCGGTGCAGATGATGTTCACCACCTTCGGCGTGGTGGTGGCTTTGGTGCATGTGACCCTGCCGGTGATGGTCATCATGCTGGCCGCGGCCCTGTCCCATGTGGATCTGGACTATGAAAAAGCCGCCACCAGCCTTGGCGCCGGGCCGGTCCGCACCTTCCTGACCGTGACCTTGCCGCTCTCCATGCCCGGCATCGTCGCCGGGGTGACCACCGCCTTCGCCTGGACGTTCTCCGCCTTCGCCACGCCGCAGATGATCGGCGGCGGGCGGGTGCCGATGGTGTCTACCCTCATCTATCAATTGGGTTTTTCGTCTTTCAACTTCCCGTTCGCGGCGGCGCTTTCGGTCACCGCTCTGGCCCTCACGGTCGCGGTTCTGGCCCTGGCGCGGGCCGCCTTGAAGCCGCTTGAACGCCTGGGAGCCCACTGATGCGCCGGCCGCTCTCCCACCGCCTGATCACCTGGACGGCGCGCTTGTTCGTGGCTCTGGTGGTGGCGTTCATCATCCTGCCGGCCTTCGTGGTGACGCTGTCGGCCTTTAACGACAAGGCGATCCTCACCTTCCCGCCTACCGGCTATTCTTTGCGCTGGTTCTACCGGGCCTTCTCCTACAAGGATTTCGCGCTCGGCTTCCAGAACGGCCTGATCGTGACCGCCTTCGCCTCCACCATCGCCTTGGTGATCGGCACTGGGTTTGCCTTCGCTTTGGACCGCTATACGTTCCGCGCCAAGCGGACACTGGAGGGGATACTGGTCTCACCTCTGGTGATCCCGCATTTCACCATTGGGCTGGGCTTTCTGATCCTGGCGGCGCAGATCCAGGCCAACCGCAGCTTCGCGGTGGTGATCCTCACCCATGTGGTGCTGGTGCTCCCCTTCGTCATGCGCTCGGTCTATGTCTCCCTGCGCAATCTGGACAGCCGGCTGGAACTGGCCGCCGCCAGCCTCGGCGCCCGGCCGGGGCGGGCGCTGGTCACGGTGACCTTGCCTTTGCTGCTGCCGGGGCTGGTGTCCGGCTGGCTGTTTGCCGCCATCCTGTCGTTCAACGAATTCACCGCCTCGCTGTTCGTCACCGCCCAGGCCACCCAGACCCTGCCGGTGGCCATGTATAATTATGTCCGCGAATATGCCGACCCGACGCTGGCCGCGCTGTCCGTGGTCTATATCGTTGTGACGGCAACGCTTTTGACGATCGCCAACGCATTCCTCGGCCTCGGAAAGGTGCTGAACGTTGAGCATGCCCGCTGAACGCATTCCCCCCGGCGCCCCCGCGCCCGCCCCCGGCACCGTCGGGGTGCAGATCGACGGCGTCACCAAGCGCTTCGGCGCCTTCACCGCCTTGCATGAGGCGTGGCTGAAGATCGAGCAGGGCACCTTCATGACCCTGCTGGGCCCCTCCGGCTGCGGCAAGACCACGCTTTTGAACCTGCTGGCCGGCTTCCTGGAGAGCGACGGCGGCGAGATCTTCGTCGACGGCCAGTTGATGACCGAGACCCCGCCCTATGCCCGCGAGATCGGGGTGGTGTTCCAGAACTACGCGCTGTTCCCGCATATGAGCGTCGCCAAGAATGTGGGCTATGGACTTGCCGCCCGCGGCGTTCAAAAGGCAGAAATCGCCGCGCGGGTGGCGGATATGCTGGCTTTGGTTAAGCTGTCCGACTTCGGCCACCGCAAGCCGAAGGAACTGTCCGGCGGCCAGCAGCAGCGCGTCGCCTTGGCTCGCGCCTTGGTGATCCGGCCCAAGCTGCTGCTGCTGGATGAGCCGTTTTCGGCCCTGGACAAGAATTTGCGCGGCTCCATGCAGGTGGAACTGAAGGAGATCCAGCGCCGACTAGGGGTGACCACCATCTTCGTCACCCACGACCAGGGCGAGGCATTGTCCATGTCGGACCGCATCGCCGTGATGTCGGCCGGGCGCATCCGCCAGGTGGGCACGCCGGACGAAATCTATCGCCGTCCCACCGATCGCTTCGTCGCTGGTTTCGTGGGCGATATCAATGTGTTGCCCGCGCGCCTGGAGCGGCGGCTGGGCGACCAGGCGACCGTGCTGCTAGGCGCGCTGCGGGTGGCGGTGCCAGTCCAGACTGTCGAGGGCCTCGCCCCTGGCACTCCGGTGGACCTGTTCGTGCGTCCCGATGCATTGACCATCGGCGAGGTGGGGTCCGGCGTGCCGGGCACCATCGCCGCCCATGTCTACCAAGGTTCCCATGTGGATGTGGTGATCGACAGTCCCGCTGCCACCGGCGGGCGCCTGCTGGTGCGGGTGCCGGGCACCGAGGCGCCGGCGCGCTGGCCGGTGGGGCAGCCCGTTAGCGTGATCCCGGCCTCCGGCGGCGGCATCGCCTTTCCGCCGGAAGGGTGATGGGCTCAGAAGGCGGGGGCCACCGAGGGAACGCGGGCGCGGGCCTCATAGGCCGCCTGCTGGGGCGCATAGAGCGTCCAGAGCCGGCGCAGTTCGGCGATGGGCGCCTCGTGCCAGTCCACCCGCAGGTCCACCACCGGCCAGTCATAGGTCTGGGCCACGTGCAGGCCGGCGGCATGCTCGTCGTCGGTTTCGCCGCCGGCCGCCAGCCCCGCCTCCAGGCCGCGCAGCAGGCGCTCGGCCAATGGCAGCGTCTCATCGGCGGCAAAAGCCGCCAGCATGGCGGCGGGCACCTCGGGGTTGGCCAGCAGATTGCCCAGCGCCAGGCTGGCGGGGCCTTCGGCCACGCTCACCAAAGGCAAGGCGTGCTCGCCCGAATGCCAGGCCACCTGGCCATAGCGGTCGATGACGCTGACCTGCCGATAGGCGGGCTCCGGCGTGCCGGCCAACAGAAGGTCGCGCACCGCCTTGGCGCCCAGGCCCTGGCGCAGCAGGCCAAGACCGCAGGGGCCGAGGGAGGGATCGGTGATATTCTGTGTCGTGACCAGACCCAAGGGTCCGACCCACGCGCAGCGGCTGGCCACGCAGATGCTGGACGAGGTGATGGCGATGCCGAAGGCGCCGGTTCTGGAGCATCTTGCAGCTATGGAATAGGTCATGCGTCGAGGTCTCAGCGTTTCTCTGCAGCCCTTATAGGTCGTAATGCGATGTGATAAAATATGTTGTTGCGATAACGTTGAATAATTTCAGCATTGCATCATAAATACTGATCCATTGAATAGATTGCCCGTGGCCGGAGGCGCTGAACATCAAGCATCTGTGCGCGCGATAAAGCGCATCTGCTCTGTTGCCGGGCGTGGCCCGCTGTTGCGCAAACCGGCCACTTCACCTCTATAGTCCCGCCGTCGGCACAAGCTGTCGCTCGTCCGCCTGCGCTCTGAGTCGTGGGTGGGCCCGTGCCGGCCAAGGACGTCATTTCAGGGAGGCCCGCTTGAACGATTACACCCGCTCCACCGCCAAACTCACCCATGTGGGCGCCATTACCGCCTTGGGCGCCGCGGTGGCCAAGGCGCATGAATTGGGCGTGCCGCAGAATATCTCGATCGTGGATGACGGCGGCAATTTGCTGGCTTTCGTGCGCATGGATGGCGCCAAGCTGCTGTCGCGGGAGACCTCTTTGTCCAAGGCCATCAGCGCTGCCTCGCATCGCCAGCCCACCTCACGGCTGCTGCCGGAACTGGAAGTGAAGCTGGCGCTCGCCAGCGGCGGCCGGCTCACCAATCTGGAAGGTGGGCTGCCGATCCTCATGGGCGGCATCTGCGTGGGCGGTATCGGCGTCGGCTCCGGCACCGGCGCTCAGGATGTGGAAGTGGCGCGCGCGGCCTTGCGGGCGCTGGGGGCGGACCCGGCCTGACGCATCGGTGATCGGAAAGCTGAGAAAAATCCAGGCGACGCCCCTGACAAACACCTTGCCAGGTCCCTATATCCAACGCGCATGCCGTAAGGGTATGGGCTGCGCAGCTCGTGCGCGATCGAGGATGAACATGAGTGTTTTCAAGCGTCTGTCTGGGTTAGTCGCGGTCGTGGCGCTCGGCGCAGCCATGACGCTGCCGGTGTTGGATGCGGCGGATGCGCGCCAGGGCGGCAGCTTCGGCAGCCGTGGCTCGCGCACCTATCAGGCGCCCTCCAGCACCAACACCGCCCCGAGCGCCAGCGCGCCGATCCAGCGCTCGACCACGCCTTATAATCAGCAGGGCGCCACCTCCACGGCCGCGGCCCGCAGCGGCGGCCTGTTTGGCGGCGGCTTCGCCGGCAATCTCATGCGCGGCCTGTTGATCGGCGGCCTCGTGGGCATGCTGTTCGGCGGCGGTCTGGGCGGCCTCTCGGGCTTCCTGGGCCTGATCCTGCAAGCCGCGCTGCTCGCCGGCGTGGTGATGCTGGCGCTGCGCTTCTTCGCCAATCGCCGTCAGCCGGCCCCGGCTGGTGGCCCGATGGCGCGCGATAGCCAGGGCGGCCTGTTCGGCGGCAACGCCGGTGGCGCCCCCAATGCGGGCGGCATGGGTGGTCTCGGCGGTGCCCTGGGCGGGTTGGGCGGCGGCCGTGGACCGGCTCCGGTCAATGCCCCGCCGCGGGTGAAGGACGAACTGGGCATCAAGCCCGCGGACTTCGATGCCTTCGAGAAGACCTTGGGCGATGTCCAGGCGGCCTTCAGCCGTGAGGATCGCGCGGCCCTCGCCAATCTGGTGACGCCGGAAGTGCTCGGCTATCTGGAGGAAGAAATGCGCGCCAATGCGGAGCGTGGGCTGCGCAATCAGGTGAGCGACGTCAAGCTGCTGCAGGGCGACCTTTCGGAAGCCTGGCGCGAAGGCGCGCTGGAATATGCCACGGTGGCCATGCGCTACGAGGCGCGCGACACCATGCGTGACCGCCAGACCGGCGCCCTGGCGCCGGGGTCCAGCGACGTGCCGAGCCAGAGCACGGAAATCTGGACCTTCATCCGACCCCGTGGCGCGCCGTGGAAGCTCTCGGCGATCCAGGAAGCCTGATCCAATATTCTCCCGGGCGTGCCCTGTGCGCCCGGGATTTTCTTGCGGCCACGGACTGGCGCGCCCTCCGGCGCCCCTGATGCCCGGAACCGCAAGCCCGGCGCGGGCCCGTCCGTTTGGTCGCCCTGGCGCGGATTTCCCGCCTCGCCCGCGCAATGCTACCGTCCTTGATCTGAGCCGGCGGATCCCGCCCGCATTGTCCCGTCCGAAGCCCATGGCGTCGGCGGTTTTCGTCCGCGCCCTGCGCGCATCCCTTCCCCTGCCGGCGCCGCTACGCGGATCTCCGGCCTAAAGAGAGAGACCGATGGACTATCTGGTGCAACTTGCGTCCGACCCCGCAGCCTGGGTGGCGCTCGTCACATTGGTGGCGATGGAAGTGGTGCTGGGTATCGACAATCTGGTGTTCATCTCCATCCTCACCAACAAATTGCCGCCGGACCAGCGCGCGCGCGGCCGCCGTATCGGCATCGGCCTGGCGCTGATCCTGCGCCTGGGCCTGTTGAGCACGGTGGCGATCATCGTGCAGCTCACCACGCCGGTGTTCACGGTGTTTGGCCACGGTTTCTCCTGGCGCGACATGATCCTGATCGCCGGCGGCCTGTTCCTGGTGTGGAAGGCCACCAAGGAAATCCATCACAATGTCGACCCCACTCCCGGCGGCGACATGTTCGAAGGCGCCAAGGTGACCATCACCTTTTCCGCCGCCATCGTGCAGATCCTGATGCTGGACCTGGTGTTCTCCATCGACAGCATCATCACCGCCGTGGGCATGACCGAACACATCCCGATCATGGTGATCGCGGTGGTGGTGGCGGTGCTGACCATGCTGCTGGCGGCGGATCCTTTGGCCCGCTTCATCGAGCACAACCCCACCGTGGTGATGCTGGCCCTGGGCTTCCTGATCATGATCGGCATGACGCTGATCGCGGAAGGGTTCGGCGCCCATGTGCCCAAGGGCTATATCTACGCCGCCATGGCCTTCTCGGCCGGCGTGGAGGGGCTGAACATGCTCTCCCGCCGCGCCAAGCGCGCCAACGGCGGCGGGCACTGACCCGTCTTGGCCGCCC
>CALRNP020000202.1:0-10528 GCA_943369575.1 Azorhizobium sp. AG788 | reverse complement strand
AACGGATGTGACGAGACTGGAAAGCGTAGCGCGCATTCTGTTCCCCTTGCGTCGAACGTCTGGTTGCGTTGAACGTTGGGGAATTGGCGGATACCCGAGTGCCGCCAATTCCTTGGCCACCGAGGTCTCCCGGGCTTTTATCCCGCCGTGCACCCGATCCGGATGTCTCCCGGATCGGTGGCAGCTCTCGGACCAGCACGCCGCACGCGACGCCGGAACCCTAGCCACCAACTCTGGTGTCTATGAAGCAAGCCGCGTGCCAAGCCGAAATGACAGGATTTCAAGATGTCCCGGCCGAGGGTGGGGCGCGCTGGTGCCCGACACAAACGCATAAGATGAAAATATAGGCAAAATAGCGCCTATTACCGGCTCATGTATGCATATCGCTGCGGGCCTTTGCCGGGCTTAAGGCCGCGGCCGCCCGAGGGTGCCGGCTGGCGGCAGGATTTTGCATTGCACACCTTGCTCTCGCGCCTGCGAGCGCGTAACAAGCCGCCCCTTCGGAGATCCCCCATGGCGGCCTGCGGCCTTGATTTCGGCACCTCCAACACCACGCTCGGCCTGCCGGGCCGCGCCGGCCCCGTGCTGGCGGCGCTGGAAGGTGACAAGACCACGGTGCCCAGCGCCGTCTTCTACGACCGCACCGGCATCGCCCGGATCGGCCGCGATGCCGTGCGCGCTTATGTGGAGGGCGAGGATGGCCGGCTGATGCGGGCGCTGAAATCCGTGCTCGGCACCGCGCTGATTGACGAGACCACCAATGTCGGCCGCCGCCGCATCCCGTTCCGGGAGGTGATCGGTGATTTCGTCACCACGGTGAAAACCCGCGCCGAGGCCGATCGCGGCGTGGCGCTGACGCAGGTGGTGATGGGCCGCCCGGTGTTCTTCGTGGATGACGATGCCGCCGGCAATGCCAAGGCGCAGGAGGCGTTGGAAGGCGTCGCCCGCGCCGCCGGATTCTCGGAGATCGCCTTTCAGTTCGAGCCCATTGCCGCGGCGCTGGATTATGAGCAGCAGGTAGCCCACGAGGAACTGGCGCTGATCGCCGACATCGGCGGCGGCACCTCGGACTTTTCCATCGTCCGGCTGGGGCCGGACCGCCGCGCGCGGCCCGATCGCGCCGACGATATTCTCGCCAATGACGGCGTGCGCATCGGCGGCACCGATTTCGACCGCCAGCTCTCCTTGGGCGTGGTGATGCCGCTCTTGGGCTATCGCAGCCCGATGAAGCAGGCCGATCGCGACGTGCCCTCGGGCTATTATTTCGATCTGGCCACCTGGTCGGCCATCAACCGGCTCTATACCGCCAAGACCGTGCGCGAGATCGTCGAGGTGCGCCGCGAGGCCGCCCATCCCGCGCTGCTGGAGCGGCTGATCAAGGTGATCGAGGAACAGCGCGGCCATACGCTGGCCATCGCCACCGAGGGCGCCAAGATCGCCTTGGCGGAAGAGGGCCGGGCGCGGCTCGATTTGTCCGAGGTGGAAGCGGAGCTGGAGGCGGAACTGGATCGGGCGGGCCTGGAAGACCACACCGCCACACTCGCCCGCCGCATCGCCCAGCGCGTGGACATCTGCCTCGCCCAGGCGGGGCTGACCGCCTCCGACATCGACGCGGTGTTCCTCACCGGCGGCTCCACGCGCCTCGCCCATGTGCGCAGCGCCATCCTCGCCTGCCTGCCGGCGGCGCGGGTGGTGGATGGCGATACGTTCGGCTCGGTGGGCACCGGCCTGGCGCTGGAAGCGGGCCGCCGGTTCGGCGCCTGATCACTGCTGCGCGGCCAGGAAGCCCCTGAACCGCACCAGAGCGAAGGCGAAGAACGCGCCGCCGATGCCGAGCGTTGCCGCAAAGCGCGGCCACACCACGTCCAGCCCCGCCCCGCGATACAGAATGGCCTGGGCGAAGGCGACGAAATGGGTGGAGGGCGAGACCTGCACCGCATATTGCATCCACACCGGCATGCTCTCCAGCGGCGTGAAGCCGCCCGAGAGCAGGTTCATGGGCAATATGGTGAGGATGAACAAGAGCCCGAACTGCGGCATGGAATTGGACAGCGTGCCGAGAAAAATGCCCAGCGAGGCGCAGAAGAACAGATAGAGCCCGGCGCCAGCCAGGAACAGCGGCACCGAGCCGGCGATCCGCATGCCCATATAGCCCTGGAGCACCGCCAGAACCGCCAGCGCGGTCATCCCCAGGATCACCGCGCCATTGGCGATGATCTTGGCCAGCATGATCTGCGAGGGCCGCACCGGCAGGGTCAGCACATGCTCCAGCGTGCCGTGCTCGCGCTCGCGGATCAGCGCCGCCCCCGCCAGCAGCACCGAGAGCATGGTGATGTTGTTGATCAGGCCCATGGTGCCGCTGAACCAGGAAGATTCCAGCGTCTGGTTGAAGGCGGCGCGGATCTTCAGCTCCACCGCCGTCGCGGCATCACCCTCGCGGCCAAGGAAGCGGGCCACCTCCTGGGCGAAGATGGCGGCGATGTCATTGCCGCCCAGCCCCGCCTGCATCAGTGCCGTTGCGTCGATGAGCAGTTGCACATCAGGGGAACGCCCGGCCAGCACATCCGCCTGGAAGTTGGGGGGAAAGTCGAGCACGAAGGTGTAGCGCGCCGCGTCCATGGCCGGGTCCACGGCGCCGGGCGCCAGCGCCACCGCCGCCTGGAAGCGCGGCGGCAGCAAGGCATCGGTGATGGCGTGGGAGAGAGCGGAATTGTCCTCATCCACCACGCCTACGGCGGCGCGGTTGAGATCGTGCTTCATGCCATTGGCCTGCATATAGATGGCCAAGGTGAAGGCGTAGAGCACGAACACCAGCATGGCGCGGTCACGCCACAGGCTGATGAGTTCCTTGCGGATCAGGGGCAGGAGGGCATGTCCCATCTCAGGCCTCCTGCTTCTTGAGCAGGAGATAAGCCAGCAGCAACAGCCCCGGCCAGAAGGCCAGGCAGGCGAGCGCGAACGGCATCAGCTCGGAAAAACTCAGGCCCTTGGTGAAGGCGCCGACGCTGGCGCGCAGGAAATAGGTGGTGGGAAACAGCGTTCCCAGCACATAAGCGCCGCCCTCCAGGGTCGCCACCGGCTGGAGCATGCCGGAAAATTGCGTTGCCGGCATCATGGTGGCGAGCGCGGTGGCGAACAGCGCCGAGACCTGGGTGCGGGTGACGGTGGAAAAGACCAGGCCCAGCGCCGTGGTGCCGAGCACATAGCCCAGCGCCGCCACGCTCAGCCCGAGAAAGCTGCCCTTCAGCGGCACCTGGAACACCACCAGCGCCATGATCACCATGAGCAGATAGTTGAAGCAGGCCAGCCCCACATAAGGCAGTTGCTTGCCCAGCAGGAACTCCAGCTTGGTCACCGGGGTGACATAGAGATTGGTGATGGAACCCAGTTCCTTCTCCGTCACCACGCCCAGCGCGGTCAGCACCGCCGGGATGAACACCAGCATCAAGGCGATGGTGGCCGGCACCATGGCATCCAGGCTGCGGAAGGCCTGATTGTAGCGATAGCGCATCACCAGATTGGAGGCGCTGGTGGTGGCCTGCCCGGCGGCGGCCGCGGCTTCGGTGAGAAATTGGGTGTGCGCCCCCTGGACATAGCCCTCGATGGTCTCGGCCCGGAACGGCATGGCGCCATCCACGGTCACCAGAACCTCGGTGGCGCGCCCGGAGCGCAGATCGGCGCCGAACTGCGGCGGGATCTCGATGGCGAAGGCGATGTCATTGGCCTTGAGTGCCCGATCAAGAGCGGCGGGGTCGGCGAGGGGAGCTTCCTGCTGGAAATAGGAGGAATGGGCATAGGCATCCACATAGGCCCGGCTCTCCGGGCTCTGGTCGCGGTCCAGCACCGAGAAGCGCACATGGTCCACGTCCAGCGTGATGCCATAGCCGAAGATCAGCATCAGCAGCGCGGTGCCCAGCAGGGCGAAGGCCAGGCGCACGGGGTCGCGGCGCAATTCCGTGGCCTCCCGCCCCGCATAGGCCCCGAGCCGGCGCACGGAGAAGCCGCGCCGGGTGGTGCCGGCGCCCTCGGGCGAGGGCGGCAGGCGCGGCGCGGCGGCGGTGGTCCGCCCGCCTGCCTCCATATAAGCGATGAACGCCTCTTCCAGGCTGGCCGCCTGCTTCTCCGCCTGCAACGCCGCCGGTGTGCCGGTGGCGATCACCTTGCCCGCATGCATGAAGGAGATGCGGTCGCAGCGCGCCGCTTCCGCCATGAAATGGGTGGAGATGAAGATGGTCACCTTGTCGTCGCGCGACAGCCGCTGAAGGTGGTTCCAGAAATTGTCGCGGGCGATGGGATCGACGCCGGAGGTGGGCTCGTCGAGGATCAGCACGTCGGGCTTGTGCAGCACCGCCACCGCCAGCGAGAGGCGCTGACGCACGCCCAGCGGCAGGCCGTCGGCCAGTTGGTCGAGATAGGCCGCAAGGTCGTAGTCCCGCGCCAGTTCCGCCAGCCGCGCGGCCGCCGCGTCTGGCGCCAGGTCGAACAGATCGGCGTGCAACTGCAGATTCTGCCGCACGCTCAATTCGCCATAGAGCGAGAAGCTCTGGGACATGTAGCCCACCCGGCGGCGGGTGGCCATGTCGTCGGGGGCCACCGGGGTGCCGAGCAGACGCGCCTCGCCGCTGGAGGCGGGCAACAGGCCGGTGAGCATCTTCATGGTGGTGGACTTGCCGCAGCCATTGGAGCCGAGGAAGCCGAAGATCTCGCCCTGGCGGATGGTGAAGCTCACATGGTCCACTGCCACGAAGTCCCCGAACTGCCGGGTCAGTCCGCGGGATTCGATGGCCACCGGCGCATCCGCGGGGATTTCCGCGCGCGGCGGCGGCGGATCGTCGGTGCCTTGCGCGTCCGGCGGTAGCAGGGCGATGAAGGCCCGCTCCAGGTCGCTGGTCGCGGTGCGGGCCAGCAGCTCGGCGGGCGTGCCGTCCGCCAGGATGCGGCCGTCATTCATCATCACCACGCGGGCAAAGCGCGCGGCTTCTTCCATGTCGGCGGTGGCCACCAGCAGCGCCAGTTGCGGCCGGTCGGCGCGGATGGCGTCCACCAGGTCCCAGAACTGGCGGCGGGAGAGCGGATCGACGCCGGTGGTGGGCTCGTCCAGCAGCAGCAGGTCGGGCTCATGCACCAAGGCACAGCACAGGCCCAATTTCTGTTTCATGCCGCCGGAGAGCTTGCGCATCAGCCGGTCGGCGAACGGAGCCAGGCCGATGGCCTCCAGCAGCGGCGCCATGCGCGCCTGCGCCGCCTTGGCATCAGCGCCGAATAGGCGGGCGAAGAAGGCGATGTTTTCCGCCACCGTCAGGCCGGGATAGAGATTCTTGCCCAGGCCCTGCGGCATGTAGGCGATGCGCGGCTGCACCGCCTCACGCGGGCCTTTGGCGGCCATGTCCGCCCCTAGAGCCGTGATGCTGCCCGCCTGGATGCGCTTGGCGCCGGCGATCAGCGCCAGCAAGGTGGACTTGCCCACCCCGTCCGGCCCCACCAGCGCCACCGAGCCGCCGCCGGGCACCTGAAGGTCCACGCCGTCGAGGGCGATGGTCTTGCCATAGAGATGGCGCACGCCCTGGAGCTGGAACCCACCCGCGAGCGACGCGGCAGCCGGCGGGGCGGGCGCGTCGGCGCCCGCGTTCATGGCGCCTTGGCCTGGGTCAGGTCCGATTCCAGCCAGGCGGGCCAGGGCACGGTGGGGTCGAGGCGCACATAAGCAACGCCGGTGACCCCGGTCTTGGTCTGCTCAATGTAGCGTTGCACCAAAGCCTGGGGAATGCGCACCTTGGTGCGGAACATCATGCGGTCGCGCTCGCTCTGGGTCTCCACCTGCTTGGGCGTAAACTGGGCGCGGGCGGAGATGAAGGAGACATTGGCCGGAATGGCGATGGTGGGGATCGGCTCCAGCAGCAGCCGGGCCTCGGCGCCCACCGCCAATTGCCCCGCCAGCGAAGCGGGCAGGAACACGGTCATGTAAACGTCGGAGAGATCCAGCAAAGTCAGCACCTTGCCGCCCGCCGCCAGCACTTCGCCCGGCTCGGCGAGGCGGTAGAGCACCCGGCCTGCGCGCGGCGCCACCAGAGTTCCATCCGCCACCTGCCGGGTGAGGCGATCCACCTCGCCATTGGCGACGCGGATGGCGGCCTCATAGGCGGCGACCGCGCTCATGGCGGCATTGAGGGCGGATTCCGAGGTGACCTTGGAGGTGCGTTCCTGGTCCACCTTCTGCTGGGTGGCAAAGCCCTTGCCCAGCAGGGTCTCGTCGCGCTGAAGCTCCTTGACCGCCAGATCGAGTTCGCCGCGCCGCTGCTCCACCACATGCAGCGCCTGCTCATAGGAGCGCTGGGCCTGCTCGGCGGATGCCTTGGCGCCGCGTAGCGAGGCTTCGGTTTCCGTCATGTCCATCTGGGCCAGCACCTGGCCTTGCTTGACCAGATCGCCTTCCTCGGCGGTCACGGACGCGATACGGCCGGCATTCTTGGCGGCCACATCCACCTCGGTCGCCTCCAGGCGGCCGTTGGCGGCGATGATGCCCGTCGGCAGTACCTGGCGATGGCGCAAGGCGTAATATCCGACCCCCGCCGCACCAGCCAGCAAGAGCATCAGCGCGGCGATGGCAATGGAGACGCGCGTCATGCCTGGGCTCCGACGACATCGCCCAGGGGCGCCGTCTGCGGAACTGGCAGGGCTTCGGCCGGGAGTTCCACGGGCGCATCCGGCGCCGACAGGCAACTGCGCAGCAGATGGGCGATGCGCTCGGTCAGGGCCGGGCTCGCCGGGGTCGCCAGCGCTGAAACGCCCATGACCGCGCGCAGCATGGCGATGCCCAGGCAGCAGGACGCCAGCAGAGCCGCCTGCTGGGCGGCGCTCTCCGCCGTCCCGGCGTCGCGGTCGGCAGCACGGGCGATCTGGGTGATCGGGCGCAGGAAGCTCTCTTCCAGCCGCGCCCGCAGCACCGGCGCCGCATGGGGATCGGACACCGAGCGCACCAGCAGCAGCACCGGATCACCGTCCGGCTTGTCGTCGGCCACCAGCAGGTGCGCGATCAGCGTGTCCACCAGCGCCTGGGGCGTGGTCACGTCCTCGGGCCAGTCGCCGAAGGCGCGGCGCACGCTTTCGGCGAAGAGCTGCTCCTTGGAGCCGAACAGCCGATGCACCCGCGCCACATCCAGCCCGGAGTCGGCCGCGATATGGCGCAGGCCCACCTGATCGTAAGCCTGGGTGGAGAAGCGCCGGACGGCGGCGGCCAGCGCTTTTTCGCGCGCCACTTCGGCGCGCTTGGCCGGGGAATCGAGGTCCGTCATGACCTATGCCTCGTTGTCCGCGCGACGGCGCGGCTTCGAGGTCACTAAAGGACAGGTGGGCGCAACCCACGTTGAGCCATATCAAGGGCGCCGCGGAAACCGGCGCGCGGCGCGCGGGCAGGCCGCGCACCGAGAGATCAAGGTTTCGCATGCCTCCGAGACCGACATGCGCCAAGGGCGAGACCCCAAAGGTAATGGCCGGCGCCTATCCCAATGCGGTCAAGGGCGCCAAGGAGACCGCGTTCTATGACGTGGACGCCACCATCGGCGGCCTGCTGAAGCAGGCACCGCCCATTGACGGTGTGCTCACCTTCGCAAGCTGGGGGTGAGCGGCCCGGCCTATGCCTTCGACATCCTGACCCAGGCCGATGGCTCCGATACCGGCTGGCTGATGGCGGCGGACACGCTCTATCGGGTCGATCTAGCCACCGGGATGTCCGCCAGCGTCGGCACGGTCTCGGGCTGAACGGCGCGGTGCGCGACATGGCGGTGATGCCAGCGATGGGGCCGGCCGCCCGGCGCCTCCCTCGGAGGCATCGCCCCGCCAATGGCGGCTGCCCCCGCCCGCGCTGGAACATGGCGTTCCGAGAGCGCTGGTGATCGACGGCGGGACGCGCTTAAATACCCGAATAACCGCACCGACAGATACAGCGTCCGATCCGCAGGGGACTTTGTATCTTCGCAATGCGAAGAAAATTTCGGGAGGTCGACCATGCGTCTTGATGCCTATACCCACCTGTTTCCCGCCGCTTATTTCCAGCGCATGCAGGAGTTGGTGACCAACAAGGGCGCCATCAAGCGCTGGCTCACCTTGCCCACGCTCTGGGACGTGGATGCCCGGCTGCGGATGATCGACAGCTTCGCCGACTACCAGCAGGTGATCGCCAATTCCATGCCGGCCATCGAGTTCGTGGCCGGTCCCGAGCTCTCCCCGGAGATCGCCCGCATCGCCAATGACGGGCTGGCGGAGATGGTGGCCACCTATCCCGACCATTTCCCCGCCTTCGTGGCCTCGCTGCCCATGAACAACCCCGACGCGGCCGTGACGGAGATCGACCGCGCCATCGGCCAGCTCGGGGCGCGCGGCGTGCAGATCTTCACCAATGTGAACGGCAAGGCGCTGGATGGCCCTGAGTTTCTGCCCATCTTCGCCCGCATGGCCCATCACGATCTGCCGATCTGGCTGCACCCCTCCCGTGGCGCTGGCTTCTCCGATTATGCCACCGAGGATCGCTCGCACTATGAAATCTGGTGGACCCTGGGCTGGCCCTATGAGACCAGCGCCGCCATGGCGCGGCTGGTATTCTCCGGCCTGTTCGACAAACTGCCGGACCTCAAGATCATCACCCACCACATGGGCGCGATGATCCCCTTCTTCGAGGGTCGCGTGGGCGCCGGCTGGGACCAACTCGGCAGCCGCACCGACGGCGACGATTATGAAAAGCTGCTCCGCTCGATGCCGAAGCGGCCCATCGACTATTTCAAGATGTTCTATGCCGATACGGCGCTGTTCGGCGCCAAGGCGGGCACGCAATGCGGGCTGAGCTTCTTCGGCGCCGACCATGCGGTCTTCGCCTCCGATTGCCCGTTCGATCCGGAAGGGGGCTACCAGTTCATCCGCGAGACGCTGGCGGTCCTGGACAGCCTGGATCTCTCGCCTTCGGATCGGGACAAGGTCATGGGCGGCAATATCCGCCGGCTGATGAAGATGGCCTGAGGCGGGCCGACCCCGCGCCTGCTGATCGGTGGATCTTTAACGCACCATCCCCGCCGCCCGTGGCGACAGGGCGCCGGTTGCGGCATCGCCCACCGTCTGCGGCAGCACGAACGGGCCGGGCGGCACGGCATTCACCCGCGCCGCCACCGCGAACGCCTCGCCCAGCAGGGCATCGGTGATGACGGCGGCGGGCGGGCCATGGGCCAGCACCGCACCCTCCACCAGCACCAGCATGCGGTCGGCCACCATGGCGGCGAGATTGAGGTCGTGCAGCACCGCCAGCACCGCGCCGCCGGCCTGCGCATGGGCGCGGGCTTCGCGCAGCACCAGCAATTGGTGGGCAAGGTCGAGGCTGGCGGTGGGCTCGTCGAGGAACAGATAGCGCGGCTTGTCCGGGTCCATCACCTCCACCTGCGCCAAGGCGCGGGCCAGTTGCACCCGCTGGCGCTCGCCGCCCGAGAGGGTGTCATAGCCACGCCCGGCAAAGCCCGGCAGGTCCACCCGCTCCAGCAGCCGGGCGATGCGCGCGGCGCTGCTGGCGGTGGTGCCCATGAGGCCGATGCCCACCACCTCCGCCACCCGGAAGGCGAAGGCCACTTCGGCGGATTGCGGCAGCACCGCCCGCCGCCGGGCCAAAGCCACAGGCGGCATGCGCGCCAGCTCGATGCCGTCCAGCTGTACCCGTCCGTGACTGGGGACGACTTCGCCGGCGAGCAATTTCAGCAAGGTGGACTTGCCGGCGCCGTTCGGTCCCACCAGCACGGTGACGGTGCCGGGTTCCAGCGTCAGGGAGACCTCGCGCACGATGGCGCGGCCCTGGAGGGTCAGGCTGACGGCGTCGGCAAGGTACATGGTGTCATCCGATGACGCGGCGGCGCAGCAGCAGCCAGAGAAAGAAGGGGGCGCCCACCAAGGCCGTGACCACGCCCAATGGCAGTTCCGCCGGGGCGGCGATGATGCGGGCGAGAATGTCGGCGCCCAGCAGCACCGCCACGCCCAGCAAGGCCGAGGCGGGCAGCAGCACCCGGTGGCCCGGCCCCAGCGCCATGCGCACCAGATGCGGCACCACCAGCCCAACGAAGCCGATGACGCCGGCCGCGGCCACCGAGGCGCCGACGCCGGCGGCCACCGCCAGGATGGCGATGCGCTTGAGCCGCTCCACCGGCACGCCCACATGGAAGGCTTCCGCCTCCCCCAGCGCCAAAGCATCGAGGCCGCGCGCCAGCAACGGTCCGGTCACCAGCAGCGCCGCCACGAACGGGGCCACCAGTGCGGCCTTGGCCCAGGTGGCGCCGCCGAGGCTGCCCAGGGTCCAGAACACGAATTCGCGCGATTGCTGTTCGCTGGAGATGAATACCAGCAGGCCGGTGCCTGCGCTGGCGAGTGCCCCCAGGGCGAGGCCCGCGAACAGCAAAGTCGCCACCGACATGGTGCCGCCGCGCATGGCGAGGCGGGCGATCAGCAAGGTGGTGGCGAGGCTGCCGAGGAAGGCCGCCAGCGGCAGGCCGAGCGCCTGCCA
>CALRNP020000201.1:0-10667 GCA_943369575.1 Azorhizobium sp. AG788 | reverse complement strand
AATCGGGCGCGAACGGCAGCAGCACCGACACCGGCCGCCCCATGGCGCCTGCCAGATGTACGATGGACGTATCCACCGCCACCACCCGGTCGAGGCATTCCAGGATCGCCATGGTGTCGGTGAAATCGATGATCTCCGGCCCCAGATGGATCAGCGGCGCGGTGCCGTAATAGTCCGCCACCTGCGCCGCCGCCGGCCCCATCTGCAACGACACCAAGACGGTGCGCTCCAGTTCGCCCAGCGGCGCCAGGGTCTTCAGGGTCATGGAGCGGTTGAAGTCATTGCCGTGGGTCGGCCGCCCCGCCCAACCGATGCCGATGGCCTGGAAGCCGGCCGGGATCAGCTGCGCCAGGCGGGCGCGCCAGCGCGCGACCTTGGCCGCATCGGCCCGCACATAGGGCACGGGGGCCGGAATGGTCTCCAGATCGGTGCCGAACAGCCGCGGCAGGCCGGAGAGCGGGCAATAGGCATCGAAGTCGGGCACATGCTCCCAGCGGTCGGCATAGCGGGTGATGCCGGCCTGCTGCATGACGATGGGCTGCATCTCGGAGCTGCACGCCATCACCAGATTGGGGCACAGCTTGGCGACTTCCGGAATGTAGCGGCAGAACTGGATGGTATCGCCGAAGCCCTGGTCGCCGATCAGCACCAGCGTGCCGTTGGGCATGGGCTTGCCGTCCCACAGCGGCTTGTCCTTGTGCGGCAGCAGGCGCGGCGAATTGGGCAGGTCGAACCGCCACTCATATTCGGCCCAGCCTTCGGCGAACTGGCCGCTCAGCAGCAGCGCCTCGGAGAGTTCGAAATGCGCCGCCGCCATGGCGGGATCCAGCGCCAGGGCACGGCGCGCCTGGACGATGGCGGTGTCGATCTCCATGCGGTCGTAATGGATGACGCCGAGATTGTAATGGGCGCCCGCATCCTCCGGCGCCAGGTCCACGGCGCGCTTGCCATGTATCAGCGCCTCATCCAGCCGGCATTGGCCGCGATAGAGTTCGCAGATGTTGCGGTGAAAGATCGGCTGGTCCGGCGCCGCTGCGATGGCCTGCTCCAGCAGGGTAATGGCCTCCTGCGGCCGTTTGGCCTTATGGGCCAGGATCGCCGCCTGATGCAGCGCCGGCGCATAGGTCGGCCGGGCCTGGAGCACCTGCGCCAGGATCTGCTCGGCCGCCTCCAGGCGGCCGGCCTGTTCATGGGCCGCCACCTCCGCCAGCCATTCGTCCACGGTGCGCACCACGGCGCCCGCGCCACCGGCCTGCGGGTCCATCTGCGATCCGGTCGTGGCCTGCTCCGTCATCTGCGGTCCGGCGCTAGCCATCGATGGAATACCCCAGGCGCGCGATCACCGGCTCCAGGATCGGGATCACCGGCGCCAGATGCTTGAGATAGTGACGATAGCGATAGCGGGAATCGTCATAGAGCTTTTCCGTCACCTGCGCGTAGCTGGCGGTGCGGGCATAGCGTTTGTTCTCGTGGAACTTCAGGCAGCGCTTGTCGAACGGCAGGTCCGCGAAGGCCAGCATGCGGCGCACATGGGTTTCCTGGTCGTCCACGATGTCCTCATAGCGCACCGCCAGATATTTCAGCGTCATCTCGCGGCGGTAATGGTCCACCAGATCCATCACCAGCACATAATGCTGGGCGATGGTTTCCAACGCATTGGCGCAATAGAAGCCGTGGGTCAGATGGTTTGAATAGACCGACAGCACGATGTCGAGCGGATGGCGCAGCACATGGATCAGCGGCGCATCCGGGAACATCAGCGCGATGAGGCCCATATGGGTCTCGTTCAGCGGCATCTTGTCGGTAAAGCGCGAGGTGCCGGGCTCCATGATGCCCAGTTGCTTGACCCGCTGGAGATAATAATCGCGCAGATTGTCCAGCCCCTCGCACTGGTCGCCCATCCACAGATCCGCCAGCGCCTCGGGATAGGCCAGCGGGCTGTTGAGCATGCGCGGCATCAGATTGGCGATGTCGTGCACGAAGGAGAGTTCGTCGCCGGCCGAGACCTTGGGATGGGCGGAGAGGGTCTGCTCCACCATGGTGGTGCCGGAGCGCGGAAAGCCCAGGATGAACAAGGGCCGCGGCCCGCTCTCCACCGGCTTGGCGCGGGGCACGATGCGCAGGCGATTGGCGGTGAAATAGGCCTTCAGCCGCGCCGCCAGTTGCGCCGCATGCTCGGCCATGTAGGTGACGCCGCTCTGCTGCACATTCAGCTGCTTGCCAGCGGCGAAGGCGGCGAAGGCCTCGTCATAGCGGCCCATCTTGTCGAGCAGGCGGCCCTTTTCCAGCAGGTCGTTGGTGCCGAGGCCGCCGCCGGGGCTTTGCTGCGCCATGCGGTCCAGGATCGCCAGCGCGTCGTCATACTGTTTGGTGCGCCCGCGCACCACCGCCCGGTGCAGCAGCACGCTGGGATGGCCGGGCGCCAGCGCCTGCGCCTGATCCAGCAGCGCGTCGGCGCGCTCGAAATTGCGGTCGGTCTCCTCCATCCGCGCCCAGCCCAGCACGGTCTGGAGGATGTTCGGCGCCAGCGCGAAACTCTCCTCATAGAGCGCGCGGGACTCGGTCATCTTGCCCTGGTTCTTCAGGTTCCAGGCGAGATTCGCCAAAAGGATCGGCTGGCGCTGGCCCAGCAGCTCCAGCGCCCGGCGATAATGAAACTCACCGACCTGAGGCCGGTTCATTTCGGTCATAATCATGCCCATCAGATTGTGCGACTGAGGGTCGGTCGGCGCGATGCGCACCGCGTTGCGGGCATGAATTTCGCCTTCGGCCAGATCACCCTTGCCGAACAGCAGCAGCGCCAGTTCCTGGGTCGCCCACACATTGTTGGGGTCCAGTATCACCAGCCGGCGCACCAGCGCCTCCGCCGCCGCCATGGCGCCCTGCATCTTGCGGATCTGATAGAGCACCGCCAGTGCCCCGCCCTGCCCCGGCGCCAGTTCCAGCACCTCCAGGCACAGCCGCTCGGCCTCGGCAAACGCGCCCTTGGTGTGGCAGGCGATGGCCTCGTCCACCAGCGGCAGCAGATGGCGGCTGGCGGCGGCCGGGCCGAGCAGATTGGCTTCCAGCTGGCAGCAGCGCAGCGCGCGCAGGCCGCTGCCGCAGGCGCAGAGGTTGGAATGCAAAGCGTTCATCGGTCGAATGTCCTGAAACCTTGACGGCGTGGTGTCACGCCCTGTCCCCTGCCACTGGGGCAGGAACCTGGAAAGGCGCCGCAAGCGGCCGCTACGTGCGCCTTCCCGACCTCCGCGTCCAGGGCCTGATGCGGCCCTGGCGGTCCCTTGCTCCCAGAGACGGCGCGATCCGATCAGATGGAGCCAATCTGATCGGATCGCGCTTTAGAACTTCCAGGAGAAGCCGCCGGTGACCGCATGGTCCTGCACCGCATTGGACAGGGTGCCGCGATACGAGATGCCCAGCTTCATGCTGTCGCTGAGCTTCCAATCGGCCCCCAGTTCCAGCAGCGCCGCATCCCGCGCCAGCGGCGCCCCGGTGACGCTGAAGTTGGCGCCGGTGCTGGTGAAAGCCAGATAGGCGGCCGGATCCAGATCGCCGAAGGCGTGCTGCCAGCCCACCATCATGCGCGGCATCAGCACGGTGCCGTTGCCCAGCGCCCAGCTGGTGCCCAGCCGCAGGCCCAAGGTGGAATAGGTGATGTCCGCCGAGGAGCTATGCAGGGTCAGCGCCGCCGCCCCGCCCACTTCCTGCGCCGAGCCGGTGTTCATATGGATGTAGGACAGGCCCGCGAACGGCTCGAGCGCGATGTTGTTCCAGGAGAAGCCGTAGCCCACCTCGCCGAACACCTGCGCCGTCTGCACGCCGTAGCTGCTGCTGACCGCATTGAGGAAGCCCGGGAAGGCCACCATGCGCGCCATGTCCACGTCGCTCCAGCCATAGGCCGCGCCCAGCCGCACATTCACCGGGCCGAAGGCGCGGCCGGCATAGAGGCCGAGCGTGTAGGTGCCGATGTCGGCGGAGCTGGCGCGATCGGAGACCGTCAGATCGGTGGAGGTGTAGCCGCCGGCCACGCCCACCCGCCAGTCTTCGCCGATCATCGCATCCATGCCGGTCATGAAGCCGGAGCGATCATGGGTGACCGAGGCGGCATTGCCGTTGCCGCTGATCTGGCCCCAGCCGCCGAAGGCCTCGCCCCATGCCACCAGGCGGGAAGCGCCGCCATCGGCCATGCCGCCGTTCGGTCGTGCGATGGCGACGCCGCCGGGCTGGGCCGCCGCATAGGCCATGCCGCCACCCGCCACGGCAGACGGCGATAGGGTGACGGGACCGCCGGTGCCCAGGGCCACCACCGCGCCGCCGGCCTCGCCATAGGTCTGCTGCCGCAGCCGGTTCATCATGGTCTGCGGCGCCACGCGGGCGTCATCCAGCAGCGCCGTGGTCACGCTGCCATAGGCTTCGCCCGACAGCATGGTGAAGGCGGTGCGGGCGCCGGCCGCATTCTGCCCCACCACCGCCTGATAGAGCGCCGAGCCGGCGCCGCCGGCCTGCACCGCATTGGCGGTGTTGATCTGGTTGGGCGTGACCGCCACGCTGGCGAAGCGCACCGGCGTAGAGCCGGTGGACAGCGTCAGCGTCACCGCAGTGGAACTGTAGCTGAGCGAGGGCGTGAGGAAGGCCAGATCCGTGGTGACGGTGGCGAACTGCCCGCTCAGCGCCGTGCTGGTGAGGATGGAATAGGTGGTGGACGCCTGATAGGTGCCGCTGCCCGCCAGCACCGCCAGGGTGCCGCTGAGGGTCGCGGTGCCCGACACCAGCAATTGCGAACTCTGCCCCGCCGGGTTCACCGCCACCTGCAAGGTGCCGCCGGAGGTCTGGGCGAAATTGCCGGTGATGGTGAGGCTGCCGCCCGCCGTGCCCGGCTGGAGTGTGCCACTGTTGGTGACCGAGGCGATGGTCCAGCTGCCGCTGGCGGTCCAGCTGGCGCCGCTGGCGATGGTCAGCGAACTGCCGGCGCCGAAATTGGCGATGGTGCTCGACAGCGTGCCGGTGCCCGCCAAAGTGATCTGCCCCGCGCCGGTGCCGCCGTCGATGCCACCCTCCAGCACCGAGCCGGTGGTGAGCGTGAGGGCGTTGACGCCCGCACCGAACTCGATGGCGGTGCCGCCGGTGCCGGTGATGGTGCCGCTGTTGACGGCATTGGCGCCGGTGCCGGTGAACTGGAGGCCGATGACGCCGCCGATGGTGCCGGAATTGGTCAGCGAGGCATTGCTGCCCAGCGCCAGGCCGGCGATATCATCATCCAGAATGGTGCCGGCATTGATCACCGTGCCGCCGGTGCCCACCTGGACGCCGAAGATGCCGCCCTGGATGAAGCCGCCGCTGGTATTGGTCAGCACGCCGCCGGCGCCCAGGTTCACGCCGGTATCGGCGGTGCCGATGATGCTGCCGGTGTTGGTGATGGTGCCGCTGCCGGTGACGCCGTTCACGGTGCCCACCACCGAGCCGGAATTGGCGAAGCTGCCGGTGTTGGTGAAGCTGCCCGAGCCGCTGATGGTGCCGGTGTTGGTCATGCTGCCGGAATTGGCCAGCGTGCCGTTATTGACCAGCGACCCGGAATTGCTCAGCGTGCCGCTGCTGGCAATGGTTCCGGTCGAGGTCAGCGTGCCGCTGTTGGCGAACGACCCGCTGGACGACACCTGGCCGCCGATGGTCGAGGTGCCGGTGGAACTCACCAGGCCGCTGTTCTCCAGCGTGGCGCCGGCATTGACCGCGACATTGCCGTCCAGCGTGCCCTGGTTGGCGAGCGTGCCCGAGACCACCACGGGATTGGTGATGGTGCTGCCGGCATCGACCGCCTGGGTGGCGTTCAGGAAGGCCACGTAGCGGAAACCGATCACCTGGCCGTTGTCGATCAAGGCGCTTCCCGCCACCACCACGGTGTTCACGCCCTGCGAGCCGTCGGCGAGGCCGATGAGGGTACTGCCGCTTTCCAGGATCAGCCGGTTCGTGCCGCCCGCGAACAGCAGGGCGGTGCCGCCCGCCCCCGAGATGGTGCCGAAATTGTCGATGGTGCCGGAGGCATCGCCGGTGAACAGCACGCCGATGCCGGCGGTGCCGGTGCCGGAGATGGTGCCGGTATTGGTGATGGTCGCGGTGCCGCTGGAGATGCTGATGCCGGTCGCGGCCCCGGTGATGAGCCCGCTGTTGGTCACCAGACCGCCGGCGGCCAGATCCACGCCGGTGCCGGTGGTGCCGGCGATGGTGCCGGAATTGGCCACGGTGCCGGTGCCGGAGAAGGAGACGCCCGTCGCCCCGCCCTGGATCAGGGCCGCGCTGCCGGTATTGGCGATCGTGCCGCTGGTGAGCGCCACCGCCGTGCTGCCGGCGCCAGTCGCGGTGATGGTTCCGGCATTTGCGACCACATTGCCGCCGCTGCCGCCGCTGATGGCCGCCAGCGTGCCGCTGACGCGCCCGCCGGCCTGGTTGTTGACGGAGCCGGTGCCGATGAGCGCGATGGCGCCGAGGACGCTGCCGCTGTTGGCGAAACTGCCGGCATTGGTGAAGCTGCCCGCGCCACTGATGACGCCGGCATTGGACATGCTGGCGGTGTTCGCCAGCACGCCGGCATTGAGCAGCGTGCCCAGATTGCTGAACACCCCGCTGTTGGCGAGGCTGCCCGCCAGCGTCAGCGTGCCGGAATTGCTCAGGCTGCCGGAGGTGATGAGCGTGCCGGAAATGTCCAGGGCCGCGGTGCTGGTGAAGGTGCCGCTGTTGAGCATCCCGGACAACACCGAGAACGCGCCGCTATTGGTGATGGTGCCGGCATTGGACGAACTGGCGCCCGCCGCCACCACGCCGCTGGTACTGAGCAGCGCGCCCGCGTCCACCGCCACCTTGCCATTCAACGTGCCCTGGTTGGTGAGCGTGCCGGAGATCACCACCGGATTGGTGATGGTGGAGCCGGCATCGATGGCGTTGGTGGCATCCATGAAGCCGACATATTGGAAGCCGAAGGCATTCACGCCCGAGAGGGTGGCGCTGTCGCGCACCACCAGCGTGTTCACGCCCAGGCTGCCGTCCGCCGCCCCGATGAGCGTGCTGCCGCCTTCCAGGATCAGCCGGTTGGTGCCGCCGGCGAACTTCACCGCCGTGCCGCCCGCCCCCGAGATCACCCCGAAATTGTCGATGGTGCCGGACCCGCTGGAGAACAAGACGCCGATGCCGGCGGTGCCGGTGCCGGCGATGGTGCCGTGATTGGTGATCAGCGCCACGCCGTAGCCAATCTGCACACCCGCGACGCCACCGCTGATGACGCCGCTGTTGGAGACACTGCCGCCCAGCGCCAGCGCCACGCCATAGCGCTGCGTGCCGGCGATGGACCCGGCATTGATGACGGTGCCCTGCCCAAACAGCGAAACGCCAGTGACGTCGCCGGAGATCTGCGAGGCGACGCCGGTGTTGGAGATGCTGCCGCCCGCAGCGAGCGCCACCCCCGTGCCGCTGGCACTGATGATGCTGCCGCTGTTGTCGAGCGTGCCGGCGCCGCCCGCGATCTGCACGCCACCGGCGCCACCGCTGATGGTGCCGCTGTTGGAGAGGCTGCCGCCAAAGGCAAAGATCACGCCCGCGCCGCTGGTGCCGATGATGCTGCCGGTATTGCCGAGCATTCCAGCGCCACCCGCCACCCGCACGCCCGACGCGTTGCCGCTGATGCTGCCGCTGTTCGAGACGCTGCCGCCCAGCGCCAGCTCCACGCCATAGGCCACCCTTCCGGCGATGGTGCCGGCATTGATCACGGTGCCCGGCCCGCCCAGCGAAATGCCGCTGACATTGCCCGAGATCACCGCAGCCGCGCCGGTATTGGAAATGTTACCGCCCGCAGCGAACGCCACGCCCGTGCCGCCGGCGCTGACGATGGTGCCGGTATTGTCGAGCGTGCCGGCGCCGCCCAGCACCTGAATGCCACCCGCGCCGCCGCTGATGCGGCCGCTATTGGAAATGCTGCCGCCCAGCGCCAGCGCGATGCCGTAGCCCAGCGTGCCGGCGATGGTGCCGGCGTTGATCACCGTGCCCAACCCGCCCAGCGCAATGCCGGTGAGCCCGCCGGAGACCACGGAGGCCGCGCCGCTGTTGCTCACGCTCGCCGCCCCGCTCAGCGCGATGGCGGTGCCCGCCGTGCCGCTGGCGGAGATGGTGCCCGCATTGGCCACCGTGCTGCCGGCGCCGGTGATGCCTGCCAGCACGCCGGCGATGCTGCCGCCGGCCTGGTTGGCGACGATACCCGTCGCCGTCACCGTCACCGTGCCGATGATGCTGCCGCTATTGGTCAGTTGGCCGGCATTGGACAACGTGCCTGCGCCCGCGGCGATGCTGCCGCTGTTCAGCACGGAACCCGTATTGCTCAAGAGGCCCGAGACCGTCAGTAGGCCGGTATTGGTGAAGCTGCCGGCATTGGTCAGCGTGCTCGCCACCGCGAACGTGCCGCTATTGGCGATGCTGCCGGCATTGGTGGAGGCCGTATCCACCGAGACCATGCCGCTGGTGTTCAGCTGCGCATTGGCATCCACCGTCAGCCGGCCGTTCAGCGTGCCCTGGTTGGTGAGCGTGCCGGAGATCACCATGGCGTTGGTGATGGTGGAGCCGGCATCCACCGCATTGGTGGCGTCGATGAAGCCCACATATTGGAAGCCGATGACGTTGACGCCGGACAGCGTGGCGCTGTCGCGTACCACCAATGTGTTGACGCCCAGGCTGCCGTCCGCCGCCCCGATCAGCGTGCTGCCGCCTTCCAGGATCAGCCGGTTGGTACCGCCAGCGAACGTCACCGCCGTGCCGCCCGCGCCCGAGATTACCCCGAAATTGTCGATGGTACCGGAGGCAGAGCCGCTGAACAGCACGCCGACGCCCGCCGTGCCGGTGCCGGCGATGGTGCCGCGATTGGTGATCAGCGCCGTGCCGCCGCTGATCTGCACGCCCGCCGCGCCGCCGCTGATGACGCCGTCGTTGGAGACACTGCCGCCCAGCGCCAGCGCCACGCCAGTGCCCGCCGTGCCGACGATGGTGCCGGCATTGATGACGGTGCCCAGCCCGCCCAGCGCGATGCCGCTGAGACCGCCGGAGATCACCGAGGCCGCGCCGCTGTTGGAAATGCTGCCACCCTGCGCAAACGTCACGCCGGTGCCGCTGGCGCTGATGATGGTGCCGGTGTTGTCGAGCGTGCCGGCGCCGCCCAGCACCTGAATGCCCGCCGCGCCGCCGCTGATGCGGCCGCTGTTGGAGACGCTGCCGCCCAGCGCCAGCGCGATGCCATAGCCCAAGGTGCCGGCGATGGTGCCGGCATTGATCACCGTGCCCAGCCCGCCCAGCGAAATGCCGGTGAGCCCGCCGGAGACCACGGCGGCCGCGCCGCTATTGGTCACGCTCGCCGCGCCGCTCAGGGCGATGGCGGTGCCCGCCGTGCCGCTGGCGGAGATGGTGCCGGCATTGCCGACCGTGCTGCCGGCGCCGGTGATGCCCGCCAGCACACCGGCGATGCTGCCGCCGGCCTGGTTGGTGACGATGCCCATCTTCGTCACCGTCACCGTGCCGACGATGCTGCCGCTATTGGTCAGCTGGCCGGCATTGGACAGCGTGCCCGCGCTCGAAACCAGCGTACCACTGTTCACCAGCGTGCCGCTGGTGCTCAAGAGGCCGGTGCTGGTCAGCAGGCCGGTATTGGTGAAGCTGCCCGCATTGCTCAGCAGCCCGCTCACCGAGGTGGTGCCGCTGGTGGTCAGGGTGCCGCTATTGGTGAGGGTGGTCAGGCTCTGGCTGCCGCCCAGGGTCCAGTCGGCGCCGCTGTCCACGCTCACCATCTGGAAATTGGTGACCGAGAGCGAGCCGGTGCCGGAGACGAACTCCAGCGCATTGCTGCCGCCGCCGCCATCCACGGCGCCGGTGAAGGCCGCGCCGGCCAGCACCTTCAGCACGTCGTCGCCACCGCCGAACTGCACGGCAGTGCCGCCGGTGCCGATCACCGTGCCGCTGTTGGTGAGCGTGCTGGCGAAGCTGCCGGAGAGCAGGATGCCGGTGGCGCCGGTGATGGTGCCGGCATTGGTTACCGTGGCCGGGCCGCCGGCGATGGAGACGCCGACGCTGGTGCCGGAAATCAGGCCCGATGCGGTGTTGACCACATCGCCGCCCGCCAGCAAGGAGACACCGCTGACGCCGCCGGAGATGCGGCCGTCATTGGTCACGCTGCCGGCGCCGCCGGCCATGGCCACGCCGCTGGCGCTGCCGGAAATCACCGAGGCGCTGCCGGAATTGACCAGGCTGCCGCCGGCGGAGAAGGACAGGCCGCTGCCGCTGGCGCCGGTGATGGTGCCGGAATTGCTCAGGGTGCGGGCGGCGGCGCCGGTGCCGAGAACGCCATAGGTGGCGCCCTGGATCAGCGCGCCCGCCGCATTGGAGATCACGCCCGTGCCGCTCAGCGTCACGGTGGCGAGCACGGTGCCGGTATTGAGCAAGGTGCCGGTGTTGACCACGGTGTCGAGATTGGTGAGCGTGCCGGCATTGATGAGCGTGCCGGCATTGGTGATGGTGGCAAAGGTCTCGGTGCCGGTCACGGTCCAGCCGGCGCCGGCGTCGATCTGCAGCACTTCGAAGCCGGAGAAGCCGGCACTGGTGCCCGAACCGGAGACGACTTCCAACGTATCGGTGCCGGCGCCGCC
>CALRNP020000200.1:0-10837 GCA_943369575.1 Azorhizobium sp. AG788 | reverse complement strand
CAGGCGCGGGCCAGAGCATGGGCCGGATCGGCGGGGGCGGCCAGATAGGCGCCATCCGCCGCCGCCAGCGCCTCCTGCGGGCGTTCCAGGACCATGAGCAGATCGGCGAGCATGGCAAGATCGGCCGCATGGGCCGGCCGCAACGCCAGCGCCCGCCGGAACGCCGTCTCAGCCAAGCCGGGGCGCCCCTCCTGCAGCAGCAGGCGCGCGGCCAGCGACCAGCCTTCGGCGGCCAGCGCCGCATCCCCGGCCATCTCTGCCAGGCGCTGAACCGCAAGGATCTCCGCGCGTGCTCGCGCGGTGTCTTCGCGGGCCAGCAGCAGCGCGGCCAGTTCGGCGCGCCGCGCGCCCACGTCCGGCGCCAGTCGGACCGCCTGCTCCAGGCAGATGAAGGCCTCCTCCGCGCGCCCCATCGCCCCATGGGCGGCGCCGAGATTGGCGATCACATCGGCGCGGCCCGGAAAGCGGCCGGCGAGCGCCGCCAGCAGCTGGAAGGCGGGCTCCACCGCTCCCCGCGCCAGCGCGCTCGTGGCCCGCAGCAGCAGCGCATCCACCTGCTCCGGCGCGCTCGCCAGCACTTCGGCCACCAGGATGTCAGCCTCATCGAACCGCCCGGCGGACATCAGTTGCCCTGCCGCGATGACATGGGCCGCAAAAGGCGCCTTGGCGTCGGTGACGTCGATGATTTTCATCCCACCGTCACCCTCTTGCCGTCGAAGCGGACGTCCTCCTTGGCCACCAGGACGGCGGTGGTCGCGGTGGTGCTGGTGATGCCGGCCACCGACTGCACCACGGTGCCGGCCTCGAGCACATCGGTATCGCGCACCACCGCCACCCGCGATTGCGCCTGCACCGCGATCTGGTCCGCCACCACCTCCCGCCGCCGGGCGGTTGAACGCAGATGATCCGCGACGAGCGTGACAAGGCGGCCCACCAGCGAGAACGTGCCGGCCTGCACGCTGACGCTGCGGGCGGATAGGCTGACGTCGCGATCTGCACGCAGTGCAATCTCGTTGGCCGTGACGGTGAGGCTCGTTGCGCCAGGAACCGAAACTGTGGCCTGATCGGGCATAAGCCGGTCGAGAATGGCAAGAACGTAGAGCGCATCACCAAACTGCGCCGCAACCACCCGGTCACCGACCGCCGGTGAGATGAGGCAACTATAGGCTCTCCTGGCCGGACGCGGCCCAGCGTCATCGGCAAGGATGATCTTGCCGTCGGATCCAAGCGAAAGAACCCGAGCCACCCCCAGAGAACCTCCGCCGGTTGCCCCAATATCCAGTTCGCCGGCCACCTGCGTGGGCGATGCCAATTCCGTCGTCAGCGACGCGGCGATCCGTGGCATGTGCTCTCTATTCGCCATCACATGATCGACGTTACGGTGGTGATGATGCTGGAGAGCTTTCCTTGGCGCGACTCCAGTTTTGACTTCATGGCGAGGATCTCCGTATCGCCCGCGTCGATGTCCGCTTGCGTCAGCTTCACTTTTTCACTGCTGAATCCATATTCCACATATTTAGCATCCACCCCCGCGACGATCTTGAAATCGGAGCCAGCCATCTTCCGATCCGATCCTGTTAATTTCAGATCAGATGTCGTGACCTTCATGTCGCCGCTGCCAATACAATATTTCGCCGAAAGACCGACGATCACATCCGCTTTGGCCCCCAGCGTCATGGAGGTGGAGGCGCCGAGGGTGATGGTGATCACCCCGGACAATTGAATGGTAAGCGAGATGGATGCCTTTAGGGTTTGTTCGAAACCCATGAAGATGGTGAAGGACTCGCCCATGGAGTATTTGGTGGTGGTGCCATAGGTGAAGAAGGTGGTGTCGCCCAAAGACTTGGTCTTCACCATGTTGGTGGCGGTGATGGAGACATCCGCGAGCCCGGTATCGCCGCCGGTGATCTTCACGCCATTGGTGGCCTTGAGCGTATATTGCCCGGCCTTCACCGCATGGGTGGAATCCCCCTGGGTGGTCTCGGTGGCGTAGCCGGCGCCGAACTTCATAGTCGCCGCGCCGACGATGTTCACGTCCAGATCCTGCGCGCTATAGAGCAGCACGCCGTTGCCGGACGTGGTATGGGACGTCGCGGTCACCGTGACCTTGTCCACGGCATTCAGGGTTGAGGTTTCCCAGAACTTCTTGTCATCCTGGTTTCCGCCTGGGGCGAGGCCACCGCCCGTATTCTTATAACCATCCACGTCAGACACACTCGTGGTCGATGTCGAGTATGTCAGGCCTGACTTCGCGCCATTTTCGTCGGCCCCCGCGGAAGAGCCCAGCCGCAGGTAATTGCCTGTAGCCTCCCTGTCACCCACCACCTTGGGCACATCCATGCGCAGGTAACGTGTGCCGGTGTCGCTGGCGCCGTCCTCCATCTCCAGCAGCGTTCCCGCTTTGGTGATCAGGCGGTTGGTGGTGTGCGACGACTTGGTGACCGGGTCCGGTGTCTTCGCATTATAGGCCGCGCCCACGATCACCGGGCGGTCCGGATCGCCATTCACATACCCAACCAGCACTTCCGTATTTTTCAACAGCGGCATATGTAGCCCGCCATAGGGCGCTACATAGGGTTGCAGCCGTCGCAGGGGTGCACTGGCCTTGCCCGCGGTCGCGTGGTTGCCGCCGTCATTATACTTAAAACGCACCCGATAGCGGCCGGTGTCATCCAACTGCGCCCGCGCATCGTCGGTCTCCCCATCCACCTGCGCATTGAAGACCCCGGACATCACCGGCCGCGGCGTGACCCGCCGGGGCCGGAACGGTCGATCCTTGCGGATGGCGACGAAGCTGTTGCCATAGGCGGCGGCCTTCGCCCCGGCGCTGAAGCCCAGGGGAGCCGGGGCGCCAGCCTGGTGGGTCAGCTCGACCACCACATAAGCGGCATTGAAGACATTGATCGGATGCTCATTCAAGGTGAAGATGGTTCCGGCCCGCAGGCCGGCGATGGTGCTGCGGCCCTCGAACACCGCCGCCTGCCACGCCAATTCCTCGGCGCGGATGACCGCGAGCTTTTGGCCTTCCCCGTCATTGGGGAAATGGTCGCCATATTCGATGATCTCGCCGACCCCCGTCGTCGCGGTGCTGGCGGAGATCAGGTTGGTGCTGGGGCTCGCCTCATTGTAGTCCCGCAGCGAGACTTTCTTGATCTGTGGCCGCTCAACGCTGGCGAAAGACGTGATCGAGCTTTCATCGCTCGCAACGGCGTCTTCATCGCTCTTGAACCGCACGGTGCCGATATCCGCGAAATCCGTGTTCATGGCGCCGACGGTGACGCGATCCTTCGGTTGATCAGACGATGTATCGGTCCATATGAAATAAAATATTCCGTAATGTTCGCATGTGCGCGAGAAGAAATTCAGATCTGTTTCATTGTACTTTGTGATGTTGGTGCGCGGATATTCCACGGCAACGGTGGAGGAAACGGTAAAGTCCAGCTTCTGGCCATGACCGCTGGTGGTGCTGCCCTGAGACAGAGAGCCATCCAGGATGCCGTTGAGCAGCGCCTTCACATCCAGCGCCGTATCGGCGGCAAATACCTCGGTCTGCTGGCTGAAATCCAGCAGCGACAACCGCGGCGCGATCACCAATGCATAAGCGAAGTCATTGTGGTTCGGCTTGTCGTTCACCCGGAATTCCAGCACCACCCCGGCAAACGTGGTGCTCTTGCCTTTCGCGCTCACTGTCAGCCACGCCGGCTTGCCGGCGGCCGAGCGGCCGGCAAGGTCCAGGGGCGTGACCAGGAAGACCTCGATCCGATAGGGCATCGAGATGGCCTCGCGTCCGCGGAAGGCCTCGCACGCAAGGTTTTCCACCTGAAGCGCGGGAATGGAGACCTGGATTGTCAGATCGGCCGGCATGAGACCCCCCTCGGAATGCGGATGAAAGGCGCGGATGGCAGGCGCGATCTCACCGCAGCGACATCATTTTGATCTGCGACGGACTGATGCGGATGCCCGGCTCATTGGGGCAGCTGCCATTCTGCTTGGTGGGCGAGGTCAGCTTGGTGGCCGGGGTTCCACCCACCAGCAGGTTGGTGGACCCCATGGCCGCCTGCGCCGGGCCCATCACCATGTTGGAGACCACCCCCATGAGCACGCCGGGCTGATCGCCATTGGTCATGGGCGTGACCGTGGCCAGATTATGGGCCGGCATGGCGCTGAGCAGCAGCTTGGTCTGATTGGGAATGGCGGTGGTCGAAAGGCCGATGCAGGCATAGGGGATGGGCGTCACCACCGGGCCCACCGGGGTCTTGCACACATCGGGAAAGCCGAGATCGGTGGCCGGCATCGGGCCTTGGGAGGTGACGAACATCTCAGCGCTCCTGTGCGCCTGTGCGCACCTGTTGGGGGTTGTAGAGCTCGGCCACCGCCCGGTCGGGATCAGTGCCCAGGGTGTCGCCGGTGGCGCCGAAGTTCAGCACGCCGGTGACGTTGGCCCGGTGCAGGTCGGTGCGCCGGAAGGCGGCGCCGGTGAAGTCGGCGCCCTCCAGCCGCGCTCTGGCCAAGGCGGCATAAGCCAGATTGGCCCCCTGGAACCGCGTCGCGGGGGCGATGGCCCCGGTCATCACCGCCATCTCCAGATCGGCGCCGGAGAAGTCCGCCTGGCCGAGCCGGGTGTCCATGAAGTTGGCACCGCCGAGCTTGGCCTCAACGAGGCAGGCGCCGGTGAGATCGCTCTGGGCGAAATGGGCCTGCGGGGCGGTGATGCCGGACAGATTGGCCCCAGCCAAGCCGCAGCCCTTCATGAAACTGCCGGACAGATCGACGCCGGCGAGGTTCACCCCCTCCAGATTGGCGCCCATCATGTTCACCCGCGTCAGAACGAGCGAGGTGAGGTCGCGGCCGGACAGGTCCGCATCCACCAGCAGCACGGTATCGCAGGTCAAACCCGCCAGCACGGCGGCCTTCAGGTCCGCCTTGGTCACCATCAGCCGGGTTGCGGCCACGCCGGTCAGGTCGATGCCGGACAGGTCGCACTCCAGCAACGCCGCGCCGTCAATGCGGGCGCCGGGCAGGCGCGCCTGTGCCAGGTCGCAGCGCATGAAGGTGGTATCGCTCAGGTGCGCGGCGGCAAAACGGGCCTGGGGCATGGCGCACTGCATGAACACGGCGCCGGAGAGTTGCGCACCGTCGAAATTGGCGCCCGCCAATTGGCATTCGATGAACCGCACGTCCCGCAGATCGGCGCCGGCAAAGCCGGTGCCGGTCATGTCGCAATGGGCGAACAGCGCGCCGACCGGCGCCGTGCGATCAAAGCGGCTGCCGCGGAAGGCGGTGCGCATGCAGCGCGCGCCGGCCAGCGGTGGGTGTTGGGTCCAATCGGCATAAGCGAAATCGCCGTCCTCATAGAGCAGCCCCAGCCGGGCATGGGCCAGCAGATCGGCGCGCGAAGCCTCATCCATGGCTGGTCTCCAGGGCGAGGACGGTGTTGGTGAGGTTCGCGCCCGTGAGATCGGCTCCCGCCAGATCCGCGTCGCTGAGGTCGGCGCCATAGAGATTGGCACCGCGCAATGTCGCCCGCGCCAGATCGGCCCGGTGCAGTTGCGCCTCCATCATCTGCGCCCCGATGAAATCGGCCCCGGCCAGCGCGGCACCATCCGCAAATACCCGGCGCAAGGAAGCGAGCCGGAAGGTGGCGCCCGCCAGATCGGCGTCGCCGAAAGCGGTGCGGTCCAACACCGTGCCCACAAAGCGGGCCGCGGTGAGTGTCGCTGCGAAAAAGCTGCAATCGCTGGCGAGCGCGCCCGAGCAATCGGCTCCGGCAAGCATGGCCCCGCCGACGAAATTGGAGCCGCGCAGATCCGCATCCACCGCCCGCAGCCCCGGCGCGTTCACCGCCAGCAGGCTGCACCGATCCAGCAGCGCGCCGGAAAAATCGACGCCTGCCATCTCCGATTGCAGAAACTGGCATTGCCGCAGTTGCGCCCGCGCGAACACCGCGCCCTTGAGCGCGCCCTTCAGCACCAACACCTCTTCCAGCCGCGCCTCGGTGAAATCGGCTCCGTCCAGATCCACTTCAAGCGCCTGGACGTCGCGCAGCATCGCGCCCGGCATCCGCGCGCCGGCAAGGCGTGCCCGCATCAGGCGCGTGCCCACCAGCCGCGCCTTCGCCATGCGAACCGAGGGCGCATCCACGCCGGACAGGTTGGCGCCGGTGAGATCGGCCTCGGACAGGTCTGCATGGTCCAGCCGCGCCTGGGTGAGCGTGGCATGCACCAGCCGGGCGCCGATCAGGCGGGCATTGGCGAGATTGGCGCCTTCCAGGAAGGCCCCGCTCAGATCAAGGCCGGAAAGGTCGGCGCCCGCCAGGTTCGCGCCCGCCATGTCCCGCCCGCGCAGATCGAGGCCGGCGCGGGCCTCGGCGATGATCAGGTCCCCGAAGGTGCGCGCCACATGCGGCGAGAACACCTCCTGCGGATAGGCCGCTTCCGGAGCGTTCAACCGCAAGGTGGCGATGCCGGCCTTAAGGCGCGGCTCCGCTTCGTCCATCATCGCACCGGCCTGCGCCAGTTCGCCCTTGCCGTGCGCCAGGCTTTGTTCGGCGCTCAGCCCGCTGCTGCCGGCATCGCCCGGGGCCAGTTGATCCAGCAGCAGGTCCAGGACCGAGCGGCCGGGCTCGGGGCGCAGCCCTGGCAGGGCATCGCTCATCTGCCGCTCCACCGCTTCCATCCGACGCGCCAGCGCCTCGCCCTGCTCGGGCGGCATGTCCGGACTGGCGGCCAGGGACGCCAGCAGGGACGCCACAGGATCTTTGGGCGGCGACGGAGCGGGTGGGGCATCCGCCGGCAGGTCCGGCAGTGACGGCAAAGCGATGGTGTCGATCGTCTCCAGGCCAGCCCGCGCCTGCGCCAGTGGGCTGGCCTCGGGCAAATGCAGGAAGCGGGCGCGGGCAGCGGCCAGCACCGCCGCATCGTCCGCGCCCTGGAGCGCAGCCGCCAGCAGCGCCCGCCAATCGCCCGCCACCGCTGCAGCCCCCAGGGCGGTGTCGAGCGCGGGCGGCACCGGATCGCCGTCAAGATCGGGCGCAGGCGCCGGGCGCTGGGCGGCGGCTTCATCGAGGCTGGCAGCGATATCGGGACCGCCCAGGGGGGCGAGGCTCGCCAGCAGCGCGTCGATCTGCGCCACGCCGGCGCCGGGCCGCTTCAGCTCGGCCAGGGCGTCCAGCACCGGCTGGCCCTGTTCCGCCATCTGCCGCAGGCTCTCATGGGCGATACGGGTCTTGGCCTCGATCGCGTCCAGCATGGCGCCGAGGTCGAAGTTGCCGTCGGCGAGGTCTTCGGGCGTCGGCAGGGGCAGCGGGTCGGGGTCCGGCACGGTGGCGGGCGGGCGCAGGGCCTGGGGAACCGACGCTTGGTCCATCTGCCGGGTCATGAGGAAGTCGTTCGCCTGCGCATTCAGTTGGGCGCGCTCTTTCGCCAGGGTGGTGCGCGCGGCGGCGCGGCGCACGGCCTCCGCCGGATCCGGCTCCGGCGACAGCAGGCCGTCGGAAAAGGCATAGCGGGGCGCGGTTTCCGGGTCGGTGCGCAGACGGCGCACCTCGGCATAATGATCATGGGAGCGGGGGGCATCGGCCATGCGCTCATAGGCCAGCATCAGATCGGTGACGTCCTTGCCGTCCATGTCGGCCACCGGCACGCCGCCATGCCAGCACAGCACGCCCCGGCGCGCGCCGGCAAACAGCCACAGCGTGTCCAGTTGCAGGCTCAGTTCCACCCACTCCTGGCCCGTGCGCCCCACGAAGGCGCGCGGCCGCAGCGCCGGCAGATGGCCGGAGAGGTCCGGCATGTCGCGGGAGAAGTTGCGCAGGCGATAGGGTTCATCCCCGCGCAGATAGCCGGCGAACCGCTGGTCGGGGGGCGCGGTCATGAAGAAATCGGGATGGATGTCGTCGGCCAGCGCCGGGGCCACATGCTCCACCCAGGCCTGGTCATAGGTGCCCGCGAGGCGCGCGCGCTCGGGATGGATCACATCCATGGGGCCGAACACCGCCGGGGCGGGCTCGTCGTCGACCGCATAAATCAGGGCGGCGGGGTCTTCCACATTGGGCAGCGCCACCGGCGCGCCTTCCCCGATGCGGGCCGCGGCGCCAAAGCCGAGCCCCGCCGGATTGAGCCGGTGGCCCGGCCCGCCGAACGCCCGGTCCGGCCCCAGCAGCAGGTCGTTCAAGGGCTGCGGCGGGGTCGGCTCATAGCCCATGGCGCCAAGGCGCCACCAGCGGTCCCCAAATACCGCCAGCCGCTTGGTGAGCCCGCCCACCTGCGCTTCCAGCAAAAGGCCGGCGCTGTCGGGGGCCTGGATGCGCCCGCCGATGAGCAATTCGGCCCGTGGCTTGGGCATGCCGACATCCAGCGCACCGCCGGGCGGCAAAGCCTGCGCCGCCATCACCCACAAGCCCTGGTCGCCATCGAGGCGGGAACTGTCGGCGAGGTCGAACGCCGCCAGCACGGTGACGAGATATTGCGCCCCGCGCCGGCGCCGTTCGACCTTGGTGAGCACCCCCAATGGGCGCGGCTTGATGACGAGGGGCATCGGTCCTGCGAAAATCCAGGGTGAACGATGCCTTTTAGAGGTGCGCTCTTACAGTGGTGCGACGCTCGCGTGACGTGCAGGTGTGCCGATGCAACTCACGGCTTTGGCGTCACCTCATAGAGGCAGAAGTCGTGCCCCTCTGCGGCGCATTGCACCTCCTGGGATTGCAGCGTGCGCGGGGTGCCCGCCTGTTCGCAGACGAATTCCAGCGCCCCCGCCAGCCAGGGCGCGAACATGTAGCAGAGCTTGCGGCCGGCATTCCGCGTCTCGGCAGTCACGAACGAGGAATGGTCGAGCCGCACGGTGGCGGTGCCGGCGGCGGGGTCGATGGCCAGGATGGAGAACTTGCCCCAGCCGCGCTGGGAGAGGCGCTTCATGTAGTGGGCGAACACATCCACGCCGGTGAGACCGTAGACCTCGCTCTGCTTCTTGCACCACACATAAGCCGACTTGTGCCCGGCGGGTGCCAGCGCCGCGCCATAGGCTTCCGCGCCCAAGGCGGCTTCGATGGCGAAATGGTTGTTATTGTAGAAATGCTGCGGCACCAGGATCATGGGCATCTGGTCGGCGAACCAGCGCCCGGTGTCCGGGTCCACGTCGAGATCGATTTCGGGCTTGGCCATGGGGGCTCCTGAACGCGGGAAGAGATGCGACCTCTCCTAGCAGGGGAGAGGTCGCGATAAGCTTAAGCGCTCAGGCGCGCCAGACATCCTTGAGCAGTTGCAGCCAGTTGCCGCCCATCACCTTCTCGATGCGGGTGGTGGACCAGCCGGCCGTCTCCATGGCGGCGGTGAGGTTGGGGAAATCGCCGATCTCGCGGAAGCCTTCGGGATTGATCACCGCGCCGAAGTCGGTGAGCTTGCGGCCGAAGCCCTTGTCATGGGTGATCCAATCGAAGAATGGCTGGCCATAGCCCTGGGTGAAGTCGGTGCCCACGCCCACCACATCCTCGCCGACGATGTTGATCACATAGTCCATGGCCTCCACATAATCGGCCACCGTCGCCGCGGGCCCCTTCTTCAGGAACGGCGGGAACATGGTCACGCCCACGAAGCCGCCCTTGTCGGCGATGAAGCGGAGCTGTTCGTCGGACTTGTTGCGCTTGTGTTCCTTCAAACCCGACGGCAGGCAGTGGGAATAGGCCACGCGCTGCTTGGAGGCGAGGATCACGTCTTCCGAGGTCTTCGGGCCGACGTGAGACAGGTCGCACAGAATGCCGAGGCGGTTCATCTCCGCCACCACGTCATGGCCATAGTCGGACAGGCCGCTGTCGGTGCTCTCATAGCAGCCGGAGCCGACAAAATTCTGGGTGTTGTAGGTGATCTGGATGATCCGCACCCCCAGCTCGTGGAACAGCTCCAGATATTCCAGATGGTCCTCGATGCCGGTGGTGTTCTGCCAGCCCAGGATGATGCCGGTCTTGTTTTCCGCCTTGGCGCGCAGGATATCGGCGGTGGTGTAGACCTGGGTGATGAGATCGCCATGCGCCCGGAAGCTCTCCTTCCACTTGGCGATGTTGCGCATGGTCTCGGTGAAATTCTCCCACACGCAGCAGGTGCAATTGGCGGCGGTGAGGCCGCCCTTGCGCATGTCCTCGAAGATGGCGCGGTTGAAATCGGAGATGATCAGGCCGTCGATGACGATCAGTTGGTCGTGCAGATTGGACACGGGCGTTTCCCTCTTGAAAACTTCGGGGGTTGAAAAACTAGAGCGGCACCAGCACCGCCGCCTCGGGCCGCCAGGAGAGGCGCACCGCCTCCCCCGCGCTCAGGACCGGCGGGCCGCCCACGGCGGGGGCCGGGCAGCGGGCAATGAGGGTGAGGCCTGATGCGGCCTTCACCCGATAATCGATGACCAGACCGCGATAGGTGGCGAGATCGATCTGGGCCGCCATCCCCTCCCCGTCCGGCCCGCGCAGGTCGATGCGCTCGGGCCGCAGCGCCAGGGCCATTTCGCCCGCCTCGGCCGCTCCCGGCGCCACGCCCACCATCTCGCCGCTGGCGAGACGAAAGCCGTCGGCCTCGCGCTGGCCGGGCAACAGATTGGTGACGCCCATGAATTCGGCGATGAACTGCGAGCGCGGGGTGGCGAACACCTGATCCGGCGTGCCCTCCTGCTCGATGCGCCCGGCCCGCATCACCACCACCCGGTCGGCAACGGAAAGCGCTTCGTCCTGGTCGTGGGTGACGAAGATGGTGGTGATGCCCAGCGACTGCTGGATCTGGCGGATTTCCAGCTTCATTTCCTGGCGCAATTGCGCATCGAGATTGGAGAGCGGCTCGTCCAGCAGCAGCACGTCGGG
>CALRNP020000199.1:0-10878 GCA_943369575.1 Azorhizobium sp. AG788 | reverse complement strand
AAGGTTTCCGGCAATGCCGCCGCGTCGATCTGGCCCGAGAGCAGGGCCTGGGTGACGATGGAATCGTCATCGAACACCACCACGCTGATGCCGCCGGCGCGGCGCAGCGCCGCCTCCTGCGGCGAGCCGCGGTTGGCGCCCACCTTCTTGCCCTTCAGATCATCCAGGCTGGCGGCGGTTTTGCCGCCGGTGGTCACCACCACCATGTTGAAGGCGTTGTAGGGCATGGTGAACATCACCGAGCGGGCGCGCTCGGGGGTGGGGTTCAAGGTCGCCACCAGGAAGTCGACGCGGCCGGTCTGGAGCGCGGGAATGCGGGCCGGCGGGGTGAGGGCGACATATTCGGCCTTCACGCCCAGATATTTGGCCAGCAGCACCGCCACGTCATAATCGTAGCCGGTGGGATTGCCCTTGTCGTCCACCATGCCCATGGGCGGGCCGCCGATCAGCACGCCGATGCGCACGGTGCCGCGCTGGACGATCTCATTGAGCGTAACCGCCTTGGCGCTCACCGCGCCCATGAGGCTGGCGGCCCCGAGGCTGGCGGCGAGCAAGAGGGCGCGCGTCCGGGTCAGGATGGTCATGTTTCCTCCTTGGTGTTTTTTCGTGCTTTGAATGCCGGAGCCGCGTTGGCGCGCGGTCTGGAGACGATCCGTCTCCCGGTCCTGTCTTTGCGGGATGCCGCGATGACGCGCCTACGGTGGAGCCGTCTGCGCGTCATCGGCTGCGGGCGTGCGGGCGCCCTACAGAGTGGCGAGAACGCCGCCGTCCACGTACAGCACCTGTCCGTTGACGAAGTCGGAGGCGCCGGAGGCGAGGAAGATGGCGGCGCCCTGCAATTCCTCGGTGCGGCCCCAACGGCCGGCGGGGGTGCGGGTCTTCAGCCAGGCGTCGAACTCGGGGTTCTCGATGAGCGCCTGATTAAGCGGGGTGGCGAAATAGCCGGGGCCGATGGCATTGATCTGGAGCCCGTGGCGGGCCCAATCGGTGCACATGCCCTTGGTGAGGTTCTTCACCGCGCCCTTGGAGGCGGTGTAGGGGGCGATGGAATAGCGCGCCGCCTCGCTCTGCAGGCTGGCGATGTTGATGATCTTGCCGCGGCCGCGCGTGATCATGTGCCGGGCCACCGCCTGGCCCACATAGAACACGCTGTCGAGATTGTTGCGCATGACCTCATGCCAGGTCTCGACGGAATAATCCTCCAGCGGCCCGCGGCGCTGGATGCCGGCATTGTTGACCAGAATGTCGATGGGGCCGATCTCGGTCTCGATCTTGTCGACGCCCGCCCGCACCGCCATGTGATCGGTAACATCGAAGGGTGCGCAGAATGCAGTGACGCCCTTGGCGGCGAGAGCGGCGGCGGCGCTCTCCAGCTTCGCCGGGTCGCGGCCGTTGAGCACCACGCGCGCGCCGGCGCGGCCCAGTCCTTCGGCCAGCGAAAGGCCGATGCCTTGGCTGGAGCCGGTGATCAGGGCCAGTCGGCCGGTGAGGTCGAACAGTTGGATCGACATGATGCTCCCTAGATCTGCCCCCGGTCCGTCCAGCGCGCTGCCGGCCGAAGTGCTTTTTTGCTTGTGCTCGGGATAGAGCATGTTATCGATAACAAAACAAGAGGCCGCCGGAGTCAATGGCCTCGAACCCTGGGGAGACGAGATGCGCGCCGCCGTTCTGCATGCCGCCAAGGATTTGAGGATCGAGGAGGTGCCCGAGCGGCCGCTCGGCGATGACGAAGTGCGTGTGCGCTTCGGTGCCGGCGGCATCTGCGGTTCGGATCTGTCCTATTTCTTCAAGGGCCGGGTGGGCGATTTCGATGTCCGCCAGCCGCTCATTCTCGGCCATGAGGTCTCCGGCACCGTGGAGGCGCTCGGCGCCTCGGTCTCGGGCCTTGCCGTCGGTGCGCGGGTGGCGGTGAACCCCAGCCGGGCGTGCCTGACGTGCGACTATTGCCGCGCCGGCCGCGGCAACCTGTGCCGCAACATGCGCTTCTTCGGCAGCGCCGCCATCTACCCCCATGTGCAGGGCGGCTTCAGCGAAACCCTGATCGCCCGCGCCGATCAGTGTGTGCCGGTGCCGGACCACGTCTCCATGCGGGTGGCCGCCTGCGCCGAGCCGCTGGCGGTGGCGGTGCATGCCTGCCGCCGGGCCGGGGAACTGGCGGGACGCCGGGTGCTGATCGCCGGTGCCGGCCCCATCGGCATCCTGTTGGCGCTGGTGGCCCGGCGCATGGGCGCCGCCTTCATCGCCATCACCGATCTGGTGGAACCGCCCCTGGCGGTGGCCCGCGCCGCCGGCGTCGATGAGACCATCTGCGTCGCCACCGCGCCCGAGCAATTGGAGCGCTACGAGGCCGACAAGGGTTATTTCGACGTGGCACTGGAGGCCACCGGCTCGCCGCAGGCTTTGGCCTCGCTGTTCAAGGTGGTGCGCCCCGGCGGGCGCGTGGTGCAGGTGGGCATGATGCCGCCGGGCGTCATCCCGGTGCCGGCCAATATTCTCATGGCGCGCGAGATCGACTTCGTCGGCGCCTTTCGCTTCCACGGCGAGTTCCAGACGGCGGTGGACTATCTCGTCAGCGGCCTCATCGATGTGACGCCGATCCTGTCGGCGGAAATGCCCATGGCGCAGGCGGACGACGCTTTCGTGCTGGCCGCCGACCGCAACCGCGCGATTAAGGTGCACCTCACCTTCTGACCGCCCGCGCCGACCACAAAAATAACAGGAAACGACCTATGTACACCCGTTGCGCCATTTTCGAAGGCCAGATCACCCCTGGCCGCGAGGACGAGTTCTTTGCCTTGGTGGAAGAGCGGCTGCTGCCGCTGTGGAAGCAGATGCCCCACGCCACCGCCGTGCGGGTGCTGCGCGGCGAGCGCCGCGATGCCGACGCCCCGCCCATCGCCATGATGCAGGAGATCGACTATCCCTCTCTGGATGCCATTGACGAGGCGCTGTCCTCGCCGATTCGCATCCAGGCCCGCGCGGTGACGGAGGAGATCGTGAAGCTGTTCGAGGGCCGCTTCTACCACATCGTCTATCGCCGCCAGGCAGCGGCCTGAGGCTTCCGCCCATGTCCCCCCAGGCCCGCAAGCCCACCATGCGCGATGTCTCGCGCCTGGCGGGCGTGTCCACCATGACGGTGTCGCGGGTTCTGGCCGGTCCTGAAACTGTGGCGGCGGAGACGCGGGCCCGCGTCCTCGCCGCCGTGGAGCAACTGGGCTATGTGCCCGATCAGGTGGCGGGGAGCCTGTCGTCGCGGCGGACCAATTTCGTCGCCGCGGTGCTGCCGACCCTGACCAATGTCAATTTCGCCGATACCGCTCACGCCCTTACCGAGGTGCTGCGACCGGCTGATTATCAATTGCTCATCGGCTACACCATGTATCGGCTGGAGGAGGAGGAGCGGGTCATACGCGCCATGCTCTCCCGCCGGCCCGAGGCCATCGTGGTGACCAGTTCCCATCACACCAAGGCCGCCAGCCAGCTGCTGGGCCGCTCGGGCGTGCCGGTGGTGGAAATCTGGGAATGCGCCGGCCAGCCCATCGACCATGCGGTGGGCTTCTCGAATATCGAGGTGGGTCGCGCCGCCGCGCGCCATTTGATCGATCTGGGCCACCGCCGCATTGCCGCGCTGGGCCCCGGTCAGGCCGGGGTGGCGCGCGACTATCGCGGCGAGGACCGCATGATCGGCTTTGCCGCCGCTTTGCGCGAGGCGGGTCTGGCGGATGATCTGGTGATCCATCATGGCGACGTGCCGGTGGGCTACGACCATGGCCGCCAGGCGCTGGGCGAGGTGCTGGCGCGGGCGCCGGATGTGGAGGCGGTGTTCGCCGTCTCCGATATCTCCGCCTGGGGGGCGCTGATGGAGTGCCAGCGCCGGGGCATCCGTGTGCCGCACGACCTCTCGCTCATGGGCTTCGGCGATTTCGATTTCGGCCGCCAGAGCGTGCCGGCGCTGACCACCATGGGGGTGGATGCCCGCGCCATCGGCACCCGCACCGGCGAACTGCTGATGAAGCTGCTCAATGGTGCGCCGCGGCCGGAGCCGGAAATCGTCGACATGGGCTTTCGCCTGATCACGCGCGAGACCACCGCCCAGGCATCCCGCCGGCGGGGGCGCAAATCGGCCAAGGGGGCCTCCTGACATGACCAAACCCATCGGCATCATCGGCGTCGGGGTCATGGGCAGCGCCATCGCCACCCGGCTGCTGGCCCGTGGCCGCAAACTGATCCTGCGGGACATGGACCCGGCCAAGCTGGAGCCGCTGCTGGCCCAGGGCGCGGTCGCGGCCGCCTCGGTGCCGGAACTGGTCGGGCAGGTGGATGTGGTCATCACCAGCCTGAACACGGCGGAAATCGTCGAGGCGGTGGTGTTCGGCCCGGACGGCATCGCTACCGCCGCGCGCGCCGGGCAGACGCTGATCGACATGTCCAGTATCGACCCCAAGGCCACCGCCGCCATGGCGGCGCGCCTGCTGGAGCAGACCGGCATGGACTGGGTGGATTCGCCGCTCTCGGGCGGCGCGCCGGCGGCGCTGGAGGGACGCCTCACCCTGATGATGGGCGGCAGCGATGCCGCCGTGGAACGGGCGCGGGGCGTGCTGGGGGATGTGGCGGCCAACATGACCCATATGGGTCCGTGCGGCGCCGGGCAGACCACCAAGCTGATCAACCAGGTGCTGTGCGCCTGCAATTTCCTGGCGGTGGCCGAAGCCACGCGCCTCGCCCTGGATGGCGGCGTCGATGCCACCAGCATTCCGAAAGCTCTGGCTGGCGGACGGGCGGACTCGCGCATCCTGCAGGAGTTCATGGGCAAGATGGCGGCGCGAGATCTCACCCCCACCGGGCGCATCGACAACATGCTCAAGGATCTGGAGGCGGTGCAGCGCTATGCCATGGCGCTGCGCACGCCCATGCCGGTGACCGGCCTGGTCACCGAGCTGCATCGCATGATGGTGGCGGCGGGCATCGGTCCGGAAGACAGCGCGGCTTACATGAAGATGTTCGACTTCGGGCGCGCGCCCTGAGGCATTCAGCGCCTGCGGGATAACGAGCGCTCACCACACCGGCGGCGTGGTGATCCAAAGCACGCGGGTGCGTCCCTCGGCCAGATTCTTGAACTTGTGCGGCAGCGCGCTTTCGAAGCTGAAGGCATCGCCGGTGCCGAGGCGATAGAGGCTGCCGTCCACATACAGTTCCAGCAGGCCCTCCAGCACCACGCCGCCTTCTTCGCCTTCATGATTATAGGCGTCCTCGCCTGAGCCGCCGCCGGGCTCCAGCGTGATCTCCATGATCTGGAGATCGCCGGTGTCATTGGCCGAGAGGAACTCCTTCACGAAGCCCTTGCTGCCGAAATCCACCCGGCGGCGCTGGTTCACCCGCACGATGCGGCGGGACTCCTTCTCCACACCGTCCTGGGTGCCGCCGAACAAGGCATGCACCGGCAGGTCCAGCACGCCGCAGATCGCCCGCAGGGCGCGCACGGAGGGCGAGGAGATCCCGCGCTCGATCTGGCTCAACAGACCCACTGAAATGCTGGCGCCGTCGGCCACCTGTTGCAACGAGAGCCCACGCGCCTGCCGGGCCTCGCGCACGGCGCGGCCGAGGGCGCGATCATCCTCGGAAATGTCCGGAATGGAGGGGGGCGCCGGGGGTGGCGCGGCGGGCGAGGTCATGGGGCGGGGCGGGCGTGCGGCTTCATGAGAGTGAAATTAGCCCATCCCATCAGCTTTGAGAAGCGCACTTGTGCCGCGCGAACAGCCGCCATTACCCGCGGCAGGGCGCGCAAATTTCATGCAAGTGAAAAAATGCGGAGCGGACGCTATTGCTGGCGTTGAGCGTTTCATTATAGTGGAAATGCACGCGCTGTCCTGGGACCGCCCGCTGCGACCATCTCTGCCGGCATCCGGCATCCCCTCGGGGTGAGGAGAAGCACCATGTTTCTGAAGCATTTCGCGGTGTGCGCCGTGGCTGTGGGGCTGGCTCTGGCCACGCCGGTTCAGGCGCAGGAGACGGTGCGGGTCGGCGTCACCGCCACCGGCGTTCCCTTCACTTTCGTGGATACGACCACGCAGCTGCCCACCGGCGCCATGGTGGATCTGGCCCGCGCCATCGTCGAGGACAATGGCATGAAGCCGGCCTTCGAGCTGACGGCGTTTTCCGCTCTGGTGCCCTCGCTCTCCACCCACAAGATCGACCTGATCTCGGCGGGCATGCTGGCCACGGACGAGCGGCGCAAGGTCGTGGACTTCAGTGATCCGGTCTATAGCTATGGTGAGGGCATGTTCGTGGCCGCCAATGCCAAGGACTTCACCATCGCCGATCTCAAGGGCGAGACCGTGGGCGCCCAGATCGGCACCACCTTCGCGGATTCGCTCAAGGCGCTGGGCGTGTTCGGCGAAGTGAAGCTCTATGATTCCATCGCCGACATCATGCGCGACGTGAAGCTGGGGCGGATCAAGGCCGGCTTCGGCGACCAGCCCATCGTCGCCTACCAGATCACCAAGAACCCCGATCTCGGCATCCGGCTGGTGAAGGGCTACAAGCCGCTGAAGGAAGGTGGCGTCGCCCTGGCGGTGGCCAAGGATAATCCCAAGCTGCTGCAACAGGTGAACGCCTCCATCGCCAAGCTCAAGGCGAACGGTCAACTGGCCAAGATCTTCGCGGCCTACGGCCTGTAGCAGCCACGCGCGACGCCCCTGGCATGCGCCGGGGGCCACAGCGGCAGGAGAGACGGTCCATGGCGACATTCTTCGCGCAAGCGACCCAGTATCTGCCGCTGCTGCTCAAGGGGCTGTGGCTGACCATCGCGGTGACGGTGCTGGCGCTGTGCCTGTCCACGGCGCTGGGACTACTCTGGGCCTTGCTGCGCACCTCCGGCATTCCCGCCCTGGCGACGCCGACGCGCATCTTCATCGAACTGCTGCGCGGCATCCCGATCCTGGTGGTGCTGTTCTATATCTATTTCGTCATGCCAGAGATCGGGCTGGACCTCACCGCCTTCCAGGCCGGCGTCATTGGTCTGGCGCTCACTTACTCCTGCTACATCGGCGAGACCTTCCGCGCCGGCATCGAGGCGGTGGACACCGGGCAGGTGGAGGCGGCGAAATCCATCGGTATGAAGCGCCCCCTGATGATGCGCCGGGTGATCCTGCCGCAGGCGTTCAAGATCGTGCTGCCGCCTTACGCCAACAATCTGGTGATGCTGCTGAAAGACTCCTCCCAGGTCTCGGTGATCTCGGTGGCGGAACTGACCATGCAGGGCAAGATGCTGGCCTCCTCCACCTTCAACAACACCACCATCTTCACCCTGGTGGCGCTGCTCTATCTGTGCCTGACCATCCCGCTCAATTTGATGATGCGGCGCCTGGAACTGGCCATGGGGAAGGCGCGATGATCCGGTTCGAAGGGGTGCACAAATCCTTCGGCGCCCATGAGGTGCTCAAGGGCATCGATGCCCGCATCGGCAAGGGCGAGGTGGTGTGTCTGATCGGGCCGTCCGGCTCCGGCAAGTCCACTTTGCTGCGCTGTGTGAACGGGCTGGAGACCTATCAGCGCGGGAGGATCACGGTGGATGGCGTGGTAGTCGACACCGGCTCGCGGACCATCCACGACATCCGCACCCGCGTCTCCATGGTGTTCCAGCGCTTCAATCTGTTTCCCAATCGGACGGCGCTGGAAAACGTCATGGAAGGCCCGCTGTTCGTGCTGAAGCAGCCGGCGGGCGAGGTGCGGGCGCGGGCCGAGGCGCTGCTGGAGCGCGTGGGCCTCGGCGCCAAGATGCAGGCCTATCCGCAGTCGCTGTCCGGCGGCCAGCAGCAGCGGGTGGCCATCGCCCGCGCCCTGGCCATGCAGCCAAAGGCGATCCTGTTCGACGAACCCACCTCCGCTCTCGACCCCGAAATGGTCGGCGAGGTGCTCCAGGTGATGCGGGCGCTGGCCGAGGAGCACATGACCATGCTGGTGGTGACCCACGAGATCCATTTTGCTCGCGAGGTCGCCGACAGCGTGCTGTTTCTCGATGGCGGCGTCATCGTCGAGCACGGCCCCGCCAAGGAGGTGCTGCGCCATCCCAAGCACGAGCGCACGCAGGATTTCCTGCGCCGCGTCACCCATCCGGTGTGAGCCCATGTCATCCCAAGCGCCGAATGCCCAACCCGTCGCCTCGATCTGGGCGGCCACCGCCAACCCGGCGCCGGAGACCCCCGCTTTGGCAGGCGAGCACCGCGCCGACGTCACGGTGATCGGCGCCGGCTTCACCGGCCTCGCGGCTGCTTTGCGCCTCGCCCAAGGCGGCGCGAATGTGAGGGTGTTGGATGCGCAGGCGCCCGGTTTCGGCGCCAGCGGCCGCAATGGCGGGCAGGTGATCCCCGGCTTGAAGCTGGACCCCGATGCGCTTGATGCCGCCTTTGGCGAAGCCACCACCGATTTCGTCGGCCGCGCCGCCGATGTGCCCTTCCGCCTGATCGACACCCACGCCATCGCCTGCGAGCCGCGCCGCAGCGGCTGGATTCAGGCGTCGGTGAAGACATCGCACCTGCCCACCCTAGCGCGGCGCGCGGCCGCCTGGGCCAAACGCGGCGTCCCGGTGGAGCTTTTGGATGCCACCGCCATGACCCGCGCCACCGGCGGCACCGGCTTTGCCGGCGGCTGGCTGGACCGGCGGGCCGGAGCGCTGCATCCGCTGAACTATGCCCGAGGACTGGCGCGGGCGGCGCAGGCGGCCGGCGCCCAGATCCATGGCGCCAGCCGCGCCACGCGCCTGACCCGCTTGGGCTCAGGCTGGCAGGTGGAGACGCAGGCAGGGGCGCGGGTCCTCAGCGATCAGGTGGTGCTGGCCACCAATGGCTATACGGACGGCCTCTGGCCCGGCCTGCGGGCGACGATGATCCCCGCCCACAGCTTCCAGGTGGCGACGCAGCCGCTGCCGCCGGCGCTGCTGGCGCAGATTCTGCCCGGTGGCAGCGTGGTCTCCGATACCCGGCGGATCGGCAATTACTTCCGCATCGGCCCCGGCAACCGGCTGATGATGGGCGGGCGCGGCTCGTTCGCCGAGCCGCGGTCGGTGGCGGATTACGGCCGCATCATCGCCGCGCTCCACGCCATCTTCCCGCAGAGCCGGGATCTGGGATTGGAGTTCCAATGGGCGGGGCGGGTGGCCATGACCCCGGACCACCTGCCGCATATCCACCGCCCGGCGCCGAACCTGACCATTGCTCTCGGCTACAATGGCCGTGGCGTCGCTTTGGCCAGCGCCATGGGCGACGTGATCGGCGCCCATCTCCTGGATCCGACCGTGCGCCTGCCGCTGACGGTGAGCCCGTTGCGGCCGATGCCGGTGCACGGTCTGCACCCGCTCTATGGCACCGCCGCCATCTGGTACTACCGGCTGCGCGACGCGCTGGAGCGGTGAGGCCGGTCAGCCCAAAGGATCGACCACCGCGCCGGCATTCATGGTGTTGGCGGGGTCATAGGCGGTCTTGATGCGGCGCATGAGATCACGCCGGGTCGGGTCGGAATAGTGATCCAGCAGATGGCGCTTGAAGCGGCCGACCCCATGCTCGGCGCTGAAGGTGCCGCCCAGGCTGGCTGAGATGTCATAAAGCTGCGGCGCCAGTTCCCTGTCGATGCGGGCGGAGAAGGCCAGCCGGTCCTCGCCCAGCGGCACCAGCACGTTGTAGTGCAGATTGCCGTCGCCCACATGGCCATAGAACGACAGCCGCAAGCTGGGATCATAAGCCGCCACCGCCGCGCCGGCCTTGGCGATGAAGGCGTTCAGCTCGGAGATCGGCACCGAGATGTCGTGCTTCACCGAGCCGCCGGCCTTCTTTTCGCCCTCGGGAATGGTCTCGCGCAGGCGCCACATGTCGGCGCGCTGGCGGTCGCCTTGAGCCAGGAAGGCATCGGTCACCCAGCCCTGTTCCACCATCTGCTCGATGGTGCCGGCCAGGATCTCTTCCACCGGCACGCGGGCGGAGGCGGCGGAGAGCTCCACCAGAAGCACGCCGCCGGGGCCGCACCCCAGGCCGGCGGCAGCCGGATCGGCGCTCACCAGTTCCAGGGTACCGGGCGTGATGTATTCGAATGAGGACACCAGATCCGCCGTCTCCCGGCGCACCAGCGCCAGCATCTGCGCCAAAGGCGGGTTCTCAGCCAATTGCAGCCAGCCGGTGGCATGGTGGGTGGGGGCGGGGATGAGCTTGAACACCACGCCGGTGACGATGCCCAGCGTGCCCTCGCCGCCGATGAAGCTCTGCTTCACGTCATAGCCGGTATTGTTCTTCCGCAGCCGGCGCATGTCGTTGAGGATGCTGCCATCCGCCAGCACCGCCTCGATGCCCAGCACCAGGTCGCGGGTCATGCCGTAGCGTAGAACCGAGAGGCCGCCGGCATTGGTGCCCACATTGCCGCCCACTCGGCAACTGCCCTCGGAGCCGAGGCTCATCGGCAGCATCAAGCCTTCTTTCTCCGCCGCCGCCTGGGCATCGACCAGGATCACGCCGGCATCCACCGAGAGGGTGAAACCGAGCGGATCAATGCTGCGGATGGCGTTCATCCGCTCCAGGCTCATCACGAACTGATGGCCGCTGCGGTCCGGCGTGGCGCCGCCGCAATAGCTGGTGTTGCCGCCCTGGGGCACCACGCCGAAGCCCGCTGCCGCGATGATCTTCACCGCCTCCGCCACCTCCTGCGTGGAGGCAGGGCGCAGCACGGCGGGCGTGGTTCCCTGAACGAACTCCCGTTGGTCCGTCAGATAGCGCGCGGTCACGTCGTCGGCGGTGACGACGCCGGCGGGGCCAAGGAGCGCACGCAGCGCGGCGAGGGTGGCGTCGACGGGCATGCAGCGGCTCCGCATAGGGCGTTCGGGCCGGAGCAGATCCG
>CALRNP020000198.1:0-10923 GCA_943369575.1 Azorhizobium sp. AG788 | reverse complement strand
CAATGGGCAGAGCTGCCTGATATTGCGGCAATTACGGACCCTTTCCAACGCGCATCCCTGATCCGGGGATGTTTCGGTTGGTGGCGATGACGCCCGCGGCTTCCAGCCGACGGGCGTTTTTTTGTTGTTGCGAGGACATGGGATGGCCGCTTCCTACCGCATCGGCGTGATGTTCTCGGCGAATGGCCCTTATGGGGTCGTCGCCCGCTCGATGCTGAACGGCGCCCTGCTGGCGTTCGCGGAAGTGGCGCGGGAACGCAGCGACGTGCGCCTGGAGCCGGTGGTGGTGGATCCCTGCGGCGACAACGCCGCTTATCGCCGGCTCAGCCTGGAACTGCTCACCTCCGGCATCCGCAACGTGGTTGGCTGCTACACCTCCTCCAGCCGCAAGGAAGTGATTCCCTGCTTCGAGAAGCATGACGGCCTGCTGTGGTATCCCTCCCATTACGAGGGGTTCGAGAGCTGCGACAACGTTATCTATACCGGCGCCTCGCCGAACCAGCATGTGCTGCCGCTGGTGGAATATCTGGCCGCGCATGTGGGCCACCGCGCCTTCTGCATCGGCTCCAACTACATCTGGGCCTGGGAGAACAGCCGCATCTTCCGCGAAGCCTTCGGCGCGGTCGGCGGCAGCGTCGTGGGCGAACGCTATCTGCCGGTGGGCGACACCGATTTGGAGGCGCTGGCTGAAGCCATTGCCGATGAGCGGCCGGACTTCGTGTTTAACAATCTCATCGGTACCAGCGCCTATGCCTTCTTCCGCGCCTTCCAGCCGGTGTGTGCGCGCCGGGGCATCACCCGCGCTATTCCGGTGGCCAGTTGCACCCTGTCGGAGCCGGAACTGCACGAGATCGGCCTGGCGGCGGGCGATGGGCATCTCAGCTCCAGCGTCTATTTCTCCACCATCCAGACCCCGGCCAACCTCGCCTTCACCACCGCATATGCCCGCATGTTCCCCGATGGCCCGGCCGCCTGTGCCGATGCGGAGGCCTCTTATATCGCCGTGAAGCTGCTGGCCGCCGCCTTAGCACGGGCCGGCACCGATGCGGCCAAGCCGGTGCGGGCCGCGGTGGCCGGCCAGACCCTGGCGGCGCCCCAGGGCGAAATCCGCATTGATCCCGAGACCTTCCATGCCTGGCTGACGCCGCGCATCGGCCGCTCCACCGCCGATCACACCTTCCAGATCTTGCTGGAAGCCCCCCAGGCTCTGCCGCCCGATCCCTATCTCGTCCAATCCTCGCCCCGGCTCGCCGTGCCCATGCGCCCCCCCAAGCTGAGAGTGGTGCAGTGATGTCTCGACTGGTCCAGAACTTCCGCGGCGGCCGCGCCTTCATCATCACGGCCACACCGGGGCTGGAAGGCGCCCTCGCCTCCACCCTCGCCAAGCTGGGGGTGGAGAGCACTTATCCCCGCCTCATGGACGGCAGGGCGGAGATCGCCTTCGATACCCTGAGCCCGGAGCGGGACATGGTGTTCATTGATGGCGATCTGGAAGGCGCCATCGAGATCGAGTTGTGCCCCTCCACCGCGCTGCCGCCGGTGCCGGTGATCGGCCTGGTGGGGGTGGAGGCGCCCAGCCGGCTCAAGGCGCTGGTCAGCCTCGGCGCCACCTCTTTCCTGCGCAAGCCGGTGCATGGCGGCGCGGTCTATGCCTCGCTGTTCATGGGTATCAACCAGTTCCAATTGCGCAGCGAACAGGGCCAGCGCTTCGAGGCTCTGCACCAGCGCCACCGCGCCCGCCGCGCGGTGATTCAGGCGACCCTCCTGGTGATGAAACGCGCCGGCCTCGATGAGGACCAGGCCTATGCCCAGCTCCGGCACGAGAGCATGCGCATGCGCCAGACCGTTGAGGCCTATTGCGAAGACCTGATTGCGCGCCACCCGTGCGCCGCCCCCAGCTCCATCCGGCCCGACGACGCAAAGCCGCGGACCGGCAAGCCAAAAGCAATGTAGGAGACCGACCAGATGACGAACAAAGTTTTGCGGGGGCTGCAGGCCGCAGCCCTCTCGGGGACGCTTGTGCTCAATTCCGGGCTCGCCTTCGCGGCGGATCCGGTGAAGATCGGCGTGCTGGAAGACCAGTCCGGCGATTTCGCCGTCGCCACCATCGGCAAGGTGCACGCCATTCAATTGGCCACCGAAGAGATCAACAAGGCCGGCGGCATTGCCGGGCGGCCTATTGAGCTGGTGATCTACGATACCCAATCGGACAACACCCGCTACCAGGAATTCATGCGCCGCGTGCTTCAGCGCGACAAGGTGGACGTGGTGTTCGCCGGCTTCTCCTCCGCCTCCCGCGAGGCCTACCGGCCCATCGTCGACCAGTTGAACGGCTTTGCCTTCTACAACAACCAGTATGAAGGTGGCGTGTGCGATGCGCACATGATCGTCACCGGCGCGGTGCCGGAGCAGCAATTCTCCACCCTCATTCCCTGGATGATGGAGAAGTACGGCAAGAAGGTCTATACGCTCGCCGCCGACTACAACTTCGGCCAGATCTCCGCCGAATGGGTGCGCCAGATCGTCAAGCAGAATGGCGGCGAAATGGTGGGCGAGGACTTCATCCCGCTGGGCGTGTCGCAATTCTCGCAGAACATCCAGAACATCCAGAAAGCCAAGCCCGACTTCGTCGTGACCTTGCTGGTGGGCACCGCCCAGGCCTCCTATTACGAGCAGGCCGCCGCCGCCAATGTGAACCTGCCCATGGCCTCCTCGGTGAACGTCGGCCAGGGCTACGAGCACAAGCGCTTCAAGCCGCCGTCGCTCAAGGACATGTATGTCACCACCAACTTCATCGAGGAAATCGACAGCCCCAAGAGCAAGGAGTTCGTCGCCAAGTTCAAGGCCAAGTTCCCCAACGAGCCTTATGTGAACCAGGAGGCGGAAAACTCCTATCTCGCCATCTATCTCTACAAGCAGATGGTGGAGCGGGCCAAATCCACCAAGCGCGATGACATCCGCAAGGTGATCGCCCAGGGCGACGTGTGCATGGACGCCCCCGAGGGCAAGGTGTGCATCGATCCGAAAAGCCAGCACATGTCCCACACCATCTATCTCGCCAAGGTGGGCGCCGACCATTCCATCACCTTCCCCAAGGTGTGGGAGGACATCAAGCCCTATTGGCTGGGGGAAGCGGGCTGCGACCTGACCAAGAAGGATCCGATGGCGCAATATACGCCCTCCAATCCGCCGCCCAAGCCCTGATCCACCGCGCCTGAGCTTCCGCTCAGCAGTTCCAGCCGCGCATGCACCCCACGCAGCTGGAATTGCCCCGCCGTCCCGTGGTTCCCCGCCACGGGACGGCATCCGCCCTGCGTTCCCCCAGCTTTCCACGCGGTGTTGATCGACGATGGATCTCGTAACCCTCATCTTCTCGGCGCTCTATCAATTCGCCGATGCCTTCGCCTTCCTGGTCCTGGCGGCCTGCGGGCTGGCGGTGATCTTCGGCATGATGGGCGTGATCAACCTCGCCCATGGCGAGTTCATCATGTGCGGCGCCTACGTTTCAGTCGCCGCCGCCCGCGCCGGCCTGCCGCTGCCGCTGGCCATTCTGGCGGGGGCTCTGGCCTCGGGCCTGGTGGGCATGGTGGTGGAACGGGTGGTGATCCGCCATCTCTATGAGCGCCCGCTCGATACCATCGTCGCCACCTGGGGCATCAGCCTGATCGCCACCCAGGGCACGCTGATTGTGCTCGGCTCCACCATGCAGGGCATGGGCACGCCGTTCGGCAGCTTCCAGGTGGGCGCCTATTCCTATTCGCTCTATCGCGTGGTGCTGTTCTTCTCCGCTCTCGCAGTACTCGCCGCCCTCTATGCCTTGTTCAACTGGACGCGCTTCGGCGTATTGGCCCGCGCCACCATCCAGGTGCCGCACATGGCGGCAGCTCTGGGGGTGGATACACGCCTCGTCTACAGCATCACCTTCGGCCTCGGCGCCGCTTTGGCCGGGCTGGCGGGCGGGCTCTACGCGCCGACCATGACCCTGGTGCCCACCATGGGCGCCACCTTCATCATGGAGGCCTTCGTCACCGTGGTGGTGGGCGGCGCCGACGTCTTCCTCGGCACCGCGCCGGCAGCCGCCATCCTGGCCTTGGTCAAGGCGGGCATGACCTCCTGGCAGGGGCAATTGTTCGGCCAGATCGGGCTGCTGATGACGGTGATCGTGGTCATCCGCGTGCTGCCCAAGGGCATTTCCGGCTTCCTGCTGCGTGAACGGGCGTGAGGACACCATCATGAACGCCCTCCCCCGCTTCCTCTCCCGCCTCGAAGGCCCGCAGACTTTGGGCCGCGGCCCGCTGTTCTGGGGCGGCTTCCTGCTGGCACTCGCCGCCGCCTGCGCCTATCCGCTGCTGGTGGACGGCTATACAGTCGGCAACACCGTCTATTTCTTCACTTGGGTGTTTATGGCGCTCGGCCTCAGCGTCATCTGGGGCTATTGCGGCGCGCTCAGCTTCGGCCAGACCGCCTTCTTCGGCATCGCCGGCTATGGCTACGGCATCCTCACACTCAACTTCGGCAGCGACTACGGCTTCACCTTGGTGGCCCTGGTGCTGGCGGTGGCGCTGGCGGCGGCGTTCGCGGCACTGCTGGGCTACTTCCTGTTCTTCGGCCGCATCTCGGGGGTGTTCCTCGGCATCGTGACGCTCTCCATCACTTTGGTGCTGGAACGCTTCATGGCCCAGACCGCCGGGCCGGAATGGAAGATCGGCACCGCCCGGCTCAACGGCTTCAACGGCATGAGCAACATGCCCTCCCTCACCTTGCCCTGGCCTGGGGGCGACATCGTGCTCTTCCCCGATGTGCCACTCTATTTCTTCGTGCTGGGGCTCTTGGTGCTGGTGTATCTCGGCCTGCGCATTCTGGTGAATTCAGCCTTCGGTAACGTTCTGGTGGCGATCCGCGAGAATCCCGAGCGGGCGGAAATGCTCGGCTATGATGTGCGCAAATATCAATTGGTCGCCTTCGTGATCGGCGCCGCCTTGGCCGGGCTCTCCGGGGTGCTCTATACTACCTGGGGTCAATACATCACCCCCTCCAGCATGAGCATGACCTCCGCCGCCCTGCCGATCATCTGGGTGGCGGTGGGCGGGCGCTCGGACCTCACCACCACGCTGATCGGCACCATCGTCGTGCTGTCCGGCTTCCAGACCCTGACCATCTATGGCAGCCAATATGCGCTGGTGGTGATGGGCCTGCTGCTGGTCGTCACCGTGCTGGCCGCCCCGCGCGGCCTCATCATGGCCTGCGCGGAGGGCCTCGCCCGCCTCGGACGGCGCAACGGGGGGAAAGCCTGATGGCCTTGCTCCAGACCACGGCGCTGAACAAGCATTTCGGCGGCCTGCATGTGACCAATGCGGTGGATCTGACCCTGGAACAGGGCGAGATCCACTGCCTGATCGGCCCCAATGGTGCCGGCAAGAGCACGCTGTTCCGCCTCATCCTCGGCGAGCACCGCCCCAGCAGCGGCAGCATCACCTTTGCCGGCGAGGACATCACCGCTCTGCACTCGTTCGATCGCATCCGGCGCGGCATCTCGGTGAAGTTCCAGGTGCCCGGCGTATTTAAGGGCTTGTCGGTGCGGCAAAACCTGGAGATCGCCCTCCAGCGCAAGCAGTCCGGTGCCGCCTTGCGCGGGCGCATCGACGAACTGCTGGAGTTCCTCGGCCTGAAGGCCGATGCCGGGAGCCTGGCCGGCAGCCTCAGCCATGGCCAGAAGCAATGGCTGGAGATCGGCATGGCCATTGCCCTGGAGCCGCGCCTGCTGCTGCTGGACGAGCCCACCGCCGGCATGTCGCCGGAGGAAACCCACGCCACCGGCGAACTGGTGCGCCGCCTCAACGCCAAGGGCATGACCGTGCTGGCGGTGGAACACGACATGGCCTTCGTGCGCCAGGTGGCGCACACCGTCACCGTGCTGCATCTGGGCAAGGTGTTCGCCCAAGGCTCCATCGATGCCATCGTCGCCGATGAGCGGGTGGCGGCCATCTATCTGGGGCAGGCCCATGCGTAAGGAAGTCATCCTCTCCACGCTGGGCCTGCGGGCCGGCTATGGCGGCAAGCCGGTGCTCCAGGGCCTGGACATCGAGATCCGCGAAGGCGAGATCGTCGCCATCATCGGCCGCAACGGGGTGGGCAAATCCACGCTGATGAAGAGCCTTATCGGCCTCGTGCCGGCCATGGACGGCTCCATCATCTATCGCAGCGAAGCGATCGAGAAGCTGCCCGCGCATAAGCGGGCGCGGCTGGGGCTCGGCTATGTGCCCCAGGGCCGCGACGTGTTTCCCCGCCTCACGGTGGCGGAGAACATCGCGGTGGGGGCGGCCTTGAAGGGCACGGCGCGGGAGGAAGACCTGGCGCCTCTGTTTGCCGCCTTCCCGATCCTCAAGGAGCGCTGGAGCCAGCGGGCCGGAACCATGTCCGGCGGCCAGCAGCAGCAATTGGCCATTGCCCGCGTGCTGGTGGCGAAACCCAGCCTCATTTTGCTGGATGAGCCCTCCGAGGGCATCCAGCCCAACATCGTTCAGGACATCGCCCGCAACATGGTGGCCCTGAACGCCGCCACCGGCGTCACATTGGTGCTGGTGGAGCAGAATATCGACATGATCCGGGCCATGGCCCAGCGCTGCTACGTGATGGACAAGGGCCGCATCGTCGCCGCTTTGGATCGCGCCGCGCTGGACGACGCCCAAGAGATGCGCCGCCATCTGGCGGTGTGAACGGTTTTGTTGACCAAGAACACAACAAGGGAAGATCACCATGTCCTGGCTCAAAAGCTCCATCATGGCCAAGAAGGGCGTTGCCGGCGGCGAGGCCCGCACCAGCCATGCCATCACCGAGGACACCCAAGGCACCTATCATTATGTCTATGGCCCGTTCGTAAAGCCCACCCTGACGGTCGACCCCGGCGCGGTGGTGTCGGCGGAAACCCATGATGCCTTCGAGGGCAAGATCCAGCACGAGACCGACAAGCCCTCGGAAATCCTCAACTTTCCCTATCTCAATCCCCAGAACGGGCCGATCTATGTGAATGGCGCCCAGAAGGGCGACACGCTGGCGGTCTATATCGAGAGCATCGTGCCCCGCGGCCCGCAGCCGCGCGGCACCACGGTGGTGATGCCCGGCTTCGGCGGCCTGGTCTCCACCGACCACACCGCCATGCTGCATACCCCCCTGCCCGAAGTGGTGAAGAAGCTGCACATCACTTTGGAGGAAGGGACCAAGTGGAACGACAAGATCACCCTGCCCTATGAGCCCTTCATCGGCACCATCGGCACCTCGCCGGAGATCGAGGCCATCTCCTCGCTGCAGCCGGACTATTACGGCGGCAACATGGATTTGCCGGATGTGGGCGTGGGCGCGGTGGTCTATCTGCCGGTGAACACCGATGGCGCCCTGCTCTATCTCGGCGATTGCCACGCCGCCCAGGGCGATGGCGAATTGTGCGGGGTGGCCATCGAGCACCCCACCGTGACCACGGTGCGCATCGATCTGATCAAGGACTGGACCATCAAATGGCCGCGGCTGGAGACGGCGGACTTCATCATGTCCATCGGCTCCGCCCGCCCGCTGGAAGATGCCGCCCGCGTCGCCTATCGCGACCTGATCCGCTGGATGGCGGCGGATTACGGCTTCACCGAAATGGATGCCTATATGCTGCTGACCCAGGCGGGCCGGGTGCGCCTCGGCAATATGGTCGATCCCAAATACACCATGGGCGCCTCCATCAAGAAGGCCTATCTGGTCTGAGTTAGTACCGACCCGCGAGGGCGTCCTGACGGGCCTTGCCGCACTCCGGTCGTCATGCCCGGCCTCGTGCCGGGCATCCACGCCGCGCCGCCTGCGCATTCATCGGAAAGTCAAGCCGAGCCGCAGGGCGTGGATGGCCGGGACAAGCCCGGCCATGACGATGGAAACGGGCGTGGCAAGTTCGCAACCATGAACTGAGCATTTGCTCATCTTTTCTTGATATTCACCGATGCGCCGCAGGATTGCGCCTATGTCCCAGATCGTGAAAGTCGCCACCGTCCAGTTCGAGCCCACATTGGGGGAGAAGGAGCGCAATATCGCCGGCCTGCTGGCCCTGTGCGAAGACGCGGCGAAGGCGGGCGCCCGCCTGATCGTGACGCCGGAAATGGGCACCACCGGCTATTGCTGGTTCGATCGCGCCGAGGTTGCCCCACAGGTGGAAGCCGTACCCGGCCCCAGCACCGCGCGCTTCGCCGCCCTCGCCAAGGCTTATGAGTGCTGGATCGTGGTCGGCCTGCCGGAAGTGGATGACGACAACATCTATTACAACAGCGCGGTGCTGATCGGGCCGGATGGCGTGGTGGGCACCCACCGCAAGAGCCATCCTTACATCTCCGAGCCGAAATGGTCGGCGCCGGGGGATCTGGGCCATCAGGTGTTCGAAACGCCCATCGGGCGCATCGGCCTGTTGATCTGCATGGACATCCATTTCATCGAGACCGCGCGGCTGATGGCGGTGCAGGGCGCCGATGTCATCTGCCACATCTCCAACTGGCTGGCGGAGCGCACCCCTGCTCCCTATTGGATCAGCCGCGCGTTCGAGAACGGCTGCTATGTGATCGAGGCCAATCGCTGGGGCCTGGAGCGCACGGTGCAGTTCTCCGGCGGCAGCTGCGTCATCGCCCCGGACGGCACGCTGGCGGCGGTGATCGACGGCGGCGACGACTTTGCCCTGGCGGACATGGATCTGGACCTAGCCCGCGCCCGCACCGTTCTTGGGGAAAGCGTATTCACCCAGCGCCGGCCAGAGCTCTATCCCGAACTGCTGAGCGACACCTTCAGCTGGAACCCGCTGGATTTCTTCGCGCTCTATGGCCACCACCCGCTGCCGCCGGGCACCGTGTCGAAGGTGAGCGTGGCGCAGTTTGCCCCCACCACCGATGTGGCCGCCAATCTGGCCCGCATCACCGCCTTCGCCACCCAGGCCCACGCCGAGGGCGCCGATCTGGTGGTGTGCCCCGAACTGGCTCTCACCGGCCTGGACAATCCCGCCGCCCGCGCCGAGGCCATCCCCGGCCCCTCCACGCGGGCGCTGATGGCGCTCGCCACCCGGCTGCGCATTCACATCGTCGCCGGGCTCGCGGAGGCGGCGGGCGATGCGCTCTACAACAGCGCCGTGCTGGTCGGCCCGCAGGGTCTCGTCGCCGTCCACCGCAAGCTGCACCTCGCCACGGCGGACCGGGCCTGGGCCACCGCTGGCGATACCTGGACCACCGCCGACACGCCGCTCGGCCGCATCGGCCTGCTCATCGGCCATGATGCGACGTTCCCGGAATCCGGCCGCATCCTGGCCCTGCGCGGCTGCGATCTCATCGCCTGCCCGTCCGCGATTCCCGGCCGCTTCAGCTTCGGCCATGACGGCAGCAGCGTTGCCCAAAGCTGGCCCATCCCCACCGGCGCGGATGCCTATCACTGGCATCATTTCCGGGTGCGGGCGGGCGAGAACAATCTGTTCCTGGCCTTCGCCAACGTAAGCGCGCCGGAGGCGGGCTATCCCGGCCTCAGCGGCGTGTTCGGGCCGGATACGTTCGAATTTCCCCGCCGCGAGGCCCTCGTCACCGAGGCCGAGGGGCTGGCGACCGCAACCGTGGATACGTCCAATCTGGACAGCCGCTATCCCACCAACATCGTGCGGCGCAAGGATCTGGTGTCCATGCGTCTGCCGCATCACTATCGTGACCTGGTGCGCAGCCCCAACCGCTTGCGCGCCCCCGCCTCATAATGACCGAACGCAGGAGCCAAGCATGGATCTGGGACTGAAAGGCGCCAAGGTGCTGGTCACCGGCGGCACCAAGGGCATCGGGCGGGCCATCGCCGAGACTTTCGCCGCAGAAGGGGCGGATGTGGGCATCTGCGCCCGCAATCCGGCGGAGGTGGCGGCCATGGTCAGCGCGCTGCAAAGCCAGGACAAGGTGGCCTATGGCTCGGCGGTGGATGTGTCCGATGGTCCGGCGCTGAAGGCCTGGGTGACGGACATGGCCGAAACCCTGGGCGGCATTGATGTGGTGGTGGCCAATGTCAGCGCCCTCTCCATCGGCCCCGATGAGGACAGCTGGCAGCGCTCCTTCTCCACCGACATGATGGGCACGGTGCGGCTGGTGGATGCGGCCATGCCCTATCTGGAAAAGAGCGCGGCACCGGCCATCGTCACCATTTCCAGCGTCTCCGGCCGCGAGGTGGATTTCGCCGCCGGCCCCTATGGCACCTTCAAGGCGGCGATCATCCATTACACCCAGGGGCTGGCGTTCCAGCTGGCGGGCAAGGGCATCCGCGCCAATTCCGTGTCCCCCGGCAATACCTATTTCGAGGGCGGGGTGTGGAACATGATCAAGGACAGCAATCCCGAGCTTTATGCCGCCTCGCTGGCGCTGAACCCCACCGGCCGCGTGGGCACACCGCAGGAAATGGCCAATGCCGCCGTGTTCCTCGCCAGCCGCGCCGCCAGCTTCATCACCGGCGCCAATCTGGTGGTGGATGGAGCGCTGACGCGGGGCGTGCAGTTTTAAGGTTCGAAGCTCCGGTTCAACTGCCGCGATAGGTGGTGTAGGCCCCCGGCGAGAGCAGCAGCGGCACGTGGAAATGCTCCTCCGGGTTCCACACCGTGAACGCCACCCGCACCTTGCCCAGAAAGGCGCGGGCCGGCGTGGCATAGCCGTGGCGGGCGAAATAAGTGGGCGTATCGTAGCGCCATTCATAGGTGCCCGCCGCCAGCCGGCCTTCGCCCAGCAGATGCCGCTCGCTGGCGCCGTCCGCGTTGGTGGTAAAGGCCTCCACGCAGACCATGCCGCCATCCGGTTGGCGCTGCCACAGCTCCACCCCCAATCCGCCCGCGGGCGCCGCGCGCACCGTATCCAGCACATGGGTGGAGAGGCTGCCGGTGGGCGCCGCCTGCACCCG
>CALRNP020000197.1:0-10937 GCA_943369575.1 Azorhizobium sp. AG788 | reverse complement strand
CACCGCGGCGGCGGCGGCCGGGTTGAGATAATGCAGGCGGCAGATCAGCTCATAGGCCCGCGCGCAGTCGCCGCGCGCCATCCACAGCCGCAGAGCCACCCGCATGCGGGTCTCGATGAACGCATCCACCAGATTGCGGAACGCGCGCTTGGCATTGTCGTCAAGGGTCACGCCGGTGCGGTGGAGGGCCACATAGATGAAGTATTCAAGGCCGCCCCGGTAGCTATCCCAGTCGGTCATCGCCTGCTCGTTGCCGGCCTGCACGCGATTGGGGGCGACCGAACTGCCGGTCACCGAGCGGTAATAGGGCTCCTTGCGGAAGGCCACCGGGCCGATGGCGGCCAGATTCGCCAGATAGCTGAAGGCCCAGAAGCAGAATTTCGGCTCGCCGATGATCTTGCGCATGGCATCGGTGCGGTAGATGACGGTCTCGGGGAAGATGTGGTTTTCGATGATGAGGCCGAGCAGATCCATCTCTTCGCCCGGCCGGAAGATCACATCCTCATTGATGTCGTAGAAGTTGCCGCTGGAGACCTTGGTGAGGTCGTCATACATTTCCCACGGGCTGTAGCTGGCCACGACGTCGGGATTGGCGAGCAGAAAGGCGATCGTGGACGACAGCGCCTCGGGGATGAGCAGGTCGTCATCCGCCAGATACATGACATAGCGCCCGCGCGCGCGGTGCAGGGCGGTCATGTAGTTGGGAAGGCTGCCCTTGTTCTCCGGCTGGCGGTAATAGCGGATGTCCAATCCGGCGCTGCGATGCTTTTCCACCACTTCGGAGGTCGTGTCGGTGGAGGCATTGTCCGAGATCACGATCTCGAACGGGAAGTCGAAGGTGCAGTCCCGGGCGATATGGGTCAGCAGGTAATCCAGGAAATCGGCGCGGTTGTAGGTGGGAATGCACAGGCTCAGCGTGGGCACGGTCGCGGCTCCGTCCGGCGCGCTGGCGATCGGCGTGGCCGCGGTGATGTCGACGGTGGGAACGGTCATGGGAGCTCCGCGGCTGTGGCGTCTGGGGCCGAGATGAGGAATGGGGTGACCGGCCGGGCCTTGCCCAGGGCCGAAAAGAGCGCGTTCATATCCAGCCCCGCATGCGCCGTGCGCCCGGATGGCGTCGGATCGACGCGTGTGAACAGGTTCATGGATGCGTGCGCCCCCTCGCGATCTCCCATGAGGACAGCACTAAAGAGAGATTTGCTTGTGCGGGGCTGACAGTCCGCACGCCTGCCGGCTCTCTGTCCGCGCGTCCGCGGGCGACCGGCACAAGGTCTACGACAGCAAGCCGGGCCATGGTCGGCCGAAACACGCCGCGCGCGGACAAGGATTCGCACCTTTTCCGGAAGGCGTGGACAATGGCATCAGGGCCGGCACGATGTGTGCGCAGACGCCCAGGTTGAGGGAACACGGGGCATGACACACCATCCCGCGCCCCAGGCGCGCTCCCCCCAGGCGGGGCTGGCGGAGGCGCGCGCGTGAGTGGCCGGCGCGCGTCGGCCCGCAAGAAGCTGAAGCTGGTGTCCGACGCCCCGGTGGCGCGCACGTTCGAGGCTTCGCCGGATGCGGCGTCCGCCCTGGAGATGCTGGCGGTGGTCAATGCCCGCGCGCCCGCCGGCACCCCGGTGCTGCCGCGTGGGCGGGCGCTGGTGCTCTATGGCGCCGGCGATCTCGGGCGGATGGCGAAAGCCCATCTCGATATGGTGGGCCAGCCCATAGCCGCGGTCCTCGATGTCCATGCGGCGGCCTATCAGGATGATCCGCGCTGGGCCGGAGTGCCGGTGCTGGCGCCGGACGCCGCGCCTGACGCCTTAAAGCATAACGCCCTGATGGCCATCGCCATCGCCTCCTTGCCCTATGTGCCGCTGCATCAGGAGTTGGTTCGCCAGGGCTGGGGCACCTGCGTGCCCTTCCATGACGTGGCCGACAGCTTCACGGCCCAGCATCCGCTGCATGACGGCTGGTTCGCCGCGCCCATGACGACGGAGCAACTCGCCAGCGCTGGCGGGGTGATGGCCGGCTTTGCCGACGATGCCTCCCGCGGTCACTATCTGCGGTTTGCCGCCTGGCGGCTGGGGCGGCAGGAATGGGATTTCGCCGATGCGCCGGTGGAGACGGCGAATCGCTTCTTCATTCCGCAGATCACCGCCGCCCTGCGGCCAGACGAGCGCTTTCTGGACGCCGGCGCCCACCACGGCCAGGTCACCGCCCGCCTGCTGGAACTGACCGAGGGCGCGGTCTCCACCGTCTGGGCCATGGAGCCGGACGCCGCCAGCCGCGCCGTGCTCCAGAGCTATGTGGACGGGCTCGATCTCAATCTGCGGGCACGGGTGAACGTGCTCGACGCGGTGATCGGGGCGCGCACCGAACTGGTGCGGTTCCATGACGGGCTCGGCCATGCCTCGCAGATCGCCGCCACCGGGCGCACCCTGCGCGCCTGCGCGCAGGTGGATGCGCTGGGCCTCGACCCCACCTTCATCAAGCTGCATCTGGAGGGCGGGGAACTGGCCGCGCTCCAGGGCGCACGCGAGACCCTGCGCCGGCGCCGGCCGCTGCTGGCGGCCACCGTCGATCACGACGCGGCGGGGCTGATCGAAACCCCGCAATGGCTGATGGCCAACTTGCCCGATTATGCCTTCCTGATGCGCACCCACGGCTGGTGCGGCACCGGGGCGGTGCTCTATGCCATTCCCAAGGAACGGATGCTTTCATGACGGTTTTTGCAGACGATAGCCGCTTTATTATCGATCTGGGCATGAACAACGGCGACGACACTGCCTTCTATCTTGCCAAGGGCTACAATGTGGTGGCGGTGGAGGCCAATCCCCATCTGGTGACGGCCGCACGGACGCGGTTTGCCAAGGCCATCGACGGCCATCGGCTCACCATCCTGGAGAACGCCATTTGCGGGACTGCCGGGCGGGTGACGTTCTATGTCAATGAAGACAATGATCACTGGAGCAGCATCGATATCGGCTGGGCCGGCCGCAGCGACCACACCTGCCGCCCGGTGGAGGTGGAGGCCATCACCCTCAACGACATTTTCGACCGCTTCGGCACGCCCTTGTTTGTGAAGATCGATGTGGAGGGCATGGAGCAGGTGGTTCTGAACCAGCTCGCCACCCAGATGATCAAGCCGCTCTATGTCAGCGTCGAAGATTCCAATTCGGGCGTCGATTTCATCGAGACCCTGGCCCATTGCGGCTATGACGGCTTCAAGCTGCTGGACCAGTCCACCGTGCCCGGCTTGCAGGATCCGCTGCTGGGCCGGGTGTTCACCAAAAGCTCGTCCGGCCCGTTCGGCAAGGATGTGCCGGGGCACTGGCTGGACAAGCATGAGGTGCTCAAGCTCTACGCCGAAACCGTGAGCAGCCGCGCCAGCCGCCGCCACGCGGCGCGCCCGCAATGGTGGGACATCCACGCCGCCAAGCTGTGAACCACGGCCGCTCCTGATCGCACGACCAGCCACCCCGCCCGCCGCGCGACCGTCGCGTGGCGGGCGGTGCCGTTTCAGACGGCGATGGCTTGCGGCGGTTGTCCGGCGCAGCGCAGGTCGTGCATGCGCTGATAGGCGGCTTCCAGGCCGGCGGTGTAGGCGGCGGCGTCGAACAGAGGCGCGGTGGTGCGGGCGGCGGCGAGCCGCGCCTTGAGGTCCGCCAGCCGCGCCGGATCCTGCGCGAGCGCCAGGGCCAGGGCCTCATATTCGGCCAGAGAGCCGGTCGCCAGTTCCGGCAGGCCGACGGCGGTGACGAGGCTGGCGGCGACGCGGGAGGGGAAGGTCTCGCCCGGGCAGGTGATCACCGGCACCCCGGCCCAAAGCGCATCGCTCGCGGTGGTGTGGGCATTGTAGGGCAGGGTGTCGAGAAACAGGTCCGCATGGCGATGGCGGGCGAGATGCTCGGCCAGCGGCAGCTTGGGGGCGAAGATGATGCGGCCGGGATCGATGCCGCAGCCGCCGGCCTCATAGTGCAGATTGTCGCGTGCGGTCTCATTGGCTTCGAACAGCCACAGCACCGAATCCGGCACCGCATCCAGAAGCCGCATCCAGATATCGAACAGCGCCGGGGTGATCTTGTAGGTGTTGTTGAAGCAGCAGAACACCAAGCCGGTGTCCGGCAGGCCGCATGCGGCGCGGCTGGGCACATCGGGGGCGATGGCGCGGCGGCCGTCATTGGGCTGGTAGGCGCCGGGCAATTGGACGATGCGCTCGTCATAGAAGGGCTGGGCGTCGAGCGGCGTCACCACTTTGTCGCCGATGATATAGTCGATGAAGGGCGCGCCCATGGTGCCGGGATAGCCCAGATAATTCACCTGCACCGGCGCCGGCCGCAGGGCCATGATTTCCGAGCGGCAGCCCTGGGTATAGCCCTTCAGGTCCACCAAGATGTCGATGCCGTCGGCGCGGATGCGCTGGGCGGCCTGGGGATTGGTGAGATCGCGCACGTCCACGAAATGGTCGAAGGCCGCCACCACGCGCTTGCGCATGGGCGTGCCGTCATCGGGGCTGTGGGAATAAGCGAAGGTCTCGAACCGGGCGCGGTCGTGGCGCTCGAACAGCTCCACCGCCAGGAAGGCGGTGGCGTGGTGATAGAGGTCGCTGGAGAGATAGCCGATGCGGATGCGCCGGCCCGGCTCCGCCGCCGGCGCCGGCGGCAGGATGTCCTTGGCCTCCACCCGCACCCCCTTGGCCCACACCCGCGCCGCGCGCAGATGCTCGGTGGCCGGCACATGGGCGCACAGGCGCATGAACGGGCCGAGGCGGGCGCCGGAGCTCTCCAGCGCATGGGTGAGCGCCACTTCTTCTGCATCCAGGTCGCGCCAGTCGCAGATCTGCCGGCGCTGGTTGGAGAGGCCGTAGCGGGCAATCACGCTCTCCGGCTCGATGGCCAGGGCCTGGCGGAAGAACCGGATCGATTCCTGGAACTGGCGCGCCTCGCCATAGATGCTGCCGAGGTTGATATAGGCCTCCGCATGGCGCGGATTGGCGGCGATGGCGCGCTGGAAGGCGGTGATCGCCTCCGGCATGCGCCGCAGTTCCATCAAGGCGAAGCCGAGATTGGCGTGGAAGGCGGCTTCCCCCGGCTTCAGATTGCAGGCCACCGAAATCAGCGCCAGGGCTTCGCTGTCGCGTCCGGCGGCATGGGCCTCGACCCCATAGGCGCACAAGTCCTCGGCGCTCAGGGCGCGGCGGCTGACCGCGTCGGTCCAGGCGGTGACGGCGGCATCGGTGTCGCCATTGGCATAGAGCGCGCGGCCCAGCGCCATGGCCGCTTCCCCCTTGGCGGGCTGGGCGGCGACCGCGCGGCGCAATTGGGCGATGGCTTCGGCGCCGGTGCCGAGCCGGCCCAGCCCCAGCAGTGCGGCGGCGTGGCTTGGGGCCAGAGACAGGGCGCGGCGGAAGGCGGCGCCGGCATCGTCGCCCTCGCCGCAGGCAGCCAGCAGAATGCCATGATTGGCATGGATGTCGGCATCGCGCGGCCGCAGGGTGGCGGCCTGCGCCAGCTCGGCCTTGGCTTCTTCCATGCGGCCGGCGTGCTGCAGGCACAGGCCCAGCAGATGATGGACGGCGCCGTTGCGCGGATCGATGGCGAGCGTGGTGCGATAGGCCCGCTCCGCTCCGGCCAGATCGCCGGCCCGGTGCAGTTCCAGGCCGCGGGTGGCGATGTCGGCGGTGGGACGCGGGGCGCCGCCGGACGCAGCCGAATGCCTGACGGCGTCTGCCCGGTTCCGCTTGCCCATGCTCGTTTCCCCCGCCCGTGGTCATGCGGGCGCAGCCGCGCCCAAAGGGCGGGCACACCCGTGGCGGCGACCGTGCCCCGACTGACTTGTGCGAGGCTTGCCGGGGGGCTGTGCCGCTCCCTCGCGTTCGGCGGTTGCAGTCTGCCGGAGGCGCTGGCGCGCTCCGTCAGCCCCAAGAATGCGGGAGGTCCGAAGGCCAACGGCCTGAGATTGGTCCGGCGGCCGGCGCGCGCTTTGCCCACGCCGCTGCGCTCAAGCCGGGACAGGACCGAGATCAGCGCGTCCCGCGCTTCACCGGCACCAGCGTCACATGGATCGGGTTGGGAACGTGGTCCAGATCCGCGCCATTGGCCGCGTCCATGCTGGCGCCGATCAGGCCACCGGCAACGATATTGCCGGCCATGGCGGCTTTGCCTTCATCCGAGGCGCGGGTCTTCACCTCGATGGTCTGGGGCTCGAAGCCGGCCTTGGAGAGGGTCACCGAGAATTCGTCCTTGCGGGCGGCGGTGATGGTGCACGGGCTGACGCACTGATAGCCGAGCGAGGTGGAGACCTGCGCGCCTGCCGGCTCGGTCACCACCGCAATGGTGGAGGTGGTGCCACGGGTGGCGCTGGCGCACCCGGCGAGGAGTAACCCGGCGGCCACGGCCGCGCCCATCCCATGCCAAGATCTCAATTTTACCTCCCCAGGAAACGGCGGTCTTTTGACTCACCGGGCGGGAGGTGGTCAAGCCGGTGTCGCCGGCCGCTTCAGGCCACAGGCTCAGCCGGCGCCACGGCGGCGGTGGTCATGCCGTTGCGGTCGAAGGCGGCGCGCACGGTGCCGTCGGCCTTGGCCTGCTCCAGGAAGCGGCTGACCACGTCCAGCGCCGCTTTATGGCCCAGAGGCACCGCCACGGCGGTGCCGGCGGCGTGGAAATGGCCGTCGAGAATGCGCCCGTCCGGCAGGTCGGGGAGCAGGCTCAGCAGGGATTCCCGGCCCAGCGCTACCGCATCGGCGGCGCCGGAGCGGAATAGGGCCTGCGCCTCATCCAGGCCGCCGACGCCTTGGGGCGTGGTGCGGGTGAGGGTGCGGTGGGCGGAGCGCAGCGTGGCTGTGCCCTCCACCCCCACCACCCGCACGGAGGGCGCATCCACATCGGCGATGGTGCGGATGGGGGAGGCCGCGTGCACCAGATAGGTGCTCTCGCCGAGGAAATAGGCCGGGCCGAAATCCGCTTGGGTGCGGCGCTGGGCATCCACCGGGGTGAAGGTGACATCCCAGGTGCCGGCATCCGCCGCCTGCATGATGGCGCCGGAGCTTTCGTGTTCGATGAGTCCCAGCGGCAGGCCGGTGCGCTCGGCCAGTGCCTGCGCGAGATCCACGGTGACGCCGCGCGGGGCGCCGGAGGCATCGCGGGTGCACCACACCGCCGAAATGGCGGCGCCGACCGCGATCGCCACCCGCAGCGTGCCGGTGGGGGCCAGTTGGTGCCGGGCGGTTTCGGAGAGGGGGAGGGCAGCGGTCATCGCGGGCTCCGAGGCGCTCAGGCGGTCAGCAGGCGGATGGGGGATCCGGCGCGCCAGGCGGCGATGGCCTCGATGGTGTCGGGATAGAACTGGGCATAGGTGGTGTCGGTGACATAGCCGAGGTGCGGGGTCAGCACCACGTCGTCGCGCCGGCGCAGCGGGTGATCGGCGGGCAGGGGTTCGGTGTCGAACACGTCGAGCCCGGCGCGCAGGCCGCCCTGGTCGAGGCGGGCCAGCAAGGCCGCCTCGTCCACCAGCGGGCCGCGCGAGGTGTTGATCAGGATGGCGCCCGACTTCAGCAGCGCCAGTTCCGCCGCGCCCACCACGCCGCGGGTGGCGTCCCCGAGCACCAGATGCAGGCTCACCACATCGGCGCGGGCGAACAGCTCGTCCTTCGCCACAAAGGCGGCACCGCCGGCTAAGGCGCGCTCGGGGGTGAGGTTGGGGCTCCAGGCGATCACCTCCATCTCGAAGGCGCGGGCGATGGCCGCCATGCGCGAGCCGAGCTTACCGAGGCCGACCAGCCCAAGGGTGCGGCCCGCCAGCACCGTGCCCAGCGTGGTCTGCCAGCCGCCGGCGCGCACGTTGGCATGCTCCTGCGGAATGTGGCGGGCGCAGGCGAGCATCAGGCCCCAGGCCAGTTCCGGCGTGCTGGCATAAGAATCGCCGCCGCGGGTGTGGCAGATGGGGATGCCGCGCGCCGCCGCCGCCGCGAAATCGATGGAGCGGGTGCGGGCGCCGGTGACCACCATCAGCTTGAGGTTGGGCAGCCGCGCCAGCAATTCCGCCGTCACCGGCATGCGCTCGCGCATCAGGCACAGCACGTCGAACGGCGCCAGCGCCTCGGCCTGGGCCTCCAGGGTGGGCAGGTGATGGGTGAAGACAATGGTCTGCACGTCCGGGCCGAGGGCGGCCCAATTGCCCTGGGTCAAGGCGACGTTCTGGTAGTCGTCCAGGATGGCGATGCGCAGGGAGGTCATGGGGCAGCCCGGATGCTGGCAGGGGAGGGAGCACAGGTCTCCGCCCAGCGGGCTTGGCGGTCAAGGGGCGGTCGCGGCATGGTGATGGATCGGCGGGCATGGGCGAGGAGAACAGCATCGGAAAAGCCGATGCCCATGATCCCGCTTTCCGATTGGCAGCCCGGCACACCGCACCGCACAGTGCCGCCGACCCCATCCGCCCGCAGGAGCGCCCGTGGCCACCATCTTCTTCATCAACGGCCCCAATGCCAATCTCTACGGGCTCGACCCCTCCGGCACCTATGGCCGCGAGAGCTTTCCCCAGCTTCAGGCCCGCTGCGAGGCCCATGCGGCGGCGCTGGGCGTGACGCTGGATTTCCGCCAGTCGAACCATGAGGGCGTGATGGTGGACTGGATCCAGGAGGCGCGGGAGAAAGCCGACGCCATCGTCATCAATGCGGCGGGGCTGACCTATACCTCCATCGCCATTCTCGATGCGCTGCTGGCGTTCGAGGGGCCGATCATCGAAACGCATATGAGCAATATCTATAAGCGCGAGCCGTTCCGTCACCACTCCTACGTGTCCAAGGCGGCCAGCGGGATCGTGGCGGGGCTGGGCGCTCTGGGCTATGAACTGGCGATCAGCGCCGCCGCGTCTTTGGCGGCGCAACGGGTGAAGGGGTAGGGCGGTGAGCGAGGCACTGGTTTTCTACAGCAAGGCGGATAGTGCGGACGAATGGATTTCGGCGCTGCGGCCGCATCTGCCGGACCTGGAGATGCGGGTGGCGCCGGATGTGGGCGATCCGCTGGATGTGCATTATGCCGTGGTGTGGAAGCCGCCGCACGGTTTCTTCGAGCCCTTCACCAATCTCAAGCTGGTGGTCAATCTCGGCGCCGGGGTGGATGCGCTGGTCTCGCGCACCGATTTGCCGGACCTGCCGGTGACCCGCCTGTCCGACCCGGCCATGTCGCGGATGATGGCCTCGTTCGTGCTCATGAGCGTGCTGCGCCACGCCCGCGACATCCCGGCCTTCGAGAAGGCGCAGCGGGAGAAGCGCTGGAACTATGTGCATCCGCGCCTGGCCGGCGACATCAAGGTCGGCGTGCTGGGCCTGGGCGAACTGGGCTCGGCGGCGGTGCTGGAACTCTCGCTCCAGGGGTTTGACGTGCGCGGCTGGTCGCGCACCCAGAAGCGGCTGCCTGGCATCGATTGCCGCGCCGGCATGGAGGCGCTGCCGCAGTTCCTCAGCGAGTGCGAAATCCTGGTGGTGATGCTGCCTTTGACCCGCGACACCCATCATCTGCTGAATGCCGAGCGTCTGGCGCTGCTGCCCAAGGGCGCCAAGTTCGTCAATGTGGCCCGCGGCCCCATTGTCGACGAGCCGGCGCTGATCGCGGCGCTGCAGTCCGGCGCCATCTCCGAAGCCACCCTCGACGTGTTCGAGCACGAGCCGCTGCCCCAGGACAGCCCGCTGTGGACCATGGAGAATGTACTCATCACCCCGCATCTGGCCTCGGTGGCGATCCCGCGCACCGCGGCCGCGCAGGTGGCGCAGAACATCCAGCGGGTGCGTTCAGGCGAGCCGGTGCTGAACCGGGTCGATCCCGGCCGGGGCTATTGAGCCCGGCGCGAACAGCCCGCCCTCCGCAAAGGCTTGCGTGAGGAACGACGCGAACACCTCCACCGCCGGCCGCAGCGCCTGGCGGCGGAGGCTCAAGCGCATCACCCGCGTCGGCGGCAGCGCCTCGGTGAGCGGGATCACCGCCACTTGCGAGCCGTCATAGGCCATGGTGGTGCGCGGCGCCGCATTGTGGATGGTGTAGCCGCGCTTCTGCCCCACCAGCCCGCGGATCAGCTCATAGGAGCGCGAGCGAAAGGCGATGCGCGGCTCGATCCCGCAGGCTGTGAACAGCGAGAAGAAATAGTCGCGCGAGTGCGGCAGATCGTAGAGCAGGAACGGTTCGTCGGCCACCTCCGCCAGGGAGACGGAGGCGCGCTGGGCGAGGCGATGGTCGGCGCTGACCACCAGCAACGGCGGCAGATCGGCCAATCGCTCGCCCACCACTTCCTCGGGCACCGCATAGCCGTAGGACACCGCCAGCTCGATCCGCCCGTTCAGCACCCCTTCGATGATCTCCTGCTGGTCGCCTTCCTCCAGCCGCACGGTGATGCCCGGCTGCGCCTGGGCGAACGCCGCCAGCAGGCCGGGCATGAAGCGCGGCGCCAAGGTGAGGAAACAGCCGAGCGCGATCTCGCCCCGCAGGCTCTCCCCCAGCGCCTTGGCGCTCTGGGCGAAGTCGCGGGCATGGGCCAGCAGATGGCGGGCCTCGTTCACATAGCGCTGGCCGGCCACCGTCAGGGTCATGCCACGGGCATGGTGGCGCACAAACAGATGGGTGCCGATTTCCGCCTCGCTGGCGGCGATGGCGGCGGACACCGAGGGCTGGGAGACGTTGAGCCGCCGGGCGGCCTCGGTGACATTGCCGCATTCGGCAGTGGCCACCACGTAGCGCAGGGCGCGCAGGGAGAGGTTCATCGGGCCGCTCCGAGCCGGGGCTGGACTGGTGGGTTCGCGCTGCCGACGCTTCGCTCGTCCCCCTCGCTAAACCTCCCACGCCCGCGCAGGGGAATGGCCTGTGACACAGCCCCGCCGAGCAACGGGTGATCCTGGAAGGTCGTCATGCCCGGGCTTGTCCCGGGCATCCACGCCGGGTCGTTGGCGCAAGCTTTGA
>CALRNP020000196.1:0-10956 GCA_943369575.1 Azorhizobium sp. AG788 | reverse complement strand
TGGCGCCGCCGTCTTTGCCACCCCCTTCCTGCGGACCAGGGGTGCCGCGGGTGGGATCAAACCCATGCTCGCTTCCCGGCCGGCCTGCTGGGGTGCTGTTTCCAGGATTTTGTCCGTTGGACGGATTGGAGGGGGCCGGGTTGCCGCGCGGGCCAGGCCCGTTATTATTGCTCCCGTTGTTCTGAGAGTTGTTAATATTGTTGTTTTGAGTATTATTTATATTGTTGTACGTGGTCGTGTGGTTGTTGTAGTTCTGGGATGTGTAGTGTCCGCTATATGCGTTGAAGCCCCCGAAGGCTCGACCGCCAGTTGCGAATCCAATCCCCGCGCCGATCGTGGCACTCCAACCGGGACGCGACACCGCGGCGCCGCCCCAGCGGCCATAGAGGTTGGTCCTGCCCACATCGGCGTAGCCCCATCCCCGTCCTGCGGGCGCGGCGCCGGCATAAGGTCCCCAATGGGGTGCGGCACCGGCCCCCCAGGCCCAGCCCGGTGCGAAACCATAACCAAAGCCTGTCGGGCCCAGCGACAGGCCGGCCCCGTAGCCATAGGTGGCCGGGGCGGGAACCCAGCGCTGGCCCACATAATCGCGATAGTCATAGCCGGTGCCATAGACGACCGTGCCGGCCGGCCCCACATGCACGCCCATATAGGCAGGCGTGTAGCCCGTGGTGACGCTGCCCTGCGTGACGCCGTAAATGCGCACGCCGGTGACATAATGGATCGGAGACGACGGGGGGATGCCATAGATGGCACCCGGCACCGCGCGAGCCACAGCCCAGGGGCCGGTTGCTGCCGGTGCGCTGAACCAGACGCCGTTTGAAACCATGTAATTCTGGCCGGGTGCGACCTCGATCACCGGCGCGCTCGCGTTGACCGCATAGCGCAGCGCCGTTCCCTCCACCGGGGCGAATTGCGGTGCCCCCTGATAGCTGACCGCGGCCGTCGCGGAGGCCTGCACTTGGGCCATTTGCGGTATGCTGGCGGCAATGGCGGCAGCTTTCGCCTGCGGCGTGCCGGCGACGGAAATCAGCACGTTGGCCTTTGGATCGGTCGGCGCGATCTGCGAGAACTGGCCTGGCAGGTCGGTGTTGGCCACATGGGTCCAGGGGCCAGACAGAGCGGCCGAGCGGAACCAGCGCCCCGAGATCAGCGCGAAATAGCTGTTGTCCCAGCTATCGAAGAAAACCGCATGGTCTGCATTCTCGATGGTCTGGAGATGCGTGCCGCTCACCGGCGCCATGCGGATCGGCCCGTCGCTCTGGATCAGTTCGGTTGGAACCGTCGATACCAGGATGGCCGGGGGAGGGGAGATGGCCTGCCCGTCCTGCGGGAGGAGCGGGTCTGCCGCCTGTGCCATATTCGCCGCTTTCGCGGCGGCCACGACGTCCGGCGGAAGCCGCGGCGTGACCATCCATGGGCCCTCCAGCGCGCTGGCTTCAAACCAGGATCCGGCCGCCTGGAGATGATAGGTCTGCGCGATGTCCTGTAGCAGCAGGGCCTGGGTGTTGATCACGCGCTGGAACCCGCTGGCCCCGTCCACGGGCCTCAGGACAGGAGCACCGGCGATGGGGACCAGCACCGTCAACTGATCGGTGACGATGATGTTCGGCGGGGTGGTGGCCATCCGGGATGCCGGCGGGCTGGCGGCCGCCGCAAGGCTCGCCTGCAGCTGGAGGAGAGGGAGCGTGAGAGATTGCCGCGCAAGTTGAGCCGCGAGCCTCGTCTTGATCGCGGCTTCCTGGTCCGGCGCCAGCGGGATATCGACGCGGTCGATCCGGATGCCTGACAGGCTTATGCTTTTGGAGCCGGCCTGCGCGGTCTGAGCCGAGAAATCGACCACGCCGTAGGTCGGCGCCTGGCCCGTCGCGCCCAGGGTGAAGGCGGCGCGTGCTGCCAGGGCCGACCCCTGCCATGTCTGCGCCTGTGGTGGATAAAGCGCGAGCTGGAGCTTTCCGACGGTATAGGCTCGCGGCCAAGCCGGCTGTGACGGGCGGGGCGCAGTGGTGGCGTTGAGCGGAGCCTGAGTCTGCGCGACGGCGCTGGGCGCGGCGATCAGAGCGCTTGCCACCAGAGCCACAGCCTTATGCAGATTGGAGGGAGTGCGCATAATACCTCTCAAGAGCTAGGTCTCTGCTATAGCTCGTTGATTGAAGGTGCGCGACCTAAGGATTGTTAATGCGCGAAGCATCTTGTTAAGAGCGCGTTTGAGGCGGGGCGTCATCCACATCGGGTCGCGAGAGGGCGGATTTCGCGATGACGGTTCGGAGCAGATCGGCGAAACGGAGCTGGAGTGGATGGTTCTCGGAACCCTCCACCTGAAGTATTCCCATGACCCTGGAGCCCGCGCGCCCCTGAAGCGGACGCGCCACTGTATCCACGTGCGAGACGTTCCGGACCGCGCCGGCAGGGAGCAGCGCGATGCCTAGTCCCTTGGCTGAAAAACCAAGAGCGGTTGCCATGTAAGTCACTTCATAGGCGGGCACGATGGCGATGCCCTCATCCTCGAATGCCTGGTTGACCGCGAGGCGGAGACTGGTCCCCCATTTTGTCAGAATGAGCGATTGCTCAGCGAGTGCGGCAATGGGAATCTCATCCAGGCCCGCCAGCGGATGTGATGACAACATCACGGCCAGAAGGTCATCGCTGAACAGCCCCTCGAATGTCATGCCGCGCTCCAGCATCCGCGCACTTGTCAGCCCCAGATCGCATCGCCCGGCCTTGACCGCCGCGATCAGTTCCTGCTCGACCGCCTCCACGATCTCGATGTGGACGTTGGGCAACTCCTGTCGAAACCGGGCGATGACCTCCGGAAGAAGCTGCTCTGCGATGGAGGGAAGCGCGCCGATCCTGAGTTGCCCGGAGCGGCCGGCGGCCAGCTGGGCGCTTTTGACCCGGACCTCGTCGGCCATGGCGATCAGGCGTTCGAAATCGGCGAGCAACTCCGCGCCGGCCGGGGTCAGCTTGACGACCCGCGTCGTGCGATCCAGCAGCATGACGCCGATGCGATCTTCCAACTGCTTGATCTGAATGGAAATACTGGACTGCGAGGCCGACATCCGGTCCGCGGCCGAGCGGAAGCTGCGGTGCCTGGCAACGGCCAGAAACACCCGAATTTGTCTGAGAGTTGGCTCTGCCATTAATTCGATTTTCGAAAGAGATGATGCCTAGAATTCAATTGTAAAATATTTAGGCGTGCCCAACAATATGGCTCAGACCTCCACGTGCTAAGCGAGGCTGATGCAATGTCCTCGCAGGCACGACAACGCTTCCACGGGAAAAGCTCATGAACAGCTTGCAACTGAAAACGTGGGGCGTCGGCCTCATTCTGGCGACGGCCGTGACCTTTGCCCATGCGGACACGCTCCGCGTCGTGCCGACGGCGCCGCTTCAGATCCTGGACCCCTTGTCCACCACCGCCTACATCACCCGCGACCATGGCTTCATGGTCTATGACACCCTGTTTGGGACGGACATCGAGGGCAAGGTGCAGCCCGAGATGGTGGAAACCTACGGCGTCGATGAAGCGGGCACCACCTGGACCTTCACGCTGCGCGATGGGCTGAAGTTTCACGATGGCAGCCCGGTGACGTCGGCGGACGTCATCGCCTCGTTGCAGCGCTGGCAGTCGAAGGACACCCTGGGTGGAAAGATGAAGTCCCGGACCTCCGGAATGACGGCGGTGGACGACAAGACCTTCCAGATCAAGCTGTCCGCGCCGTTCGGCCCCATGCTGACTGCCCTTGCCAAGCCATCGGCGATCGTCCCGTTCATCATGCCGAAGGCGGTGATCGACGAAGCCGGCAGCGGGCCGATCACCAATATCATCGGCTCGGGCCCGTTTACGTTCGCAGCCGGCGAGTTCAAGCCCGGCGAGCGGGCCGTATATGTCAAGAATGCGGACTACAAGCCGCGCCGCGAGCCCGCATCGGGTACGGCCGGCGGCAAGGTGGTCAAGGTCGACAAGGTCGAATGGATCTTCCTGAAGGACGCGCAGACGGCGGTGAACGCCCTTCGCAACAAGGAAATCGACTATATCGACCAGCCGTCCTACGAGCAGGTGCCCGACCTGCAGAAGGACCCCGGCATCGAGATCGTCAAGCGCCCGCTGTCGCTGTCCTTCGTCATGCGGTTCAATACTTTGACGCCGCCGTTCAACGATGTGAGGGTGCGTCGGGCCGCCATGCTCGCCGTCAACCAGGATGCGATCCTGAAGGTGCAGATCGGTGTGCCGGGCGCCTATCAGGCCTGCGCATCCGTCTACCCCTGCGGAACGATCTATTCCAGCACACCCGCCATGTACACCGGCAAGCCGAATTTCGCCGAGGCCAAGAAGTTGCTGGCGGAGGCGAAGTATGACGGAACGCCCATCGTCATCCTCGATGCCCCCGAGGTCCGCGTCCAGAACAAGACCGCGCCGATGATGGCCGCTCTCCTTCAGCAGGCCGGTTTCAAGACCCAGTTGCTTCCGCTCGACTGGGCGAGCTGGCTGCAGAAGCGCACCAACACAGCGCCGGTCAAGGACGGGGGCTGGAATCTGTTCATCGCCGCCTGGTCGCCCTATGACCTCACCGTCCCGATTTCGTCGGCACCGCTGACGGCGAACGGCAAGGCCGGCTGGCCCGGCTGGTTTGAAGATGCTCAGGTTGAATCTCTTCTGACCCAGTTCACCAATACCCAGGATCTGCCCGCGCAGAAGGTCATCGCGACCAAGATACAGGATCGCATTCTGGAAGAGGGCGCCATTGCTCCGCTCGGGCAGGCGGATCAGTTCAGCGCGATGCGGAAGGGCTCGCTCGATGGCCTGCTTCCGCGTATCGCCTCGACCGTTTTCTGGAACGTGTCGGTAACGGGCAAGTAACGCCGCCGGCTCGGTTCGGCCGCGACAGATGGACACCCATCTGTCGCGCGCAGGTCGAACCTCAAGGTTCCGATCTGGTGGGGCAACTTTTCGAAACCGATGAGTGCCATCGGTTTCGGTTGATCCACGCGGTGTTCGATCGCGGCCCAGTCGGCTCGCCGACACGCCGCGCAGGCGTCACCAATACTGGTGAGGCGGGCTCACGGGTCGTTGGCCTAACGTAACTCAAGTTCGGCGTGGCGGGAATGAACACCTATTTCTTACGACGGCTGGCATCCACCATCCCGGTGGTGATCGTCGTTGCGGCCCTCATCTTTGTTGTTCTGCGGTTGGCGCCCGGCGACCCGGCCTTGGCCATTGCCGGGGACGGGGCCACCCCGGAGCAACTGCACGCCTTGCGCGTTCAGCTTGGCCTCGACAAGAGCATTCTTGAGCAGTTCGTCATCTGGGGGCGCTCGCTGCTCAGACTGGATCTCGGCGTATCGCTTTATTATCACATCCCGGTCACCTCCCTGATCGGGCAGCGCCTTCCGCCGACCGCCATCCTGGCCGCCCTGACGCTGCTGATCTCGGTGCCGATCGCCGTTTATCTCGGTGCCTTGGCGGCATCGCGGCAGGGGAGTTTCATCGACCGGGCGGTGAATGCGAGCGCGGTGATCGCATTTTCCATTCCGGTGTTCGTGCTCGGCTATGTGCTGATCTGGTTTTTTGCCCTGCAACTGGGGCTTCTGCCGGTGCAGGGAACCGGCCCCGCCGATGCCGGACTGCTGACCAAGCTGAAATACTTCATCCTCCCTGCGGTCGGGCTGGCCTTCGGCCAGGTGGCGCTGCTCACGCGCGTGACGCGGGCTTCGGTCATCGACGTGCTGCACGAGGACTTCATCAAGACCGCCTATGCGAAGGGCGCCTCCGCCAGACGGGTTCTCTGGCGTCACGCCGTTCGCAATGCCGCCGTTCCCATCGTCACCATCATCGGATTGTCGTTTGCCGTACTGATCGGCGGCGTGGTGGTGTCGGAGACGGTCTACGCCATTCCGGGGCTGGGAAAACTGACCGTCGATTCGGTGCTGGCACGGGACTTCCCGGTGGTTCAGGGCCTGGTGATCTTCTTCTCCCTGACCTATGTCGCCATCAACCTGCTGGTGGACCTCCTCTATGTCGCGCTCGATCCGCGCATCCGGTATTGAGCAGGCGCTCTCATGAACCAGATCATATCCCAGCAAGACGCCGTATCGCCGGAAGCGGCGCCGGTCGGCACTGAAGCGCCGTGGCGCAGGACCTTACGTGGCTTGAGCCGGCATTCGGGCGTCCAGATCGGCGGCGGCCTCTTCTTTCTGATCGTCCTGATCGCCGTGCTCGCCCCCTGTCTCTACACGATCGACCCCGCTGCGATGGATCCGACGCTGGTCAGCGTGCCGATGGGGACGGACGCGACCTTCACCGATCTCTCCGGCGATTCATTCCAGCGTTACTTCCCGTTCGGAACCGACAGTATGGGCCGAGACGTGTACAGCCGCGTCATCTACGGCGCCCGCATCTCGCTGACGGTGGGCGCTTCCGTCGCCGCGGCCAGCATCGTGGTCGGCTGCATCATCGGCCTGCTGGCGGGCTATGTGCGCCGGCTCGACGGCCCGCTGATGCGCGTCATGGACGGCCTGATGGCCATACCGTCCATCCTGCTCGCCATCGCCCTCGTCGCCCTGTGGAACGTGTCGCTGACCACGCTGGTCATCGCCATCACCATCCCCGACCTCCCGCGGGTGGCGCGCGTGGTGCGGGCCACGGTTCTATCGGTCAAGACCATCGCCTTTGTGGAGGCCGCGAAGATGATGTGTACGCCATGGTGGAAGATCATGGGGCGGCACATCCTGCCCGCGGTCATGGCGCCCCTGGCCATCCAGGGCACCTTCATTTTCGGCTCGGCGATTTTGGTCGAGGCGGTTCTGTCCTTTCTCGGCGTCGGTTTTGCCAGCGACGTGCCCACCTGGGGCAATGTGATGGCGGACGGTCGCGTCAATTTCAATCTCGCGCCGCACCTCGTCCTCATCCCCGGCGCCTTCCTGGCACTGGCCATCGTCGCCATCAACATGATCGGCGACGGCATGAGAGACGTGCTTGATCCCAAATATGCGCCGGTCGAAAGCTGATGAAGACCCCCGTCCTCGAAATCGCAGATCTCTTCGTCACGCTGCCCGCAAGCGGTGATCGCGCCCATGCCGTCAAAGGCATGAACCTGTCCATCGCGGCCGGCGAAATCGTCTGCCTGCTGGGCGAGTCCGGCTCCGGAAAGTCGGTGATCGCGCATGCCATCATGGGCCTGCTGCCCAAGGCGCTGCGGATCTCGTCCGGCCGCATCGCCGTGCTGGGAGACGATGTGGCTTCCATGGCGCCCGCCAAGCTGATGGAGCTGCGCGGCAAGCGGATGTCGATGATCTTCCAGGAGCCCATGACCGCGCTCAACCCGGTGGCGCGCTGCGGCGCGCAGATCGAGGAACTGCTGGTCATCCATGGCGTGGCGCCGGCGTCCGCCCGCCGCGCTCGCGTTCTCGACATGCTCCGGCAGGTGCATTTTGCTGAACCTGAACGGATCTATCGCTCATTCCCGCACCAATTGTCCGGCGGACAGCGACAAAGGGTGATGATCGCCCTGGCGCTGTGCCTGAAGCCGGCGCTGCTGATCTGCGACGAACCGACGACCGCCTTGGACGTCACCACCCAGGCGGAAATTCTCAAACTCATCGTCGAGCTGAAGAACCAGACCGGCACCGCCATCCTCTTCATCACCCACGACATCGGCGTCGCGGAGCAGATCGCCGACCGGGTGGTGGTGATGCGTCTCGGCGACACCGTCGAAGCCGGCACCTGCCAGGAGACGCTGCAGGCGCCCAAGACCGACTACACCCGGATGCTGATCGCGGCGGTCCCCTCCATCGAGCCGATGCGGACGGAGCCGAGCACCTCCAAGAAGGTGGCGCTGGAAGTGATCCAGCTGAAGAATGCCTACCGGCAAGGCGGCTGGTTCACCAAGCGTCGAGAGACCGTGGTGGCGGACAACATCAATCTGCGGGTCCGTCCGGGGGAAACCGTCGGCGTCGTGGGCGAATCCGGCTCGGGAAAGTCGTCGCTGGCGCGGTGCATCGCGCGGCTGACCGACTTCGACAGCGGCGAGATCATCATCGATGGCCTGCCGCTCGTCGGCACCCGCTCCCGGCGCGAGGAGATGGAGGTGCGCAAGCAGGTCCAGATGGTCTTTCAGGACCCTTATCGCTCCCTCAACCCTCGGCTCAGCGTACTGGAGTCGTTGATCGAGGGACCAATAAACTTCGGCGTGTCGCGCGCCGCCGCCATTGAGCGGGCGCGGGAGCTGATGCACCGGGTGCGGCTGCCGGAGGCGGGGCTCAAGCGATATCCGCACGAGTTTTCAGGCGGTCAGCGCCAGCGCATCTGCATCGCGCGCGCCTTGGCCTGCGAGCCGAAACTGCTGATCGCCGACGAGGCGGTGTCCGCCCTCGATGTCTCGGTTCAAAAGCAGATCCTGGATCTCCTGGAAGAGATCCAGGCCCAGTTCGGATTGGCGATGCTCTTCATCACCCACGATCTGCGGGTGGCGGCCAGGCTGTGCGACCGCATCCTCGTGATGCAGTCGGGCCGGGTCGTCGAGGAAGGCACGGCACAGGAGGTGCTGTGTGCGCCCACCCATGCCTACACCAGGCAGTTGATCGCCGCGGTCCCACACAGACGATAATCAGGAAACAAGCATGATCACGACGCAAACCCGGACGGGCCGGGTCGTCAGGCTCGGGGCGGGGGCCGGCTTCGCGCGCGACCGTATCGAGCCTGCGGTCGATTTGGCGCGAGACGGCAAGCTGGACTACCTGATCTTCGAATGCCTGGCGGAGCGCACCATCGCGCTGGCGCAGGCGCAGAAGCAGATCTCTCCGGATCTGGGCTATGACCCGATGTTCGAGGCGCGGATCCGTGCCGTCCTGCCGATCCAGCGCGCGCAAGGCTTCCGGATCGTCACCAACATGGGCGCGGTCAACCCGGCGGCGGCCGGGCGCCTGGCGCAGAAGATCGCCAAGGAACTGAAGATCTCCGGTCTGAAGATCGCCGTGGTCGAAGGCGACGACGTGCTGCCGCAGGTGAAGGGCTCGTCCGCCTGTTTCCTGGAGTCCGGTGATCCCCTCAGCAGCCGCTCGAACGAACTGATCGCCGCCAACGCCTATCTCGGCGCTGCCGCCATCCGCGAGGCCTTGGCGGCGCAGGCCGACATCGTAATCTGCGGCCGCGTCTCCGACCCCGCGCTGTTCCTGGGTCCGCTCATGCACGAATTCGGCTGGTCGATCACCGACTGGGACCGGATGGGGACGGGAACGCTGGTCGGCCACATGCTGGAATGCGCGGGCCAGGCCAGCGGCGGCTATTTTGCCGATCCCGGCTACAAGGACGTGGACGATCTCGCCAATTTAGGCTTCCCGATCGGCGAGGTCAGCGAAACCGGCGAACTGGTCATTTCCAAGCTGCCGGGGACAGGCGGGTGCATCACCGCCGCGACCTGCAAGGAGCAGCTCATCTACGAGATCCACAATCCGCGTGAATATTACCAGCCCGACGTGGTCGCGGATTTCTCGCAGGTCCAGATCGAGGAAATCGGCAAGGACCGCGTCCGTCTCACCGGCGCCCGGGGGGCGCCGCGGCCGGAAACCTTGAAGGTTTCGGTGGCCTATCGCGACGGTTATGTCGGCGAGGGCCAGATTTCATATGGCGGTGCCGGGGCGGTGGCCAGGGCGCGCCTCGCCGGCGACATCGTCCGCCAGCGGCTGAAGCGGACCCGCGTTGCGTTCGATGAGCTGAAGGTCGACCTGATCGGCATCGACGCCCTGCATGGGCAGGGCCTGGGGCGCGGCTCGGGCGAGCCCTATGAGGTGCGGCTGCGGGTGGCCGCCAGGGTCAGGGCCCAAGGCCAGGCCGATGCGGTCGCCCGCGAGGTCGAGTCGCTTTATACCAACGGGCCGGCGGGCGGTGGCGGCGTCGTTCAGCTCACCCGAGAAGTCATTGCGGTGCAGTCGGTGCTCATCCCCCGCGAGCACGTCAACCCCATCGTGACCATGCTGGAGGCGTGAATGAAGCTCCGAGAGCTTGCGCATTCGCGCACCGGGGACAAGGGCAACCGCTCCAATATTTCCCTGATCCCTTACGACCCCGCGCATTACCCGCACCTCGCCGAGGTGGTCACGGCGCAACGGGTCAAGGCGCACTTCCAGGACATCGTGCATGGCGCCGTCGAACGGTACGAACTGCCGGCCATCCATGCCTTCAACTTCGTCCTGGACGATGCACTGGGCGGCGGGGTTGCCCGATCGCTCTCGCTCGACACCCACGGCAAGTCGCTGAGCTCGGCGCTGTTGGAGATGGAGGTGCCCGCGCCCCCCGGATACGCGGCGTGCGATCCGGAAACGCCCGGACGTCAGGCGGCCCCTGTGGCCCATCTACCGAAGGCCGAGGACTTTCTGCTGTGGCCGCCCAATGTGCAGGCCTATGGCTATCGGATCGTCGACCAGCTCTTCAACTCGCGCGTCATCCGCAAGGGGGCCTCGCCGCGGCCTCTCAGCTATGGCGACCGCCTGGAGATCAGCTACGAAAGCGCCGGCGCCACATATTCGCTGGACGAGTTCATCGACCGCAACGCGCTGAGCGGCCTGCTGGTGCTGAAGAACGGGAAGGTGGTGCTTGAGCAGTATGGTCTCGGCCTGCTGCCGTCCGACCGCTGGAGCACCATGTCCACCGTCAAGTCCATCACCGCGACCTTGGTCGGCGTGGCGTTGCAGGACGGCGCCATTGCCTCGCTCGATGATGCCGTCACGACATATGTGCCGTCGCTCCGCGGCTCCGCCTATGAGGAGGTTGCCGTTAAGCACCTGCTCACCATGTCATCCGGGGTGCAGTGGAACGAGGACTACGCCGACAAACAGTCCGATGTGAACCGATACAGCAAATCCCTGGCGGACGGCGTGCCCGGCGGCGTCTTCGCCTTGCTGCAGTCGCTGCCGCGCGCGCATGCCGCCGGCACGCGCTGGCATTACAATACGGGCGAT
>CALRNP020000195.1:0-11058 GCA_943369575.1 Azorhizobium sp. AG788 | reverse complement strand
TCCTCAGCGGCGGCCTCCATCTCCAGCGCCAGCTCTTCCTTGATGGCGCGCGAACGCCCGGCCAGAAAGGCACGGGCCTCGCGCACCAGTTCGGCATAGTCGCTATGGCTGATTTCGCCGGTGCAGGGCCCGGAGCAGCGCTTGATCTGATAGAGCAGGCAGGGGCGGCTGCGGTTCTCGTAATAGCTGTCGGAACAGGACCGCAGCAGGAACGCGCGCTGCAAGGCGTTGATGGTGCGATCCACCGCCCAGACGCTGGCGAACGGCCCATAGAAATCGCCCGCCCGCGAGCGGGCGCCGCGATGCTTCAGGATCTGCGGTGCCGGATGGTCGGCGGTGATCAGGATGTAGGGAAACGACTTGTCGTCCCGCAGCAGCACGTTGAAGCGGGGCTTCAACTGCTTGATGAGGTTCGCCTCCAGCAGCAGCGCCTCGGGCTCGGTGCCGGTGGAGAGAAACTCCATGCTGGCGGTGGCCGCGATCATGCGGGCGATGCGGTTGGTGTGCCCCACCAGCCGCGTATAGCTGAGGATCCGCTTCTTGATGCTCTTGGCCTTGCCCACATAGAGCACCGCCCCATCGGCGGCGAGCATGCGGTAGACGCCGGGGCCTGAGGGCGCATGCTTGGCGGCGCGGGCGATGGCCTCGCGGCCGCTGGCCAAGGTTCCCGGCGCGGGCGGGGCGTCTTCGGCTTCCTCCAGCAGCAGCAGAGCCTCGTCCTCAGCCTCCGGCAGGTCGGCATCTTCCGTAACGTCGGGCTGGTCGAGGGGCGGGCGGGCTATCATGGCCGGAACGTAGGCACTCCGAGGGCCAAGGGCCAGGGGGCGCGTCGGCGGGTGCACAGCACCATGGACAGGTCTTATAAAGATACCTATCCAACCGACAGCGCTGTGTGTCCTGCTGGGGGCTTCATGTTCGGAATCCTATCCATCCGCTCAAAGATCCTCGCCATGCTGCTTATGTGCGGCGTGCTCTGTCTTCTGGCTGCCAGCGTCGTGGCGATTCGCAGCGGCACCCGCGCTCTGAAGAGCACCATCTTCGAGCAGCTCACCACACTGCGGGCGTCGAAGACCTCTCAGGTCTCCGCCTGGTTCAAGGACGTGGCGGACGATTTCAGCGACATCTCGCAGGATACGCCGGCGATGGAGAGCATCGCGGCGTTTGCTTCAGCGTTCCAGCAACTGGGAGAAGGCGCCCCCGACACGCCAAGCCCCGCCCTGCTGGATTATTATAAGACCAAGGTGATGCCGGGCTTCGCCAGCCTGGTGGATGCGCCGCTCTCGCCGCGCGCCTTCATGCCCACCAGTCCGGCGGCCCTGCGCCTCCAGGCTGCCTATGTGATGCGCAACGACGATCCGGCCGGCAGCGAGGGCCGCAAGATCGTGGAGGTCAATTCCGGGCCGGACGGCACCATGTCGGCCTATGATCAGGTGATCGGCCGCTATCGGCCGTTCTTTCTCCGGGCCGTGGATACCCACGCGCTGGAGGACGTCCTGCTGGTGGACGCCAAGACCGGCACCATCGTCTACACCGTGTCCAAGCGCATCGATCTCGGCGCCAGCCTTACCTCCGGTCCTTTGTCCAATTCTGGTGCTGCCCGCGCCTTCCGGCGCGTGATCGAGGGCGGCGGAGTGCCGGGGCAGACGGTGCTGGAGGATTTCAGCCCCTATATTCCCGCCGGTCTGCGCCCCTCCGCCTTCATCGCCGCGCCGGTTCTCACCGAGGGAAATCTCACCGGCATCCTCATCGGCGTCCTCTCCGTCCGCCAGATCGACGATTTCATGACCTTCAACGGCCGCTGGGACAGTGTGGGCCTGGGAAAGACCGGCGAGGTCTATGTGGTGGGCGCCAACGATCTGCTGATGCGTTCGCCGTCGCGGTTCCTGATCCAGAATCCGGAGGGTTACTATCACGCCCTCAAGTCCGTCGGCGTCGATCCGGAGACGGTGGCAAAGATCAAGCATTTCGACTCGCCCATCCTGGCCCAGAGGGTCGATACCCGCGCCTCGCGCGATGGGCAGAAAGGGCTGTCAGATACCCAGATCGTTCAGGACTATCGCGGGGTATCCACGCTCACCTCCTGGGCGCCGGTCTCGGTGCAGGGCCTGCATTGGATCGTCATCGCGCAGGAGGATGAGGCCGAGGCGATGGCGCCGGTTCAGGATCTGCGGCATTCCATCATGGTGGTGGCGGCCATTGCGGCGGTGTTGCTGACCGCGATCTCGGTGCTGCTCGCCAGCAGCTTCACCCGTCCCATCCATGCGGTGCTGGCGGGGGTGAACAAGCTGGCTGGAGGCGACGAAAGCGTCCGCATCGCCGTGAAGGGGCGGGACGAGTTCGCCGAACTGGCGCAGGCCTTCAATGCCATGGCCAACGAGATTGCCGAGCGCACCGCCCGTATCGACGAGAAGACCCGCGATTACGAGCAGTTGCTGCGCAACATCTATCCCGATCTGATCGCGGACCGCATCCGCCTGGGCGAGAGCTCGTTCTCCGAGCGGGTGCGCAATGTCTGCATGGTGGTCATCATCATCGAAGGTTTCGATGGCCTGGTGGGTGCCGGCCATGGCGACACGCTGGAGCGTATCAATACCTTGGTGGGTGACATCGACGAGGCCTGTACCGGCGCCGGCCTCGAAAAAATCCGCACCGTGGGCGAAACCTATATCGCCGCTTGCGGCCTCTCCACGCCGCGCCTGGACGCGGCCCAGCGCAGCCTGGCCTTCGTGGCGCAGGTAGACACGATCCTGGAGCGTCTGGCCCGCAGCTATGATGCGCCGCTGAGCGCCCGGGCCGGCGTGGCTCTGGGCGATGCGGAAGTGGGCGTCGTGGGGCGGCATCGGCTGTTGTACGACGTGTGGGGGCCGACCATGCTGCAAGCCCGGCGCATCGTGTTCGATGCCGAGCCGCGGACGTTGCGCGTCACCTCCGCCGTGTTGCAACAATTGAGTGTTCGCGACGGGTTCGTGCAGATGCCGGACATCGTCCTGTTCGACGCCACCCGCGTGGAAACCTGGCAGCGTGCCGCCGGGTTCACCCCTGCCGCTCCGACCGCGTGAGGGCGCCATGTGGAATGGCTTGAGCCAACCCGAAGCCCAATGGACCCTGCTGGTGGTCCTCGGCTTTCCGCTGCTGACCGTGGTGCTGATCGAAATGGTGCGCCGGTTCGGCGCGCCAGACTCGCTCATGCGCCGCCCGTTGCGAGTCTTGCAGAACATCGTGCTGCCAGCCGGCGTGGTCTGGATCATCGTCCACCATCTGGCCCGGCTGCCGCCGGACGGGTTGACGGTGAAGATCGTGGACACGGTAGTGGGCATCCTGCTGCTTCAGGCCGTCTTCACCATCCTGCAAAGCCTGCTGATCGCCTTCAGCGAGACGGTAGGACGCCTGCCGGCGCCGCGCCTATTCTACGAACTGGCGTCGTCGGCGGTGGTGGCCGTCGGGGCGGCGATCATCGTATCCACCATTTGGGACGTGGATCTCGGTAGCCTGCTGGGCGCGCTGGGAATCGGCTCTGTGGTGCTGGGCCTTGCGCTCCAGAATGTGATCGGCGGGCTGGTGGCCGGCGTGATCGTGTTTTCCGGCCGCCATTTCACCCTCGGCGACTGGCTGGTGATCGACGGCGCGCCGGCGCGCGTGGTGCAGATCGACTGGCGCGCGATCACGCTGGAAACCCTGGCGGGGCAAAGGGTGGTGATCCCCAGCGCGACCATGTCGGGCGATGTGATGCGGATTACGCGCGCGCAGCAGCCGGTTTGGGTGGATGCCACCGTGACCCTGCCGCTCACCACCTCGCCAGAGACGGCCAAGGAGGCGCTGCGCGAGGCGGCCTTCGATGTGCCGCAACTGCTGGAGCCGGCGCGGCTATCCTGCCGCATCGGCGCCATGGCGGCCGATGGCGTGCAATACACCGTCCGCTTCCTGGTGGCCGATGCCACGCAGGTGGGCTTGGCGCGCGACACGTTGCTGCATCGCCTCTGGTATGTGGGCCAGCGCCACGGTCTGGCCATCGGCGGCGGCGCCGGCATGGAGGCGCTGTACGGCGCCGACACCGCGGAGAATCGGGCGCGGGCGCTGGCCGAGAGCGGCGCCTTCGGCGTCAATGCGGCCGACCTCATGGAAGTCGCCGCGGCGGCGCGTTTGCTGGCGTTCTGCGCCGGGGAGAAGATTCTCCGCCAAGGCGCGAGCACGCCCAGTTTCCTGGTGGTGCTGTCCGGTGTCGCTCAGGTGAGTCTGCCCATCCGCGGCGGCGTGAATGTGGAGCGGCTGATGGCGGGCGATCTCTACGCGACCCGCGACGTCTATCGCGGCGCCGCCTCGCAGGTGGACCTGACCGCGGAGGGCGAGGTGCGCCTGCTTTCGATTCCCGTGCCGGCCATGGAGCGATTGCTGGAGCGCAATCCGGTCTTGGCCGAAGCGGCCGAAGTGGTGATCGATTCGCGCACGGAGGCGCTTCTCACCGCCAGTTCTCTCGCCCAGGGGCGCCTTGCCTGAACCCGTGACCGGCAGCGGCCGATTCGCTGGCGCGGGCGGCGTCTGGCTTCACCTTCGATTCACCATCCCCTCGCAAAGCCGCAGTGGGCGGGGGAGATGGCGACGTTTCCTTTGCCATTGGCGGTCTTACTCGCCCTCAGCAGGCGCGGCTTCGGCCCGCCCGGGAAGAGGAGATCGAGATGAAAACCCGCATTCTCGCTGGTTTGGCCGCCCTGGCGGCCGTGGCAACGCCAGTCGCCGCGGCGGATCTGTCCGCCAGCTATGGCTACGCCCCGCAAGCAGCGCTGCCCACATCCTGGAACGGCTTCTATATCGGTGCCAACGCCGGCTACGGCTGGGGTTCTGCCGCCGGCGACAATCCCAACGGCGCCATCGGCGGCTTTCAGGCCGGTTTTAATTTCCAAGGCGCCGGCTCGCCGATCGTATTCGGTGTCGAGACCGATTTCGATTGGTCTGGCGTGAGCGCCGGATCCTTCAGCGTAAACTATTTGGGCACGGTGCGCGGGCGCGTGGGCTTCGCTGCCGAGCGTTTTCTGGTCTATGCCACCGGAGGATTGGCATATGGCGAAGGCCAGTACCAGGTTTTCGGTCTCAGCAACTCGCAGACATCCTATGGATGGACCTTGGGCGCCGGCGCGGAGTATGCGCTTGATCGTAATTGGAGTGCCCGTGCGGAGTATTTGTACGTTGATCTGGGTAGCTCTACCTATGGCTCATGGATCGGTTCTACGTCCATCGGCTATGACGGAAGCGTTGTTCGCGCTGGCGTGAACTATCGTTTCTGAACCGTTAAGCTGACAAGATCCGCCAAAAGGCCGATAAACAAAGGATTGCCCACGGACTTGAGTTGGAATTGTGTTCCGATGTAGTCTGTGTGCCACATTATCGCCCTGCTTTCTCAGGGCGGTGTTGCTCGCAGGTCACAGACGAAGCGGCAAGCTCGCTGTATGGTCTGCGCATTCTGGTTCTTCGTCGAAAACAAAGGTGTTCCACATGTTGAAGCGCGCTCTCCTCGGGGTCTCGGCCCTGGCCCTCATCGGCTGCGGCGCCGCCTCTGCGGCTGATCTCGCGACCAAGTACCCCGTCAAGGCCGTCGTGCCCGTGGTTCCCGTGTTCTCCTGGACCGGCTTCTACATCGGCGCCAACGTCGGCTACGGCTGGGGTAACAACAACTACGACTACCGCAATGCGATCGGTGTCGCTTACAACTACAACATCGGCGGCGGTGACGGCTGGGTCGGCGGTGGCCAGATCGGCTACAACTACCAGTTCGCCAACAACGTCGTGCTCGGCGTCGAAGCCGACATCGACTGGACCGGCGTCGGCAACACCAACCTGATCACGGTTGGCCCGCTGAACAACGGCGTCAACAAGAACGGCGCGACCCTCGACTACTTCGGCACCATCCGCGCTCGCGTTGGCTATGCCTTCGATCGCGTGCTGCCGTATGTCACCGGCGGCGCCGCTTGGGGCCACACCGACTTCGGCACCTACTACGGCGCTGACACCTCCTCGACCAACTGGGGTTGGACGGTCGGTGCCGGTGTGGAATACGCCATCACCAACAACATCACTGCCAAGGTCGAATATCTGTACGTCGACCTGGGCGGCAACAACTACACCTTCACCGGTGGCGGCACCCTCAACACCTCGTTCGACATGAGCGTGCTGAAGGCTGGCGTGAACTACAAGTTCTGATCCGAAGCCTCTTCGGTTCGAGAGCCCCGGGCGTCAGCCCGGGGCTTTTTTTATGCCTGATGCCTTCTGGTTGCGGCGTCGTTCCGGGGCCAAGGGTGTGTGCTCTACGCAACGACTGTTGCGGATTTGTCGCCTGCCGATGAGCTCGGTCAGTACCGGAGGACCGGCGCTCTTCCCGGCGACATGAACATACCCCCGCCCTGCCATCGCATTGCCCCAGGTGGGTCACGTGGCCGCCGGCGTCGCGCGCGAGAGTGCCTCGAATCGTAATGTTCGAGGTTTGCGACATGAAGTCGGTGATTGTTTCGGGCGCCGTTGCGGGTTTGCTGCTGACCGCAGTGCCGGCCATGGCGGCTGATCTGGCCCGCACCCCCGCATACCCCGCCAAGGCTCCGCTCACGACGTCGGCGCCTGTGTTCTCCTGGACCGGGTTCTATATCGGCGCCAACACAGGCTATGCCTGGGGTTCGGGCACCGGGGCGGCGGACGCTTATGGCGTGAACCCCGACGGTTGGCTCGGCGGCGGACAGGTCGGCTACAATTTCCAGTTCCAGAACAATGTGCTGGTCGGTTTGGAAGCCGACGTCGATGCCGCCAACATCAGCGGCAGCAACGGGCCGGTGTCATCGAAGGTGGATTATTTCGGCACTGTGCGGGCCCGCCTCGGCTATGCGTTCGACCACGTGCTGCCCTACGTCACCGGCGGCCTGGCCTGGGCCAACAACAAGGTCACGGCCAATGGCCTGAGCCAGTCCAACACCTCAACCGGCTGGGCGGCGGGCGCGGGCGTCGAATATGCGCTGACCAACAATTGGACCGCCCGCGCCGAGTATCTCTATCTGGATCTCGGCAAGAGCGGATTTCAGTCGGTGGGTGACTCCGGCGTGACTGCCTCCACCGCCCGGCTGGGTGTGAACTACAAGTTCTAAACCCGCCCCTCCCGCGCCGCGTTCCGGCGTCGCGCGGGTCGGGGTGGTAACACGGCGATGCAATTGTTGAACGCCCTAGACCGCTTCCGGGACCACCCTGCCTCGCTTTGGTGCGTATTGGCGTGATACGAGCCAGCCCGAACGTCATGACTAAGAGGGCTGAAATGGCTCGTGATTCGGCTGTGTCCGAGAAGCGTCCCCTGCGCGTTGGTGTCACCGGCATCGGCGTCATGGGGTCGAATCATGCCCGCGTGCTGGCCGAATTGCCCGGCGCCGAACTTGTGGCGATTGCCGATCCCGATCAGGCGCAGGCGGCCCGAGTCGCGCAATTCCTGGGCTGCCAGGCGGTGGGCAACCACAATGATCTGCTGGCCCTCGGCCTCGACGCGGTGATCGTCGCCGCCCCCACGCATCTGCACCACCCCATTGCGCTCGACGTGATCAATGCCGGCTGCTCGGTGCTGGTGGAGAAGCCGGTGGCCTCGACGGTGGAGCAGGGGCGCGAGATCGTTTCTCTGGCCCGCACCAAGGGCGTGACCTTGATGATCGGCCACGTGGAGCGCTTCAATCCGGCGGTGCAGGCAGTCAAGGATGCCATCGACGGCGAGGAATTGCTGTCCATCGCCATCACCCGCGTCGGACCCTTCCCGCCGCGCATGTCCAATGTGGGCGTGGTGATCGATCTCGCCGTCCATGACATCGATCTGATCCGCTGGTTCACCGGCTCGGACATCGTCGAGGTGCAGCCGCAGACCTCCAGCGCCATGGCCGAGCGCGAGGACATCGCCCTCCTGCAATTCCGCACCGCCTCGGGCGTTCTAGCCCACATCAACACCAACTGGCTGACGCCGTTCAAGGCGCGCACGGTGCATGTGGCCACCCGCAAGAAATACGTGATCGGCGATCTGCTGACCCGGCAGGTGACCGAGTGCTTCGACTATCGTCCGGACGGCTCCTATTCCATGCGCCACCTGCCGGTGGCCTATGCCGAGCCGCTGCGCACGGAATTGACCCGCTTCCTGGATGCGGTGCGCACCGGCGGCAGCCCGCCGGTGAGCGGCGAGGAAGGCGTCGCCAGCCTGGAGATCGCCATCGCCTGCCTGACCGAGCGCGTGGAAGCCGCCGCCCGGGCCAAGGTGCGCCTGGCCGGCTGAGGCCGCCCACAGCCGCCACGCGGGCGAGGTCCCGCGCGGCGCCATCGTGTTGAAACGGATCGGCGCGCCGGGAGATGACGTTTGTCTCTTCCCGCGCAGCCACCAAGACAAGGACACACCATGACTTCATCCGCCGCCATGCAGGCGCGCCCCGCTGCCGCTTCTCCGGCCCCCGCGCCGATTCCCTTCATCGATGTGGCGACCCAGCGCGCTCGCCTGGGGCAGCGCATCGATCAGGCGGTGACGGCGGTGCTGGATAGCTGCCGCTTCGTCAACGGCCCGGAAGTCACCCGCTTCGAGAGCGAACTGGCGGCGTTCGCCGGCGCGAAATATGCGGTCTCCTGCTCCAGCGGCACGGATGCGCTGGCCATGCTGCTGATGGCCTGGGGCATTGGCGCCGGCGACGCGGTGTTCTGCCCGGCCTTCACCTTCTGCGCCACAGCTGAAGTGGTGCCGTGGGTCGGCGCGACGCCGGTGTTCGTCGATGTGCTGGCCGACACCTTCAACATGGACCCCGCCAGCCTGGAGCAGGCGATCGCGGTGGCCAAGGAGAAGGGCCTGAAGCCGAAGGTGGTGATTCCGGTGGATCTGTTCGGCCAGCCGGCCGACTATGACGCCATTCTGCCCATCGCCGAGCGCCACGGCCTGAAGGTTCTGGCCGACACCGCCCAGGGCTTTGGCGGCACCTGGAACAACAAGCGCACCGGCAGCATCGGCGATGCCACGGCGACCTCATTCTTCCCCGCCAAGCCGCTCGGCTGCTATGGCGACGGCGGCGCCATCCTCACCGACGACGCCGACCTGGTCGCCGTGCTTAAGAGCGTGCGCGAGCACGGCCAGGGCGTGGACAAGTATGAGAATGTGCGTATCGGCATGACCGCGCGCCTCGATACCATCCAGGCCGCGGTGCTGATCGAGAAACTGTCGATCTTCGAGGACGAGATTGCCGCCCGCGAGCAGGTGGCCCGGCGCTACAATGCCGCCTTCGCCGATCTGGCCATCGTGCCGCATGTGGATCCGCGCGCCACCTCGGTGTGGGCGCAATATACCCTGCGCTTTGAGCCGGGCGTGCGCGATGCGCTGGCGAAAGCGCTCCAGGCGGAGGGTATTCCCACCGCCGTCTATTATCGCATCCCCATGCACCGCCAGCCGGCTTACGCTCACTATCCGGCGGCGGCCGAGCACCTGCCGGTGGCCGAGGCTCTGTGTGCGCAGGTCATCAGCCTGCCCATGCATGCTTATCTGGACGAAGAGGTTCAGGACCGCATCATCGCCGCGGTGCGCCGCGCCTTGGGCAAATAGGCCAAGGCGTCAAGGACTGCCCACCGGCCACAGCTGGTGGGCGTGGGCCCGGCATGGGATGGCCGCGGCTGGCGTCCACAGAGGTAGGGATCGCCGGTTTCCACTTTCCGGCGCCATGCTCTAGGGTCGCGCCAACCCGCAGCCCGAAGTCCAAAGCCTCATGTTCCGCAATATCCTTTCTGTCGGCGGCCTGACCCTGCTGTCCCGGCTCGCCGGCTTCGTGCGAGACGTGGTGATGGCGGCGGTGCTGGGCGCCGGCCCGGTCGCGGATGCCTTCCTGGTAGCTTTCCGGCTGCCCAACCATTTCCGAGCCATCTTCGCGGAAGGGGCGTTCAACGCTGCCTTCGTGCCCACCTATGCCCGGCTGAAAGAGCAGGGCGGCACTGCCGCCGCCCGTGGGTTCGCCGATGAAGTGCTCACCGCCATGGCTCTGGTGCATGCGGTGCTGCTGGCGCTGGCGCTGGGCTTCACGCCCACCTTCGTGGGGCTGTTGGCGCCGGGGCTGGTGGAAGACCCCCAGCGCTACGCTTTGGCGGTTTCGCTGACCCGCATCACCTTTCCCTATCTGGCGCTGATTTCCGTCGCGACCCTGATTTCCGGAGCGCTGAACGCGTCCGACCGCTTCGCCATGGCGGCGGCCTCGCCCATTCTGCTGAACGTGTGCATGGTGGGGACGCTGCTGTCGGCCGCCCTGTTCCCGACCGCCGGCCACGCCGCCGCCTGGGGCGTGCTGATCTCCGGCGTGCTGCAGGTGATGCTGGTGGCGTGGGACGCCGAGCGCGCCGGTATCGGTCTGCGCTTCGGCACGCCGCGCCTCGATCCTGGCACCCGTCAGTTCCTCAAGGCCCTGGGGCCGGCCATCATCGGCTCCGCCGGGGTTCAGATCGCCCTGTTCGCCGACACCATCATTGCCACCTTCCTGCCCTCCGGCGCCTTGTCAGCTTTGTATTATGCCGATCGCATCAACCAGTTGCCCATCGGCGTGGTGGGCATCGCCATCGGCACTGTGCTGCTGCCGGAGATGGCCCGCCGCCTGGCGGCGGGGGACGATGTGGGAGCCGCCCACGCCCAGGCGCGGTCCATTGAGCTGGCGGTGGTTCTGGCGCTGCCGTTCGTGGTGGCGGCTTTGATGATTCCGGATCTGACCATGCGAGCGCTGTTCGCACGCGGCGCCTTCACGCGCGCCGATGCGGCCGAGGCGGCGGCGACGCTGCAAGCCTATGGGCTGGGGCTGCTGGCCTTCGTGGTGGTGCGGGCCTTCATCGCCCCATTCCATGCCCGCGGTGACACCGCCACCCCGATGAAGGCCTCGCTGACGGCGGTGGGAATCAATGTGGCGCTGAAGTTCGCGCTCATGGGCACGCTGGCCCAGGTCGGCCTGGCACTGGCCACCGCCTTAGGTGGCTGGATCAATCTGGGCCTGTTGGTATGGTTTGCCCGCCGACGTGGTTTCCCCGTGGGCGATGCGGCCTTGTGGGGGC
>CALRNP020000194.1:0-11069 GCA_943369575.1 Azorhizobium sp. AG788 | reverse complement strand
CATGAGCGGGCCAGCGCTGTGCAGCCTTAACGGCGCGGATAACAAGGGACGGATCTGCTTCGCTCTCCCGAAGGCCGCTGATGATGGCTTCCGCATAGTCACCGTTGGTTTCCGCTGGCAACCGCTCGAGCAGGCGGACGAAACGTTCGGGCTCGTCCTTTGCACGCCCTTGTAGCACCCTGGACAACTCGTGAGCCCCTCCAATTACACCGTCCCGATCGTATACATGGCGTTCGCCCCCCTTATATTTTCGAATCGCCGACAGCCATTGCCGGTCGGACATGAAGTGCGCCTTGTCAGAATTGATGGGCGAACGAACCACGCCACCACGCATCCCGTCGGATTCCGGAAGCGGCTGGCCAATGAATTTGCGCTCAAGCTCTGCGAGACGGTGTTGCGCTAATTCGCTTAGTTGCTCGTTACCAATAGTCGAGAGAATGGCACGCTCGTTCCGGCCCGACTGCGTGAGCCCATATAGAAAATTCTTTCTCTTATAGTTGCTGGGTCCAAGCAACTCACCATGCGGCGTCTTACGTGCGCGTTCAGTTACCCAATCGAGTTCAGGGCGGTGGGCCAACACAGCGGCCTCCACCAGATTGCGGTCCGAGGGTGACAAGTGTGGCATTGCGACCGCAGCAGCTGCGGCGAACGGCTGCCAATTCCCGTCACCAAATCCGACTTCGAAAATCTTAGGATGTTCCAGCAGTGGTACGAGCAGGTATGCCAACGATTGTGCATTGGCCGCAATTGTCCGCAGTCGGATGATCAGTTCGACTTCGGTTGGACCATCAAGCAGGCAGAGGAAGCCTTCAACTTTCTCCGGTGCGCTGACGGCCAGAGCTTCGAAGGCGCGGATGATTGCTCTTAAAAACTGCTGATCGTACTGGTAGTGCGGTGCCCGCAGAATCGGATAGGAAATGGCCCCTGACGCCAAAGACGCCTGCTCCCGTACAAGCGCATCCGCGAGTGGAGCTATCGTCGCATTAAGTAGCGCATCCGGTTGATGCTCTGCGAGTTGATTGACCCAGTACATATCGTTGTCATTGTCGTCTTCGGAGAACGGGCTCCTTTCAGGAAATGAATACATCCATTTGCGTATCCAAAAACCTAGTATTCGTCCTCCGAGTGGGCGAGACTTATTTACCCATGAATGAAGTTTGAAATTTTTGAAGAAAACTTCATCGATTTTGGTTGAAGGTAAGGCATCAAGAGCTTCTGCATAGAGCGTTTCGATCGTTCCAATCGGCCCGTCAGGGTGGAGCTGCTCAAGCCAAGCTATGAGTTCAGCAGACCGTTCTTGCGGGGCAATCTTCCACCATCCCGTCATAAACTGCGCAACAAGATCCGATTCAGTGGTAGCACCCCTATTTAACAGCCAGAAGGCGAACTCTTTTTTTGCCCCACCATCACGAACCCAACGGGCAAGTGTCCCCCCCTGGTAAAGAGTCTGGAGCCAGCCTTTTCCATTGAAGACGACGCGTGCCAGACCTTCCAGCGGATGCTGAGGGAAGAACCACTTCTCGACCGCGGCAAGTTCATCTAAACTGGGCGAATGTACCTCACCGAGCCAATAGGCGATCGCATCCTTGACCAGATAGCGGACATCGTCCGCTTCCATCACATCGCGAAGGTTTTCCAGGTAGCTCCGATTCGAATTATCGCGAAGGCGGGAAAAAATTTGCCGGACTTGCGTTCGTCTAAAGAGTCTTTGCTCATCACTGATAAGCAATGTGTGGACGGATTGACCGCTGGTCGTGAAGCGCCGTGAGAAGGTGTGGTCAAAAAATGATTCGTGAGCGAATTGAAGCTTTCCGCCAAGCGCCGTGATTAGGCCGCGTGAGGATAGCGCATCTACAGCGCCAGAGAAGGGATCGAGTGACGAAACCGGCGCTGTTAGTTCCTGGTTATCGCTCATACTCTGTGCCATAGCACCCAACGCCATTTCGGGCGTCCAGGCATAGCCTGCTAGGCGGAGGTCCTGGGCACGAATTTTCATCAGCTTGTCAAAGAGCCGCGTGCTGGAGAGCTCTCCAACCATACCTTCGCCAGCTTCGATGACGCTGGCAAAAAGGCCTAGATTGATTGGGATCGCCAGCAGTTGCTTCTCACGGACGGAAAATTGGCGAGAATCTATGCCGAGGTGCTTTAAAACAGGTTCGACCCCGTCGTTCCAGTCAAGCGGCTTTAACCGAATTGCGGTGACGAGCTCCGCTTTGGAAAGCGCTTCAAGGCGCGTATCGCCTTCGAGGTCGTAGGAGCGACACGCTGCAACAACGCGCATCGACGGGAAATGCCGGGTATCGTTGATCATTCGGAAGAATAACTCCCGGATGCGACCGGACCGGCCTGAAGCTTCGCTAACCGCATCCACCTGATCTATGACCAGGAGAGCTCGCGTGGCTGTGTTGCGGTTCCCAAATGCGCCGACCGGGCTTTCTGGAGTTTCCAATACCGCCTGCCCCAACTCCATCAGGGATTCGATATTGAGATAGCGGTCGATGCGGAACGCCAGAACGGGCCAACCCCGCTTGCGGGCTTCGGCGATCATGCGTGACAGGGCAACGCTTTTACCGCTACCCGCTCCTCCCGCGACCACCGTGACTGCCGTTGGGCCGTCGAGAGCTATCTTTATTGAATCTGCAAGGTCTTTGGTTTGCAGTTCTAGACCCAAGATCTTCGTTGAGAGTGTGTCGAGATACTCCTGGGTTGCAACCGCAAATTTTGCGTCGAGGGTTTCGTCAAAATGTGCACGCCACTCTATCCGAAGCTCGCGGACAGCTTCGACGAGACGTGCGGTGGTTAACCGTTGCCCTAGCTGGGCAATGAGAAACCGAGACAGGCGATCAATCGCAGTTCCAGGCTCGGTTTTGAAAAGCAGGTGGCACAACTCCTCTAAGCGCCGTAGCAGTGAGGCGTCTGACGTGACCTCCACACTGCAACGCTTCAGCCTGGAAAATTGACTCTCTGCATCGAACTGCCAGACGGCATTTAGCTCCTTGAGGGCTACCTGATCACCCTTTCCAATGCCGCCTTCGCCATAAAAATCGGCCGACGTTTCCGCAACGTTTGCCTTCTCAATCAGCTTTTCAAAGGCGGGAGCGGGGTCGGCCGAAACGAAGACAACTCGCGTATCGGATTCCGCGAGTTTCTCTGCGAACGCCTGCAATACGCCGGCGTCGGCGAGGGCATTGATTGTCCATGATCCACTTGATCGTTGGCGCTTGCACTGATGCCATTGACTGATGCAACCCTTGGAAATCCTAAATTCGAAGCCTTCGGCTTTCTCATTGAAAGGCTCAACCCGGATTTCATCGGCAAGCCCTCGCAGCACGCGGAGAGCCTCCACGAGTGTCCACCGGACCTCGTATTCATTGCCTACCTTGTCTGCGATTCCGCCACCAAGCATGTCACTGCTGTAGCAATTTCAGCTTCTGATTGTCACGGCGCTCGTTGTAAAGTCAGGGCCCCGTGACAAAATCCCGGCGACACCCGTCACCCGTCCAACCGTCCCCCATCCTCCCCATGATCGCCCCAGCGCGTTTCGGGGCTGGCCCGGAACGCCGTCCTTCAGGGGGAGCGGCGGGTGTCAGCCCAGACCATTTCGCGAGACGGAACCGATCTCGTCAAAGCCTTTGAAAGCTGCCTGAAACCGGTCTCCGGCCGCAAGGGCTTTTTCAGCACCTATATCTGCCCGGCGGGCGTGCTCACCATCGCCTGGGGCCACACCAATGACCATGGGCGCCGGTTCAAGGCCGGCGAGGTATGGAGCCAGGCCGAATGCGATGCCGCTTTGGCGCAGGATCTGGCGACGTTCGAGACCAGCGTCTCGACCATCCTGAAAGACGTGCCGCTGGACCAGCACGAGTTCGATGCGCTGGTGTCCATGTCCTACAACATCGGCCCGCTCACTCGCTCTTCCATCCCCGCCAAACTCCGCGCCGGCCGCAAGGCCGAGGTGCGCGCGGTCATGGCCCGCTGGAACAAGGGCGGCGGCAAGGTGCTCGCCGGCCTGACCCGGCGCCGGGAGGCCGAGGCGGATCTGTTCGAGGGCAAGATCGACGAGGCGTTGCGCACCGCGGGCGTGGTGCGGGCGGCGCCCCTGCCCATGGCCCAGCAGGTGGATACGCCGAAGCCGCCTCTGGCGGTGGTGGCCAGGGGCACCAAGCGGGAGACCGCGGCGGTGGCGGCCGGCGGCACGCTCGCCGCCGGCTCCGGCACCAGCGAACCGCATCCGTTCAATTCCGCGCTCACCGTCGCCGGCATTGCGCTGGGCGTCGCCTTGGTCGCCGCCGCCGGTTTCCTGCTGGTGCGCAAATACAAGCTCATTGCAGAGGATTGGCGCTGATGGATTGGTCGTCTCTCGCATCCCAGGTCATCAAGCTGGGCGCCCCGGTGCTCGGCACCGCCCTGGGCGGGCCGCTGGGCGGCTCGGTGGGCAAGGTGCTGGCGGATACGCTCGGCGCCACGGAGGAAACCCCGGAGGCGGTGGCGGAAGCCGTGGCCACCGATCCGCAGGTGCAGGAGAAGCTCCAGACGCTGGAGGCCGAGCGCAGCGGGGAATGGATCTCGGTGATCCAGGCCGGCCAGGCGCTCGCCGCCCAGCTCGCCACCACCGAGGCCACCAAGGGCGGCTTTGCCTATCTGTGGCGGCCGGCCATGAGCTGGCTGATCATCGCCATCATCGGTCAGAGCTTCATGGTGGCGCCCTGGCTGCGCGGCCTGCTCTCCATCGATGTGGGCACGCCCTACGACCAGGTGCTCGGCATCTCGGCCGTGTGGCTCACCATCTATGGCGGCGGCCATACGGTGAAGAGCATCTTCGGCGCGCGCCTCGCCCGGTGACGCATGGAACCGGGCAACATCGCCAATTGGGGCTCGCTCTGCGTCTCGCTGTTCACGCTGGCCTTCTATGTCTGGACTTATCGGTCCAAGGCCGCGGCCGACCGGGTGGCGGCGCTGGAGAAGGCGCTGGTGGACAAGGCCTCCACCGGCCGCATGGGCGCCCTGGAGGACCGCGTGGACAAGGTGGAGGACCGCACCACCACCATTGAAGGCGACATCCGCCACATGCCGTCCGCCAGCCAGGCGCAGCGGCTGGAGATCGCCTTGTCCGAGGTGCGCGGCGATCTGGCGGTGCTGAACGAGCGGCTCGGCCCCATCGGCGCCATTTCCGAGCGGCTGCAGGAGTTCCTGCTGGAAGAGGCGCGCAGCCGGAGGGCACGGTCATGAGCATGGAACGCCTGATCCGCGAGGAAGCCCGCCTCATCCTGCTGCGGGCGCTGGCGGGCGAGGTCAACGAGACCCTCAATTCCAGCCTGCTCACCGAGCAGCTGCGCACCTTCGGCATCAAGCGCGAGCGGGCCTGGGTGCATGGGGAACTGGCCTATCTCTCCGAGATGGGCGCGGTCACAGTGGTGGAGGCCGGCAGTGTGAAGGTGGCCAGCCTCACCGGCCTCGGCCGCCGACACCTGGACCGCGAGGCGGTGATCGAGGGCGTGAAGCGTCCGTCGCGGCCGGAGGCCTGACATGGCCGGCCGCGGGCGCCTCGACGCCATCGACCGCCTGCCGGACTGGGCCGACGAAGCGGTCAGCTGGGCCTTCACTGCCCTGAAAGACCGCAGCCTCACCCAGATGGAGATCCTGGACGGCTTCAACGAACGTCTGCGCGCCGCCGCCTGGGGCGAGGGCATTACCGATCCCGACAAGATCCCGCAGGTGTCGCGCTCGTCCTTCAACCGCCGCGCCATGCGCCTGGCCACGGTGGGCCGGCGGCTGGAGGAGACGCGCGCCATCGCCGCCATCCTCACCCCCAAGTTCGAGGGCGAGACCGCCGAGCAGATCACGCTGCTGCTGTCGGAAACCATCAAGACCCTCACCTTCGAGATGTTGGAGGAGGCCGGCGAACTGAAGGCGGACGGCGACACCGCCGAGATGCTGATGATGGCCTCCCGTGCCCTGAAGCATGCGGAGGAAGCCAAGCGCATCTCCGCTGACACCAAGTCCAAGATATTGAAGGAGTTCACGGTGAAGGCCTCCAGCACGGTGGATGCGGTGGCCAAGGCCAAGGGCCTGTCGGCCGACACGGTGGACGCCATCAAGGCGCAGATCCTCGGCATTCGGGCCAAGCCATGAGCACGCTTCACCAGAGCGGCGGGCCGGTCTCCGAGGCCGAGTGGGTGGAGGCCCGCCGCGCCAGCCTCCTCAACCTGCCGCAGGCTCATGCGGCCGGCCGCCTGCCCAGCCTGCTGCTGCCCTATCAGGGCGCGGGCATCGACATATTGGACGATCCGCGCACCCGCGTGCTGGTGGTCGAGAAGAGCCGGCGCATCGGCTACACCTGGGGCCTGGCCGCCCATGCGGTGCTGAAAGCCTCCCGTGCCCGCGAGGCGCGGGGCATGGACGTGATGTACATCTCCTATTCGCAGGAGATGACCCGCGAGTTTGTGGATGCCGCCGCCATGTGGGCGCGGGCCTTCGCGCTGGCGGCGGCCGAGGAAGAAGAGTTCCTGTTCGCGGACGCCGACCCGGACCATCCTGGCGAGACCCGCGAGATCAAGGCCTTCCGCATCCGCTTCGCCTCCGGCTTTGAGATCATCGCTTTGTCGTCGGCGCCGCGCTCGCTGCGCGGCAAGCAGGGCCTGGTCATCATCGACGAAGCGGCCTTCGTGGAGAGCCTGAAAGAGCTGTTGAAGGCCGCGCTCGCCTTCCTGATGTGGGGCGGCCAGGTGGTGGTGGTCTCCACCCACAATGGCGATGCCAACCCCTTCAACGAACTGGTGCAGGACGTGCTGGCCGGGCGCCGGCCCTATGCCCATGTGCGCATCGACTTCGACCAGGCACTTCGCCAAGGGCTCTATGAGCGCATCTGCCTCGTCACCGGCGAGGCCTGGACGCCGGAGAAAGAGGCCGCCTGGCGGGCCGAGATCATCGCCTTCTATGGCGATGGAGCCGATGAGGAGTTGTTCTGCACCCCGTCCGAGGGTTCCGGCGCCTGGCTGCCCGGCCCGCTGATCGAGGCCCGCATGCGCGCGGGCATTCCGCTGCTGCGCTGGGAGCTGCCCGCGGACTTTTTGCACCGGCCGGCGCTGATCCGCGCCGCCATGGTGGCGCGCTTCATGGAGGAGGTGCGCGCGGCTCTGGCGCGGCTCGACCCGCACCGCCAGCATGCCTTGGGCTTCGACTTTGCCCGCGTGGCCGATCTCTCGGTGCTGTGGGTGCTGGCGCTCTCGCCCACCACCCGGCGCGAGACCGTGCTGGTGATCGAGATGCGCCGCATTCCCTATGATGAGCAGGCGACGCTGACCGTGGAGGTGATCCGCCGGCTGCCGCGCTTCATGGCGGCGGTGTTCGATGCCACCGGGGCCGGCGGCTATGTGGCGGAAAATGCCCAGCGCAAGATCTCGCTCAGCGCCTGCGTCGCCCAGCAGCTGTCGGTGGACTGGTATCGCACCGAAATGCCGCCGCTGAAGGCGGCGTTCGAGGACGACATGGTCACCGTGCCCCAGGATGCGGAGATCCTGGCCGACCTGCGCCTCATCCAGACCACACGGGGCGTGGCCCAACCACCCACGCTGCGCACCGGCGACGCCGGCAAGAAGCGCCATGCGGATGCCGCCGTGGCCCTCGCGCTCGCCTATCACGCCACCCGCATCTCCGTCCTTGAGTATGACTACCAGACCGGCGCCGACTTGGACGCCATGGCGGCAGGCGACGAGGACGACGCCTCCGGAGGCCGCGCCTTATGGTGACCCCACAGCTGCTCGGGCCCGATGGCCGCCCGGTCTCATCCAAGAAGCTCGCTGAGGAGATCGCCACGCCCACGGTGGCCGGCGTGCGCCGGGTGGTGGAAGAGCGTGTCTCCTCCGGCCTCACCCCCAGCCGCCTCGCCGGCATCCTGCGCGATGCGCAGATGGGCCAGGCCCGTGCCTATCTCACCCTGGCCGAGGAGATGGAGGAGCGCTATCTGCATTATGCCTCGGTGCTGATGACGCGGAAGCTGCGCATCGCCGGCATCTCCCCCACCATGGAAGCGCCCAAGGGGGTGCCGGCCAAGATCATGGATGCGGTGGGCGAGCTGATCGCCGACACCGCCTTCCAGGAGGCGGCGGCGGCTCTGCTGGATGGCATCGGCAAGGGCTATTCGGTGGTGGAGATCGGCTGGGACTATCGCGACAAGCTCATTCGCCCGGTCTCCTTCACCTGGCGCGATCCGCGCTTCTTCCAGTTCGATCCGGTGACGCTCAGCGAATTGCGGCTGGCGGTGGATGGCAAGCTAAACGGCGAGGACCTGCCCAAGGCCCGCTTCATGGTGCACATGCCGGCGCCGCGCATGGGCCTGCCGATCCGGCGCGGCCTCGCCCGGCCGGCGAGCTGGGCCTATATGGTGCAGAGCTTCACCCTGCAGGACTGGTCGGCCTTCGCCGAGGTCTATGGCATCCCGTTCCGGGTCGGCAAATACGGCCCCGGCGCCAGCGAGGGCGACAAGCGCAAGCTGCTGCGGGCGGTGACCTCCATCGCCAATGACGCCGCCGCCATCATCCCGGAATCCATGCTGATCGAGTTCCATGAGGTGAACGGCTCGCGCGGCGAGCAGGTGTTCGGCAGCCTGATCGATTACACCGACGACAAGGTCTCGCTCATCACGCTCGGCCAGACCATGACCTCCAAGGACGGTTCGTCCTACGGTCAGGCTAAGATCCACGACAAGGTGCGCATCGACATCGCCCAGGCGGACGGGCGCCAGCTGGGCCAGACGGTGAACCGCGACCTGATCCAGTGGTTCGTGGCCATGAACTTCGGCCCGCAGCCGCTCTATCCCAAGGCGGAATGGCCGGTGACCGAGCCGGAGGACATCGCCGCTCTGGCGGATGCGGTGGCTCGGCTGGTACCGGTGGGGCTGAAGGTGAGCCAGCGGGAGATCCGCGACCGCATGGGCCTGTCCGAGCCGGGGGAAGACGACGAGCTGCTGCAGGCGCCAGCGGCCACGCCGCCGGTCACCCCGCCGGCCGAGGCACCGCCGGAACCCAAGGCCAAGCGGCTCGCCGCCCATGGCGCCGGCTGCGCCTGCGGCAGCTGCGCGCCGCCCGCCTTGCTGCGGGCTCCCGGCCCGGCGCCGGATGGGGTCGCCTTGACCGATGCCGCTTTCGCGGATGCCTTGGAGGACTGGCAGGACATCACCGATCCCTTGCTCGATCCGCTGCGCCAAGTGCTGGCCACCGCCACCTCGTTTGATGAGGCATTGGCCCTGTTGGAAGCACGCGGGCCGGATGGCGCGCGCCTGGCCGAAGCGCTGGCCCAGGCCACCGCCATCGCGCGGGGCATCGGCGACGGGTTGGACTGAGCCATGGCCGAGATCACCCGCGGCTTCGGCCCGCCGCCGGAGGTGACGCGCTATCTGGACGACAAGGGCCTCAAGCCCGGCTTCCACTGGCAGGACGTCTGGCAGGAGGAGCATGCCCACGCCTTCACCGTCGCCAAGGCGGTGGAGAGCGAGCTGCTCACCACCTTCAAGGCCTCCCTCTCGAAGGCGCAGCGCGACGGGCTCGGCTTCGAGACCTGGCGCACCCAGGTGGTGGCGGATCTCCAGCGCATCGGCTGGGGCGGCTTGCGGATGGTGGCCGATCCCTCCGGCGACCATCCGGACACGGCGGTGGACTTCACCGCCCCGAACCGGCTCAAGACCATCTTCTGGGGCAACATGGCCTCGGCCCGCGCCGCCGGCCAGTGGGAGCGGGCGCAGCGGACCAAGAGAGCGCTGCCGTATCTGCTCTATGTGCGCACCACGGCGGCCGACCCGCGCAAGGAGCACCTGGCCTGGGTGGGCACCATTCTGCCGGTGGATGATCCGTTCTGGGCCAGCCACTTCCCGCCCAATGGCTGGCTGTGCAAATGCACCGTGCGCCAGATCACCGCCCGCGAGCGCGACCAACTGCTGGCCCGCATTCCGGCCAATGACACTAACATCCGCTATTCCGCTGAGCGGCCGGTGATCGACACCCGCGCCTTCACCAACAAGCGCACCGGCGAGATCGTGCATGTGCCCGTGGGCATCGATCCCGGCTGGGGCGGCAATCCGGGCCTCGCCCGCGTGAAGGGCGTGCTGCGCGCCCTGGAGCAGTCTTTGGTGGACGCGGCGCCCGCCGACGCCGCCCGGACGCTGGAACAACTCTGGGACAGCCCCTGGACGCGGGTGGTGAGCCGCCTGCCGGATGACCAGGCGCGGCAGGTGTGGCTGCCGGCGGGCATCTCGCCCCGGCTCCAGGCCGAGATGGGGGCGAAGTCGCCGCTGGTCTCCATCAATGGCGCCGACGTGGCGGCGCGGGCCAATCACGATGGCTGGTACAAGGATGGCCGCAGCTATGAGGATCTGCGCCGCCTGCCGCAAGCGATAGCCGCGCGGGCTGTGGTGGCGGACAAGAGCCCGAAACGGCGGGCGGTTCTCCTCAACCTCGGGAAGGCCTGGTGGCGCGCCATCGTCACCAGATCGGAGAATGGCTATCTGCGCGCCATTTCCATGCACCGGCGCGATATGCAGCCAAGCCTGAAGGCGGTGCGGGCATTGGAAGAGGAGTAGCGCGGCGGGGAGGAGCCGAATCCCCTCTCAGGGCATCCCTCCAGCGGGCAATCGAGGCCAACGGACTTCACCGCCGCACGACGTATTATGGCCTAATCGGGCTTTGCGTGTCATCTGAATTTCTGCGGCGAATATCTGCGGTGCGCCAGATGCGGATGCTTCTGCACCGCTTGGATGCCGGCTCAACTGTCTGTCCGTCTCGACTCCACAGTTCAAGCGCAAACATGCCCTTGCGTGCGATCAACTTCCCTACGCAAAGTGGCGTTCTGTTCAGGGACGGGGAGAACGCTGTGGCGTACGCGAAGGGCATGCACCCGGGAGCCGTGTGGCATAAGGCTGACCTACAGTGAGGTGGTCCCCATTGCGCGGACAGTTTGGCGGCTTTGCTAAGCTTGGTTCTGGTGTGCGTTACGCCGCCATGTTGATACCGTCGCAGGCCGTGTAGACCTCCTCCGGCGTTCTGCCGCCGAAGGCCGAGTGCGGCCTCGTGCGGTTG
>CALRNP020000193.1:0-11155 GCA_943369575.1 Azorhizobium sp. AG788 | reverse complement strand
CCCCCCTTGCGGGGGAGGGTTGGGGAGGGGGGTGAAACGGCTCCCGCCCGGCACCCGGCACGATGGGGTCAGACACTCCGGGGACGTGAGCCGTCCAGGCACGAGACCGAAAACCGGCCACAGAAGGAGAGCGTTTCACCCCCCTCCCTGCCCTCCCCCGCAAGGGGGGAGGGTTCCACCGCGCACCTGCGGGATAGCCTTCGCTTCAAAGAACGCGAAGACCGAGCGCCCCTTACTTCACCTCGGCCAGATACTTGTCGGAGAAGCCCTTCTGCACGGCTTCCATCTTGCCATAGTCCACCGGCTTGGCACGGGCGTAGTCGGCGGCGGGCAGGAAGCGGTCGGCCACCTCCTTGGGCAGGGCCACGTCGCGGGCGGGGCGCAGATAGGCCTTGGCCCACATGGCCTGGCCCTTGTCGGAGAGCACGTAGTCGAGCACCTTCTTGGCCGCCTCGGGGTGCGGATCGTTCTTCACCATGCTCATGACATAAGGCACCACCACCGAGCCTTCGCAGGGAATGACGAAGGCGAAGTTGCCCTTCTCATTGTACTTGGCGCGATAGGCGTTGAAGTCATAGTCGAACAGGATCGGGATCTCGCCGGAAACCACGCGGGCATAGGAGGTCTGCTTCGGCACGATGGGCTGGTTGGCCTGGAGCTTCTTGAAATAGGTCAGCGCCGGGGTGAAATCGTCCAGCGAGCCGCCGAGCGCGTTGTTCACGCCCACCGCGCCCACATAGCCGACAAAGGCGCTGGAGGGATCGAGATAGCCCACCATGCCCTTGTATTCGGGCTTCAGCAGATCGGACCAGCAGGCCGGCACCGGCGCGCCGCCCAGCGCGTCCTTGTTCACGAACAGGCCCAGCGTGCCGGAGTGAATGGTGGTCCAATGGCCCTCGGGATCCTTCAGGCCGGCCGGGACCTGATCGAAGCCCTTGGGCTTGTAGGCCTGGGTGAGGCCGGCGTCCTTGAGCTTGATGCCGAAGGTGACGCCCACATAGGTCACGTCCGCCACCGGGCTGGCCTTCTCGGCCATGATCTGGGCCATGGACTGGCCGCTGTTCTTGTTGTCGGGCGGCACCTCGACGCCGGTGTCGGCCTTGATGGCCTTGAGCATGGCGCCCCAATCGGCCCATTCGGTGGGGCAATTGTAGCAGATGGCATCGGCGGCGGAGGCGGCGGGGGCGGTGCCGAGCAACAGGCCGGCGGCCAGCAGCAAAGCGGCGAAGGGGGTGGCGGTCACGGGCTTCATCGCGGAATCTCTCCTGGGGATGAGGTCTGGTCGGGGGATAAGGCTGGGGTCTGCGGGGAGGATGCCCGCCCGGCGGCAGCCGGAGCGGACGGGGAAAGGGCGGCGGCTGGAAGGATGGGCGCCCCGAGGTTCGGCGCCTGCGCCAGCGTGCCGCCGGTGCGCAACTCGTAGGGCAGCCACTCCACAGTGCGCGGCGCGTCTTGCGCCATCAGGTCGAACAATCGCTCCACCGCCCGCGCGCCCATGCGGCGGGTGGGCTGGTGGACGGTGGCGAGCGGGGGCGAGACCAGGCGGCCGATGGCGATGCCGTCAAAGCCGGCGACGGAGACGTCCGCCGGCACCGCCAGCCCCATCTCGCGCACCGCCGCGATCACCGAGAGCGCCAGCAGATCATTGGAGCAGATGATGCCGGTGGGCCGCGCCGCCCCGGCCAGCAGGCCTTCCAGCGCGGCGCGATGGGCGGCGGTGTCGGCCAGATAATCCAGTTCCAGCACCGGCTCGGGGGCAAGGCCCGCCTGCGCCATGGCCGCCAGATAGCCCTGGTGGCGGACGCGCGAGCGGTCCGAAGTGGAAAAGCGGCCGGCGATGAACAGGATGCGCCGATGGCCGGCGGCAATCAGTGCTTCGGTGAGGTCGCGGGCGGCGGAGGCGTTGTCCACTGTGACCGCCGCGCGGCCGAGATGCTGCGGCTCGTTATAGACCAGCACATAGGGGATGCCCTCCCCATCCAGCAGATCCAGGGTGGGATTGGCGTCGGGATCGGCCACGGTCAGCACCAGACCGGCGACGCTCTGGGCCACCAGGGTGCCCACCAGTTCGCGCTCCCGCTCGGGATCATAATCGGTGGCGGTCAGCAGCAGGGTGTAGCCGCGGCTGCGGGCCTCGGCCTCCATGCCGGCCACCGAGCCGGCGAACACCGGATTGGTCAGGCTGGGGATCACCACGCCCAGGGTGCGGGTGCGCAGGGTCTTGAGTGAGCGGCCGATCTCGCTGGGGCGGAACTCCAGTTCGGCGATGGCGGCGCGCACCCGCGCTTCCACATCGGCACTGGCGCGGGCAGTGCCGTTGATGACCCGGCTCACCGTGGCGATGGAGCAGCCGGCGCGTTCGGCAACAGTGCGGATGGTGATGGGACGCGCCACACGGGCCTCTTGGAAGTCGCTATGAAACCGTTTTCACGGTTCTCGTAGCTCGATCCTGCGACAGCCAGATGACACCACCCGAAGGACGGGGAAGGCGAACGAAAAACGGCGCCGCCCCGGCCGGGGCGGCGCCGCTGAAACGAGGTCGGGCGCGGACGCTCAGCGCTTGAGCGGGCCGACGTTGAAGATCTGGACCCGGCGGTTGACCGGCGATTCCGGATTCTTGGTGTCCTGGAGCGACTCTTCGCCCAGGCCCACCGCTTCCAGCCGCGCCGGGTTCACGTTGAACACGGTGGTGAGCGCTTCGACGATGGCGTCGGCGCGCTCCTGGCTGAGCTTCATGTTGTACTGGCGGTTGCCGGTGGTGTCGGTGTTGCCGGTAACGATGAACTTGTAGCCCTGAAGCACCGGATTGTGCATCGCATCGGCGATGGAGCCGAGCGCGCCATAAGAAGCCGGCAGGATCATCGCCGAATTCAGCTTGAACTGAATCTGCACGGTGATCTGCGCCAGCTTGTCCAGCTGGATCGCCAGCGGCGGCCGGGTGAGCGGGGCGCCGGGGAAGTTGTTCAGATGGTCGAGGGCCGCCTGCCGCAGATTCTGCGCGGTGATGACGGGGGCATTCTCGGTCAGCCCCTGGAGACCCTGGACGATCTGGGCATTGGAGATTTCAGTCTGCGCGCGGGCCGGCACGGCGGCCGCGGCGGCAGACGTGGCCAGCGCTACGGCGAGCGCGACGCGGATCATAGGCGACGTCATGGGTGTCGTCCTTCCTTTATCTGGTTGCGGCGCGCTCAGCGGAAGCCGGCGTCGGTGATGGCCTGGTTGCAGTTCGGGCTGACCACCTTGGTGGCTTCCAGCAGGCAGGACAGCAGGTTGCCGTCGCCTTCCACCATGCCGGGGCACAGCCGCGCCACGTCCGCATTGCAGACCTTGAAGATCGCGTGCTGGGCGCCGACCCGCTTGGCGATGGAGGCGCGGACGGCCACGTAGTCGGTCTTGCACTGCGGCGAGACCTGGGCGTCATGGGCTTCCAGGCAGGCGTGGATCTTGCCGCCACCCAAGTTCACGTCCGGACAGAACTTCATGATGTCCGGCCCGCAGCTCTGCGCCAGCTGTGCGCCGGCCTGGGCGTAGCTGATGGTCTGCGCATGCGCGCCCGTAGCAGCCAAGGCCCAGAGCCCCGCTGCGAGCACGATCCCAACCCCCTTCATAGACTTCTCCCAGTCGCGAACGAAGACGGTACCGCTGTAACAGATACCGCAGCGAGGGCAAAGCCGAAGATGCTGCAGCCCTACTGACGAAAGCTGACCGTACCGACCCTGCGATACCGCCACATCGTCCTCAGCCGCGTGGCGGGCGGGCAGACACCGGCGCGGGGGCGAGGCGTCCACCGAACTGCGGCGCGGTGGGGTGGCGGCGCGCGGGGCGGCGGCGGCCGCGGCCGCCGTCATCGCGGGCGGCGAGCATCATGACCGCGACGCCCATCTGCACGCTGCCGAAGGTGAGGCCCATGGCGAAGGTGAGAATGCCGGCCGCCAGCCAGCCGTCGGCGCTGCGGGCCATGAGCGTGCGCAGGCCTTGCGCGTCCAAGGCCAGCAAGACAGCCACGAACACGAACGCGACGCCAAATCCGATGGCCGCATGGCGCAGCAGGAAGCGAACAAGATGCGGGATGGCGGGCCCCTTTCACCCCGGCGCGTGCAATGACGTTCCCGATGGTCACACGCAAAGCGTGCAGGCGCAACACAGGACCGCAGCCCGTGGCATCATGTCCGGCTGAAGAGCTTGGCCTTGAGCGCTTCCTGCGTGCGGCGGTAGTGCGCGCATAACAAAGCGACAGCCGCGTCGGCATCACGCGCCAGGACCGCCTTCGCGATCTCGGCGTGCTCCGCCTGCGCATCGCGGACGCTACGCTCCAGCAGGCCGGCGATCTGCCGGTAGCGAATGCTCTGGGCAAACAGATGCTCGCAATATTCCATCAGGATCGCGGATCCGCAGTTCGCCAGCAGCGTCATATGAAAGGCGTGGTGCAGCTTCTCCCATTGCGGATCGATGGCGGCATGCCGTGTCCGGGCGGCGCGGTCCAGGCGGAACAGCGCCAGCGTGACGTTTTCCTCCCATGCCTCATCGCCATCGGCGATGGATTCCCGCAGCGCCCGCTCCTCGATCCAGCACCGGCACTGGACGATGTCGTCATACTCATCGGCGCTGATCGGCTTCACCTGGAAGCCGCGCTGTTCCAGCCGCTCCACGAAGCCGAAGGAGGTCAGCAGGTTCAGCGCCTCCCGCAGCGGGCTGGAGCCGACCTCATAGCTGCGGCACAGTTCGTCGATCTTCAGCTTCTGGCCCGGCGCCAGCGCGCCGCAGATGATGTCCTCGCGCAGCCGATGATAGAGCTGCATCGTCACCGTGCCGGGCACGGCCGAGCTTGAAGCGGAGGCGGCTGAACCTGCGGGTAGGCCGGCATCGTGGCTGGTGGCGCCCCTCTCTTCCGTGCGGTCGGCATCGCTGCGGCGACGGGGATCGATCCTCAAAAGCCTCACCTCCACCAACAGAACAGCCACCCGCGTCGCTTGCCTGCGGCACGGCGCGGGCCGTGAAAAATACGAGAGACTGCCGTTTGCGTCAATATATATTTTTTAGTGCGTTACAGGCATTTTTATACATAAAATCTGGAGAACGTGTTTTTCATCGATATAATGCACCCCTATGCCGCCGCGGCCCACCGAGCGAAGCGCGCGGCAGCGAGACGATCACAAGCGGTTTGCGATCGCGGAAGGGACAGACATGAAGCTCGCAACATTCAAAATCGGCGCCCGGCCGACCTGGGGCGTCATCGCGGGAGAAGAAGCGCTCGACGTCGGCGCCCTGCTTCAGGACCGCTATGGAAGCCTGAAGGCGGTTCTGGCCGCCGATGCGCTGTCACAGGTGGAGGCCGCTATGCCTCAGGCGGCGCGTCATCCCCTGTCCGCCATTACCTGGCTGCCAGTCATCCAGGATTCGGCAAAGATCCTCTGCATCGGCCTCAATTATGAGATGCACCGCCTGGAGACGGGCCGTGCCGTGGTGGAACACCCCACGGTGTTCGGCCGCTTCGCCGACAGCCAGATCGGCCATCTGGCCGATATCATCCGCCCGCGCGTGTCACAGCACCTGGATTTTGAAGGTGAGCTGGCGATCATCATCGGCAAGCCCGGCCGCTACATCAGCCGCGCCGATGCCTGGAGCCACATCGCCGGCTACAGCTGCTACAACGAAGGCAGCATCCGCGATTTCCAGCGCCACACCCACCAGTTCACGCCCGGCAAGAACTTCCCCGGCACCGGCGCCTTCGGGCCGTGGATGATGACGCCGGACGAGGCGGGCGACGTCACCACCATGAAGCTGCAGACGCGGCTGAACGGGGCCGTGGTGCAGGAAGCCCTCATCTCGCAGATGATCTTCGATATCCCCTGCCAGATCGAATACTGCTCGACCTTCTGCCGGCTTGAGCCCGGCGACGTCATCGTCACCGGAACCCCCGGCGGCGTCGGCGCCAAGCGCACCCCGCCGCTGTGGATGAAGCCCGGAGACGTGGTCGAAGTGGAAATCGACCGCCTCGGCCTGCTGCGCAACGGCGTCGCCGACGAAGCCTGAGCCATGCCGGTGGCAGGTGGTGGCGCTATCCGCCACCGCCGCCGGCCCACGAGCGCCCGGATCTTCCGCTGACCGCGAAAAGCGGCGTGCGCCCCCCTGTACCACCGCCATCCGCCGGAGCCTCTCAGGGCAGTTCCGGCCAATAATCAACTTTGTAGGAGCGAGGAATGTCGACGCCAGCCTCCGCCGCACCCGCTGCGGCCACATCCGCACATCAAGCCTTCGATGGCCAGGCGGACATCAGTGCCCGCATCGAACGCTTGCCGATGACGCGCAAGGTATTCTGGACCCGCAACATCATTGGTGCTGCCACCTTCTTCGATGGCTACACGGTCATCGCCATCGCCTATGCCATGCCGGTCCTGGTCAAGGAATGGGGCCTTTCGCCGGCAGAGATCGGCATGATCCTCTCCTTCGGCTATCTGGGCCAATTGGTGGGGGCGATCTTCTTTGGCTGGCTGGCGGAACGCATCGGCCGCCTTCATGTGCTGCTGCTCACCATCCTGCTGTTCGTGACCATGGACATTGCGTGCCTGACCGCCTGGAGCGCCACGTCCATGATCGTGTTCCGCTTCCTGCAAGGCATCGGAACCGGCGGCGAGGTGCCGGTGGCCTCGGCCTATATCAACGAATATATCGGCGCCCGCACCCGCGGCCGGTTCTTCCTTCTCTATGAGGTGATGTTCCTGCTGGGCCTCGTCGGCGCCGGCGTCATCGGCTATTTCCTGGTGCCGGTGTACGGCTGGCGGGCGATGTTCATCGTCGGCCTTGTCCCGTCGCTGCTCATGATCCCGCTGCGCTGGTTCCTGTCGGAATCGCCCCGCTGGCTGGCCTCGCGCGGCCGCTATGCGGAAGCCGATCGCATCGTCGCCGGTCTGGAGCGCAGCGCCATGGAGGCCGGGCACGTGCTGGAAGCGCCCCGCCCGCTCGCCCTGCGCCCGGCGCAGGCCGGCAAGGGCGACTGGCGCGAACTGTTCCGCGGCATCTACCTGAAGCGCACGCTGATGATCTGGCCGTTGTGGTTCGCTACCCACGTCGTGAACAACGGCATGGCCACCTGGCTGCCGACGCTCTATCGCCAGGTGTTCAACCTGCCGCTTTCCACCAGCCTGGCCTATGGCTTCACCACCTCCGGGGCCGGTGTGGTGGGCGCGCTCACCTGCGCCATGTTCATCGACAAGGTGGGGCGCAAGCGCTGGTATACCTCCGCTTTGCTGCTCGCCGCCATTCCGCTCGGGCTGCTGGCTTGGCTCGGGGCCACATCGGCAACCCAGGTGCTGGTTTTCGCCGCCATCACCTACGCGATCACCCAGAGCGTCACCTTCTCGCTCTATCTCTATTCGGCGGAGCTTTATCCCACCCGCATCCGCGCCATCGCCACCGGCTTCGGCAGCGCCTGGCTGCGGCTCGGCTCCTCGGCCGGCCCGCTGATCGTCGGCGCCGTGCTCTCGAACTTCGGCGGTATCCAGTGGGTGTTCGCCATCTTCTCGGCACTCATCCTGATGTGCGGCGTCTTCACCGGCGCCTTCGCCATCGAAACCAAGGGCCGGGTCCTGGAGGAGCTTTCCCCCTAATGGGCGTGAGATGAACCGAGCATCCGGTCTTGAAAAAGCCGGGACAGCGCAAGCTGTTCCGGCTTTTTCTGTTTGGGGCGGCGCGTAGGAGGCAATCGCGATGCATCGTTCAGCGCGAACCCAGCCGCCTTGCCACGGTGCGCCCGCCAATCCGGCGATATGCCCTCGCGGCAGGCGGATCGCTGCACGAAAACGCGACACTCCGCCTTGTTTGCATAGGAATGAGGCCGAGCCTGTCCGCGTCCGGACACGATCGCCGGATTGGCCCGTGTATTGCATACAATGTTTCACCGCCGACCAGCGGCTTTCCCACCTTGCCCAGATCGACGATGGCCCTTGTACGAGCGAGACAGACACCCAAGAATGCACCCACGCGCTGCGTCCACACGCAGCAATGTCCGTGCCTGCCGCCCGCTCCGGCGCCGCGCTGAAGCGGATCGCGCTCGCCCACTGAGGATGCCCATCGCCCTTTGACCCCGCCGCGCAGGACCGCCGCCACCCTGCGCCTCCCGCCATCCCGGCCGCCCCGCCGCCGGACGCCTTCGGAAGGACCCTCCTTATGTGGAAACGCACCCTGGCCACCCTGCTGTTCGCGGCGGGCCTCGCTACCAGCGCCCAGGCCCAGACCCTGCGCTTCGGCCTGATGGAAGATCCCGATGCGCTCGATCCCACCTTCGCCCGCACCTTCAGCGGCCGCATGGTGTTTGCTGCCATGTGCGACAAGCTGGTGGACATCGACGCCAAGCTGAACATCGTACCGCAGCTCGCCACCTCCTGGTCCTGGTCGAGCGATCAGAAGACGCTGACCATGAAGCTGCGCGAGGGCGTCAAGTTCCAGGACGGTGAGACGCTGGATGCGGAGGCGGTGAAGTTCAATCTGGAACGCCACCTCAAGTCCCAGGGCTCGCAGCGCCGCGGCGAGATCGCCGCCATCGATACTGTCGAGGTGGTCGATCCGCTGACGGTGAAGATCAATCTGAAGACCCCGTTCGCGCCGCTGCTGGCGCAATTCACCGACCGCGCCGGCATGATGGTCTCGCCCAAGGCGGCGCAGGCGCTGGGCGACAAGTTCGCCACCGCCCCGGTGTGCGCCGGGCCGTTCAAGTTCGTCGAGCGCGTCGCCCAGGACCGCATCGTGGTGGAGAAGTTCCCGGACTATTGGAACAAGGACGCCATCTTCCTCAAGCGCATCGAGTTCAAGATCATTCCGGATACCACCGTGCGCCTGACCAATTTGCGCTCGGGCCAGCTCGACCTCTTGGAGCGCCTTGCCCCCACCGATCTGGCGCAGGTGCAGAGCGACAGCAAGCTGAAGGTGGGCTCCACCTATGAGCTGGGCTACCAGACCCTGCTGATCAATCTGTCCAAGGACAATCCTCTCGCCAAGAATGCCAAGGTGCGCGAGGCGCTGGAACTGTCGCTGGACCGCGATGCCATCAACCAGGTGGTGTTCAACGGCGAGTTCCTGCCCGGCAACCAGTGGGTGAACCCGAAGAACCCCAATTACGTTTCCGCCTTCCCGATCCCCAAGCGCGACGTCGCCAAGGCCAAGGCGCTGCTGAAGGAGGCGGGTGTCACCACGCCTCTGGCGGTGAACCTCACCATCTTCTCCGACAATCTCTCGGCCCAGTCGGCGCAGGTGATCCAGGCCATGGCCAAGGAAACCGGCTTTGATCTGAAGATCCAGGCCACCGACTTCGGCACCGCGCTGAACCTCGCCGACCAGGGCAATTACGACCTCATGCTCTACAATTGGAGCGGGCGGCCGGACCCGGACGGCAATACCTACAACTTCCTCGCCACCAAGGCGCCGCTGAACTATCCGCGCTATTCCAGCGAGAAGGCCGACGCCGCCCTCCAGGCCGAGCGGCAGAACAACGATCCCGAGGTGCGCAAGGCCGCCTGGAAGGATCTCGCCGCCTTGGTGCTGGCTGATCGCCCGCTCATCTATCTCTATCACCGCAAGCTGCTGTGGGCCTATTCCACCAAGCTCAAGGGCTTCGGCGAATATCCCGATGGCCTGGTGCGCTTCACCGGCCTGAAGCTGGACTGAGGATCGCCCTTCCCGCCCGCCCCGACATTCTGGGGCGGGCCTCCTTCCCTTTTTCGCCCCCTTCTTTTTCAAGGATCGACATCATGTGGAAACGGACGTTTGCGACCCTGGTGATGGCAGGTGGCGTGGCCTGCGGCGGCCTCCTGGCCAGCGGCGCCCTGGCGACAAGCGCGCAGGCGCAGACGCTGCGCTTCGGCCTGCTGGATGATCCCGACGTGCTCGATCCGGCGCTCTCGCGCGGCTACACCACCCGCATGGTGTTCGCGGCGCTGTGCGACAAGCTGGTGGACATCGACGCCAAGCTCAACATCATCCCGCAGCTCGCCACCGAATGGACACTGTCCGAGGATCGCAAGTCCATCACCATGAAGCTGCGCCCGGACGTCACCTTCCATGACGGCGAGAAGTTCGACGCCGCCGCGGTGAAGTTCAATCTCGAGCGCTACCAGACCATGCCCGGCAGCCAGCGCCGCTCGGAAATCGCCGCGCTGGAGAGCGTGGAGGTGATCGATCCGCTCACCGTGAAGCTGAACCTCAAGGCGCCCTCCGCGCCCTTCCTGGCCCAGCTGACCGACCGCGCCGGCATGATGGTCTCGCCCAAGGCGGCCATGGCGCTGGGCGACAAGTTCGCCACCGGCCCGGTGTGCGCCGGCCCGTTCAAGTTCGTGGAGCGGGTGGCGCAGGACCGCATCACGGTGGAGAAATACGACCGCTACTGGAACAAGGACAACATCTTCCTCAAGCGCATCGACTTCCGCACCATCCCCGACAGCACCGTGCGCCTCACCAATCTGCGCTCCGGCCAGCTGGAGCTGATGGAGCGCCTGGCCGCCACCGACCTGCCGGAGGTGAAGGCGCAGGGCAAGCTCAAGGTCGGCTCGGTCTATGAACTGGGCTACCAGGCCATCCTGTTCAACACCGCCAAGGAAGGCTCGGTCATCGGCAAGGATGCCCGCGTGCGCCAGGCGTTCGATCTGGCCATCGACCGCGCGGCGCTGAACCAGGTGGTGTTCAATGGCGAGAACCTGCCCGGCAACCAGTGGGTGAGCCCCAACAATCCCTTCTATGTGAAGGAATATCCGGTGCCCAAGCGCGACGTGGCCAAGGCCAAGGCGCTGCTGAAGGAGGCCGGCGTCACCCTGCCGGTGCCGGTGACGCTGATGGTCTACACCACCAATGAAGGCCAGCAAGTGGGCCAGGTGGTGCAGGCCATGACCAAGGAAGCCGGCTTCGACGTCAAGCTCCAGGCCACCGACATCGGCACCGCCCTCTCCTATGGCGACCAGGGCAATTTCGAGGCCTATCTCTGGGCCTGGAGCGGCCGGCCGGACCCGGACGGCAACACCTTCAACTTCCTCGGCTGCAAGGCGCCGATCAACTACACCCGCTTCTGCGACACCCGCGCCCAGGCCGCCCTCGATGGCGAGCGCCTCGCCACCAGCCCGAAGGGGCGCATGACCTCGTGGCAGACCCTTGCTGAGGTGGTGCTGAGCGA
>CALRNP020000192.1:0-11157 GCA_943369575.1 Azorhizobium sp. AG788 | reverse complement strand
CGGCGCTCGTGCTTGCATCCGCTTGTGGCCTCAGCCCACTGGCGAGCCTCACCGCCAGTCCCGCCGCCGCCCAGACCAAGCTGAAATGGGCGCACGTCTACGAGCCCTCCGAGCCGTTCCACACCGCCTCGGTCTGGGCTGCGGGCGAGATCGCCAAGCGCACCAACGGGCGCTACCAGATCGATGTCTATCCTTCCTCGCAGCTCGGCAAGGAAAGCGACATCAACCAGGGCCTGACGCTCGGCACCGTGGACATGATCATTTCCGGCTCCAGCTTCGCCGGAAAGGCCTACCCGCCCATCGGCGTGACCTATTATCCCTACACCTTCCGCGACGCCCAGCATCTGCTGGCCTATGCCAAGAGCGACGTCTTCAAGGATCTCGCCAAGGGCTATGAGGACAAGACCGGCAACCACATCGTTGCCGTGACCTATTACGGCGTGCGCCAGAGCACCTCGAACAAGCCGTTCAAGACCTGCGCCGAGATGAAGGGCCTCAAGATCCGCGTGCCGGATGCCCCCGCCTATCTCGCCATGCCCAAGGCCTGCGGCGCCAACATCGCCCCCATCGCCTTCGCCGAGGTCTATCTGGCGCTCCAGAACGGCACCGTGGATGCCCAGGAAAACCCGCTCACCACCATCGAGGCCAAGAAGTTCTACGAGGTGCAGAAGAACATCATTCTCACCGGCCACATCGTCGACCATCTGAACACCGTGCTCTCGCCCTCGCTGTGGGCCAAGCTGTCGCCGGAAGACCGCAAGATCTTCACCGAGGTGGCGCAGGAAGCCGCCGCCAAGGCCAGCGCCGAAGTGGCCGCGCGGGAGAAGGAGCTTATCGCCCTGTTCAAGGACAAGGGCCTGACCATCATCGAGGTCAACACCGACGACTTCCGCGACACGGTGATGAAGAACATCACCTTCGAGAGCTTCGGCTATCGCAAGGCCGACTGGGACCGCATCCAGGCGATCAAGAGCACCATGTGAGGCCCATGGCGGTTTCGGCGGCAAGACCGCCGCCGGAACCGCCAGCCCTCGCCGCCGCCTTCGCCGCCCCTTCCTGCTATCCGCTCCGGCGGACTGCCGGCCGCGCGGCGCAGGTTTTCCCTCCCGATGATGCCCCGGAGCACCGATGACCGCTGAGGTCCACACCCGTGTAACCGGCGAGGAACTCGCCCAAACCTTCGATCAGGAGGTCCCTGTCGACCTCTCCCCCTATGCACCGGAAGACTGGGTCACGCTGGCGCTGTTCTGGGTGATGGCGGGCCTAGTGTTCCTGCAATTCTTCACCCGCTACGTGCTCAATGACAGCTACAGCTGGACCGAGGAACTGGCCAGCTACGCACTGGTGGGCGTCGTCTTCCTGGGCTCGGCCATGTGCGTGCGGCTGCACCGCCATATCCAGGTGGACCTGCTGTATCGCTTCCTGCCGCCCACCATTGCCCGCGTGGCGTCCACGGCGGTGGATGCGGTGCAGGTGGCCTTCTTCGCTTATGCCTGCTGGCTGATGTGGCGCTACATCTCGCTGGTGGGCGATGAGCCCATGGTGATGGTCCAGGCCTCCAAGGGCATCGTCTATTGGGTGGTGTTCGCCGCCTTCGTGCTCATGCTGCTGCGCTCCGTGCAGGTGGCGGTCAACAATCTGCGGCGCGGCTACAGCCCGCTGGAGCGCCCCGAGGCGTTCGACGGCACGGAGGCCTGAGCCCATGTGGATCCTGATCGGCGGCTTTCTCGGCCTGATGATCTGCGGCGTACCCGTGGCCATTTCCATGGCCGGGGCCTCGCTGCTCTACATCATCGTCTCCGGCACGGTGCCGGACGTGGTGGTGGCCCAGCGCATGATCGCCGGCGTGGAGAGCTTCCCGCTGCTGGCGGTGCCGTTCTTTATCCTGGCCGGCAATCTCATGAACATCGCCGGGGTGACGGGGCGGATCTACTCCTTCGCCGTCGCCCTGGTGGGCTGGATGCGCGGCGGGCTGGGGCATGTGAACATCGTCGGCTCGGTGGTGTTCTCCGGCATGTCCGGCACCGCCATCGCCGATGCGGCCGGGCTCGGCACCATCGAGATCAAGGCCATGAAGGACCATGGCTATTCCACCGAGTTCGCGGTGGGCGTCACCGCCGCCTCCGCCACCTTGGGGCCGATCATCCCGCCATCCTTGCCGTTCGTGATCTACGGCATGCTGGCCAATGTCTCCATCGGCGCGCTGTTTCTCGGCGGGGTCATTCCCGGCGTGGTGATGACGCTGATGATGATGGCGACGGTGGCCTTCTTCGCCCATCGCAACGGCTGGGGCAGCGACGCCAAATTCTCCTGGCGCAAGCTGGGGGGCGCCGGCATCGAAGTGGGCGTGGTGGCGCTGTTCCCCATCGCCGTCTACGTCCTGGTGGAACTGGGCCTGTCGCTGAATGCGGCGGTGCTGATCTCGCTGGCGGCCTTGCTGGCGGCGGACTGGTATTTCGACTTTTCCGCCGTCATGGCGCTGATGGCGCCGGTGATCCTGATCGGCGGCATGACGCTCGGCTGGTTCACGCCCACGGAAGCCGCGGTGGCGGCGGTGATCTGGTCGCTGTTCCTGGGGCTGGTGCGCTATCGCTCCATGACCATGCGGACCCTGGCCAAGGCGACGTTCGACACCATCGAGACAACCGCCTCGGTGCTATTCATCGTCACCGCGGCCTCGATCTTCGCCTGGCTGCTCACCGCCAGTCAGGCGGCGCAGGCACTCTCGGATGCGATCCTGGGCTTCACCCAGAACAAGTGGGTGTTCCTGGCGCTGGCCAACCTCTTGATCCTGTTCGTCGGCTGCTTCATCGACACCATCGCCGCCATCACCATATTGGTGCCGATCCTGCTGCCCATCGTCCTCAAGCTGGGCATCGACCCGATCCATTTCGGCCTGGTGATGACCCTCAACCTGATGATCGGGCTGCTGCATCCGCCCTTGGGGATGGTGCTGTTCGTGCTGGCGCGGGTGGCGAAACTGTCGGTGGAGCGCACCACCATGGCCATCCTGCCCTGGCTGGTGCCTTTGATGCTGGCATTGCTGGCCATCACCTACATCCCCGAACTCACCCTCTGGCTGCCGCGGATGGCGGGATTGGGTCGCTAGCGTCCGAAGGAGAATGATGCAGGATTGACTGCATCATTCTCCTTTCATGACGAGCCGCCCTTCCTGGGCCTTGTAGAAGAACTGGCTGGCCACCAGCCAGCCCTTCAACGGCCGCAGCGGCGGGATGCAGGTGAGCAGGAGCAAGGGTAGCGTCGTCACCAGATGCACCCAATAGGGCGCCTGGAACCCCACTTCCAGCCAGATGGCGAACAGGATCGACGGCAGGCAGCCGAAGGTGATGACGAAAAACGCCGGGCCGTCGGCCGGATCGGCGAAGCTATAGTCCAGACCGCACACCTCGCATGACGGCGCCAAGGTGAGGAAGCCGTTGAACAGATGCCCCTCCCCGCAACGGGGGCAACGGCCGCGCAGGCCGGTCTGAAGGGGCGAGAGGCGGGGATAAGAGGCGGTCATCGGGGCACACAGTCAATTGTTGCGCTATTGAATGCATACATAGACTACAATTGATCGCATTCAATGTGGGCCGATGTCGCATCAACGTTGCGCCGCGGAGGGAGGTTCCGCTGCGCCGCCTGCGCCGCTAGGGTGGGGGCATGAGTCCCCGCCGGCACGCCCCCACCGCATGAGACTGCTGGCGATCAGCGATCTGCATCTGGCCAGCCCCTCCAATCTCGAGGCGCTGCATGAGCTGCCCGCTTATCCTGACGACTGGTTGATCCTCGCCGGCGACGTGGCCGAGCATCCCGACAAGGTGCGCCATGCCTTCGAATTCCTGGCGGCCCGGTTCGCGCGGGTGCTCTGGGTGCCGGGAAACCACGAATTGTGGACCGTCTCCGCCGGCGGCGGCGGCGAGGACAAGTACCGCCTGCTGGTGGATCTGGCACGCGAGTGCGGGGTACTGACGCCTGAAGATCCCTACCCGCTCTGGGTCGGCACCGGCGGCCCCTGCGTGCTGGTGCCCATGTTCCTGCTGTATGACTACAGCTTCCGCCCCGCTGATGTGGCGCTGGCGGACGTGGTGCAATGGGCGCGGGAGGATCGCGCGGTCTGCGCCGACGAACTGCTGCTCAGTCCGGCCCCGCATGCCTCGCGCATCGCCTGGTGCCATACGCGCTGCGCGCTGACGCAGGCGCGCCTGGAGGCGCTCGCGCCCGACCTGCCCACCATCCTCATCAACCATTACCCGCTGCGGGGGGACCTGGTGCGCATCCCGCGTATTCCGCGCTTCTCGCCCTGGTGCGGCACCACGCTGACCGAGGACTGGCACCAGCGGTTCCGCGCCGGCGTGGTGGTCAGCGGCCATCTGCACGTGCGCCGCACCGATTGGCGCGACGGGGTCCGGTTCGAGGAAGTGTCGCTGGGCTATCCCCGGCAGTGGGATCGCCAGCGCGGCATCGCCGCCTATCTGCGGGACATTCTGCCCGGCCCGGCCTGAGCACAGAGGCCGAGTAATTCCGGCACGCTCATCTCTCCCGCATCCACGTGCACGGAGGCTGGGTCGGGATGACGCACGGCCAGCGCCAGGGCCTGACTACGGGTCGGGCTCAGCCGCTCAAATCGCCAGGTGGCGGGATCATCGGGGCAGGCTTCGGTGAACCGGATCACGGTCGGCGCCAGGGAAAAGGCGAAGCTGTCCAGCGGCAGCGACAAGCCACGCCCCACCGCCTTGATATAAGCCTCCTTCAGCGTCCAAAACGCGAACAAGGCTTCGGTGCGCGCAGACTCGGGAAGGGCGCGCACCTGGGCCACCTCGGCCGGGGCGAAGGTGTGGGCCGCCAGATCCAGCGTCAGGCGCGCCGCGTCCACCGCCTCCACATCGATGCCGATGTCGCGGGCGTGCGTCACCGCCACCGCTACCAGAGCGCGATTGTGGGACAGGTTGAACCGCAGCGGCGGATCACCGGCCACGGGTAAGATCTCAGGGCGGCCATAGGGCCCGGCTGCGAACCGCCAGCTCGCCGGCGGCCGCTCCGCGTACTGCGACAGCAGCGCCCGCGTCAGCGCGTGAGCGGCCACATAGGCGACGCGATCCGCCGCGAAATGGAAGCGCCCCGCCCGCTCCCGCTCGCCCGCATCAAGGCAGCCGGTGAGCAGCGGCCAAGCATCGGCCGGCACCGCTCCCGGCGCCAGCCAGCGCACGGCCACCGTCTGCGGATCAACCCGAGCCGACTGCCCCGCGATCTCCGCGTCCTCGCTCATGGCCTCAGATCGGCCCCGCCAGCCAGTGCGCGGGCGCCCCGCCCAGCGGCCCGGCGGGCAGCGACCAGCGCAGCGGCGTGCCGGCGATCGCCACCGGCGGCAGCAGGCGGTGGGCAGGCCCCCATACGGTCTGCTCCACCTCCGGCGCCCAGTCACCGTCCGCCTCGGGCGCGAAGGCCGGGCCGGGTTGCCCCACCCCGGCCGCCACCAACAATTGCGCTACCCGCGCCAGGGAGGTGCGCGCCGTGGTGCCGGCGCCGGAGGTCAGGCGGCGGGTCAGGCCCCGCAGGGCGGCGGCGGCCAGGATGTAGCCGGTGGCATGATCGAGCGCCTGCACCGGCAAGGGAGTCGGCCGGTCGCGCCCAAGTACCTGCATGCCGGCCTCGGCGATCCCCGTGCTCATCTGCACCAGGCTGTCGAAGCCCCGGCGCCGGTTCCAGGGGCCGGTCCAGCCATAGGCGTCGAGGCACACCTCCACCAGCGCCGGATTGAGCTCCCGCCGCCGCGCAGCAGTCAGCCCCAGCCGGTCCAGCGCATCGGAGCGATAGCCATGAACCAGCACGTCAGCCTGCGCCAGCAGGGCTTCGAGAACCGCGAGTCCTGCCGCGTCCTTCAGATCCAGGCGGGCGCTGCGCTTGCCCAGCATCACGTCCGGCGCCGCCGAGGGTTCATCCCACTCGGGCGGATCGATGCGCAGCACGTCGGCACCTAGGCCGGCCAGGAAGCGGGTCGCCACCGGCCCCGCCAGGATGCGCGTCAGGTCCAGCACCCGGATGCCGGACAAGGGTCGCTCCGCCGTCACCGGCCAGTTGGGGCGCGGGCCACCGTCGCCATAGTTGAGTGCCATGAGCGGCTCTGCTGCCACGGCGATCCCTTGGGGGTGCACAGCCCACTGATCGCGGCTCCGCATGGCAGCCGCACATCCACCCTCGGCCACGATCGCCGCTTCCAGCGCATCGCGGTGCCAACGGGCCACGGCTGCCGCCACCGCGGTCTTTTCCGAAGGGCAATCGAGAACCGCCAGCGCCGCCGCGCGATGATGGGGCGCGTTGGTATGCAGGCGAATCCAGCCGTCGGAGGTGGCATAGTCGCCGGCGATGGGATCCCAGATCGGCGGCAGGTCCCAGCCCAGCGGGCGGATCGATTTGGCGAACCACGCTGAGGCCAGTCGGCGGTCCACGCGCACCGCCGGCGCCGACTGTCCGCTCACGGCCACAAGTTCAGCCACTGCCGCGCCCGCGGCCCCCACGGATGCCGCAGCCAGATCGGTGACGGCAAACACCGACGGCAGGGCGCCGACACCCTGCACCTTCACCGGCGGCAAATCGCCGGGCGTGCCGCAGGCTGCCCAGATGGTTGAGAGCAAAGAGACCAACGGGAACGATTCCGGCATGGGACGCAGCCTCGTTGATGGCACATTCAGAAGCATCCGGCGGACGTGCGGCCGGGCCTGGGACGGGCCAGGGACTCGTGATCGATGCCGGACAGTAGCGTTAAGCCTTGCGTAGCCCTGTCCCCGCTGGGGCGCAAATGAGAAAAACGCAGTGGCCATACGGATAGTCACGAAAATGTGATCATTCGCATGCGCGGGCGGCGGAAGAACCCGCGACCCGTTTTCGACGCAGCGTCAGTGGGTTGCAGACGTGCGGCATCGCGCGTGCATTTGCGCCGGGCTTGGGGCGCTGAGCGCGCAAGCTTCATGCAAGCTACACTTCGCCAACCTACGGGCGGTCAAGGTGTAAACCATGGCATGGGCCTGTGGTCGTCGGCGGGCAACCTCGACCTGCGGGGGTCGGAAGACGCGGAGACTTTGAAGCCATGTCGGTAGCACCAGTCGCACCAGTCGAAAGCGTGAACCTCCAGAGCCTGACCCGTCAGAGCCGGGAAGCAGCGGAAGCCATGGCCGCTGCCGTCGTGGCCGGCGACATGGCCGCTGCCCAGCGCTATCTCATGATCGTCCAGGAAACTCAGGCCGCCGCTGGCATCCGCGCCGCCGCCGTCTCCTCCACGGATCCCCAGACCGGCACCGAGCGCCGCACCGGACTTGGCGCCCTGATCGCCGCCGTGCAGGCCGGCGATATGGATCGCGCGCGCTCGGTGGTGGGCGGCAAGACCAAGGACAGCAAGGACGATTCTCGCCCCGCGCTCTCCCCCACCCATGAGGCCGTCGCCGCCCCGAAGGTGGTGGACGCCTCCAATGCCGGTACGGTGCTGATCGATCTTTCAGCCCGGCTCAATGCCGAAACGTCCGGCGCACGCAGCGGCGTCGAGATGGACGCGGACAAGCGCAAAGCATCCGGCACCTCCCCCGATCCCCAGGACAAGACCGCCACGCATCACGAAGAGAATGCGCAGAAGGTCGCCGGCCCTGGCGAGGAAGACAACGGCAACACCCGCTTCACCGGCGAGGCCATTCGCTCGCGTGAAGAAGTGCTGCACAGCTACAGCCAGAACCTGTCTGTCTGACGGAGGCTGCGCGCAACCTCCGCGCAACCTTCACGCCTTAGCCTCGCGGGACCGAGCCGGTCCGGCTTGAGATGAACCGCCTCACGATTCCGGGTGCCACATGACCATCAGTCTTGGATCCACCTACGCGACATATTCCTACCTTACGAAGAACTCCGAAAAGGTTCTCGCCCAGGAGGCCGCTGATCCAGTCACTGCGCGTGAGACAGCGTATTACAAAGCGAACATCGAATCGGTAAAAACCGTCGATGATTTTGTGAACAACTATCAATTGTTCAACTATGCGATGAAGGCCTACGGCCTGGAAGACATGGCCTATGCCAAAGCCTATATGAAGAAGGTTTTGAACAGCGACGTTTCCGATACGACGAGTTTTGTGAACAAGCTGTCCGACGACAAATTCAAGGCGTTTGCGACCCAGTTCTCCTATCTCCGCACGGGCGCGCTGTCTTACTCCACCGACATCACTACCGTAGTGAACAAATACACGCAGCAGACCATGGAAACGAATGCCGGCGAGGACGATCAAGGTGTCCAGCTTGCACTCTACTTCAAGCGCAACGCCGCCTCTACGACCTCGGCCTACAGCCTGCTCGGAGACGCCGCGATGTGGCAGGTGATGCAGACCGTGTACGGCTTCCCGGACGAGATGGCCAATGCGGACATTGCCACCCAGAAGAAGGCGGTGGACGCCAAGTTCGACGTCGCCGATCTCCAGGATCCCGAGAAGGTGGACAAGCTACTGAAGCGCTTCACCGTGATGTGGGACATCGAGAACAACACCAGCAGCGACCCCGTGCTGCAATTGTTCGACACCAGCAGCAGCAGCGTCTCCAGCAGCACCAGTTCCAGCCTGCTCGACCTGAAGTACGGCGGCTAAGTCCGGCAGATCCGCCGACATCGCCCGGCGGTTCGCTTCCAAACGTCTGGAGCGGGGGTGATCTTGGGCAACGCCCCTGATCGCAGCCCAAGCTGAAAGTGCGCGCCGGCTACGGCCGCACGTCGGCGGGCTAGGTGGCGCCGGGTTTCCGCAGCCACGACCCGGAGCCCGCAATCGCCCCCCCTCGCCCGATTGTTTGCAAGCTACAGTGTTTTGTCCTGGCGCAAGGCGCCGGGAACCACGTCGGACCACTGTTGTTGCAACGCGGTATCGCGCCGGTCCCGGCGAGGTGCCGATCGCTTGCGAGTGGGTTCATGACGAGAGATATGCTACAAAATCGCACGTTCGACGAACTGGCGGTAGGGGATACCGCCTGCTTGGTCCGCACCGTTGCCGAGAATGACATCCAGCTGTTCGCGGCGGTGTCCGGCGACGTGAACCCCGCCCATCTCGATGCGGCCTATGCCGCCACCGACATCTTCGGCCATGTGGTCATTCATGGCATGTGGACCGGCGCCCTCATCTCCACTTTGCTCGGCACCGAACTGCCCGGCCCCGGCACGATCTATCTCGGCCAGACCTTGCAGTTTCGCCGGCCGGTGGCGCCGGGGGACACGGTCACCGCCACCGTCACCGTCACCGAGAAGCGCGCCGACAAGCGCATCGTGACGCTGGACACCCGCTGCATCAATCAGAAGGGCGAGGAGGTGCTCACCGGCACCGCCACCGTGATCGCTCCGGCCGAGAAACTCTGCCTGCCACGCATGGCCGTGCCCGATGTCGCGGTGCGCCCGCATGTGCGCCACGAGCGCTTCATCGATGAAGCGCGCGGCCTCCCGGCCATGGTGGTGGGCGTGGTGCATCCGTGCAGCGCCGAGGCCGTCCAGGCCGCCATCGAGGCCCGAGAGGAGGGGCTGATCGAGCCGGTGCTGATCGGGCCGGAGCGCAAGATCCGCGCCGCCGCCGAAGCGGCCGGCGTTTCGCTTGAGGGCCTGCGGATCGAGGATGTGGAGCATAGCCACGCCGCCGCTGCCCGCGCAGTGGAACTGGCCGCAGCCGGCAAATTGGGCGCGCTGATGAAGGGCAGCCTGCATACGGACGAACTGCTGGGTGCGGTCCTCGCCTCGGGCTCCGGCCTGAAGACCGAGCGGCGCATCAGCCATGTCTATGCGCTCGACGTGCCCACCTATCCCAAGCCGCTGATGGTGACCGACGCCGCCATCAACATCGCCCCCAGCCTCGCCCACAAGCGCGACATCTGCCAGAACGCCATCGACCTGCTGCACCGGCTCGGGGTGGCGGAGCCGCTGGTGGCGGTGCTGGCGGCGGTGGAGACCATCAATGCCGACATGCAGGCGACCCTGGACGCTGCGGCGCTGGCGATGATGGCCCGGCGCGGCCAGATCACCGGCGCCTTGGTGGATGGGCCGCTGGCCTTCGACAATGCGGTGAGCTTCGATTCGGCGCGGATCAAGGAGATCATCTCTCCCGTCGCCGGCCAGGCCGACATCCTGCTGGTGCCGAACCTGGAGACCGGCAACGTGCTGGCCAAGCAGATGATCTATCTGGCCGGCGCCGATGCGGCGGGCCTGGTGCTGGGGGCGCGGGTGCCGATCATCCTCACCAGCCGGGCGGATTCGGTGCGGGTGCGCCTGGCCTCGGTGGCCCTGGCCAAGCTGTCGGCGGCCGGCGCCGCCAAGGGGGCGGTGCCCGCATGAGCGATCACATCCTGCTCACCTTCAACCCCGGCTCCTCCACCATCAAGATCGGCCTGTTCGCGGACGATGCGAACGGCACCCGGCGGCTGGGCAAAGGCGTCATCGATCTGCGGCACGCGCCCTTGTGCCTCTCCATCGTCGAAGGCCCGACCACGGCGGAGATCCCGCTGAAGGCCGTGGTGACCGAGGATCTGCACGAGGTCATCGAGGAAACGCTGGGCTGGCTGGCGCAGCATTTCGGCGTCGGCGCGCTCACCGCCATCGGCCATCGGGTGGTGCATGGCGGCGATCAATTCTCCGGGCCGGTACGGATCACGCCGGAGGTGGCGGACGCCATCGCCGCGCTGGTGCCGCTCGCCCCGTTGCATCAGCCCCATAGTGTGCGGCTGATCAAGGCCATCGAGCATCTGCGGCCGCACCTGCCACAGGTGGCCTCGTTCGACACCGCCTTCCACCGCACCCAGAGCGACCGGGTGCGCCGCTTCGCGCTGCCGCGTGACTTGTTCGATGCCGGCATCAAGCGCTACGGCTTCCATGGCCTGTCATACAAATACATCGCCTCCGCTTTGGCCCGCGTGGCGCCTGAGGTGGCACAAGGACGGGTGGTGGCGGCGCATCTGGGCAGCGGCGCCAGCCTGTGCGCGCTCAAGGACGGCGTGAGCGTCGACACCAGCATGGGCTTTTCCACTCTCGACGGCATCCCCATGGCCACCCGCTGCGGGGCGCTGGATCCCGGCGTCATCCTGCATCTGCTGAACCAGAAGGGCCTGCCGCTCAAGGAGGTGGAGGACATGCTCTACCACCGCTCCGGCCTGCTGGGCCTG
>CALRNP020000191.1:0-11229 GCA_943369575.1 Azorhizobium sp. AG788 | reverse complement strand
AGTGACCGGGCTGTCATAGATCAGTGCATCCTGGGCGCCGCGGCCAGCGGCCACATGGCGGTCGACGGCGTTGTAACAGGTGTTGCAGACGCCGCCCACGAACCAGCGGCCATAGACGCCCACGTCCGGGTCGAACACCTTGGCCGGGGCGGAGATCCAGTCGATGTCCTTGGCGGCTTCGCCCCAGAAGGCTTCGGGGTCGCTCTGCCAGCGCGCATAGGTCTGCGCATAGCGGCTGTGGCTCTGGTCGAGCATGGCGTCGTCCTCCCGGTGCAATATTTCGTCTTCTGGTTGCGGCGATTGACGCCCAGCGGCAGGGCCAAGGCAAGTCCGATCTTTTGCGTAAGACCTTGGTCGTGGCCGTGGCCGATTGCGCTGGGGCAAGGCGCTCGGCTACGGTCGCGGGCAACAGATAAGATCAACCGGCCCATAACAGCCGACACGACCGGGGAAACGCCATCCATGGACCGCGACACCGAGCGCCGCATCTTCGACCGCCATCTGGATCGCAATCCTGCCAATCACCAGCCGCTGACGCCTTTGGGCTTCCTGGAGCGGGCGGCGAGCGTGTTTCCCGACCAGACGGCGGTGATCCACGGCCCCCTACGGCGCACCTATCGCGAGCTCTATGCCCGCGCCCGGCGGCTGGCCTCGGCGCTGGAGCGACATGGCGTCGGGGTCGGCGATACCGTGGCGGTGATGCTGTCCAACACCCCGGCCATGGTGGAGGCGCACTATGGCGTGCCCATGTGCGGAGCGGTGCTCAACGCCTTCAATACCCGGCTCGACGCCGCCATCCTGGCCTTCACCATCGATCATGGCGAGGCCAGTGTCCTGATCACCGACCGGGAATTCTCTCCGGTCATCAAGGCAGCACTGGCCATCGCCACCCGCAAGCCCATCGTCATCGATTATGACGACCCGGAATATGCCGGACCGGGCACCCGCATCGGCGAGTTGGAATATGAGGATTTCCTCGCCACCGGCGATCCCGATTACGCCTGGGCGATGCCCTCCGACGAGTGGAACGCCATCGCCCTGAACTACACCTCCGGCACCACCGGCGACCCCAAGGGCGTCGTCTATCACCATCGCGGCGCGCATCTGCTGGCGGTGGGCAATGTGGTCACCTGCCATTTGGGCGCCCATCCGGTCTATCTGTGGACCTTGCCCATGTTCCACTGCAACGGCTGGTGCTTCCCCTGGTCGGTGTCGGTGGTGGCGGGCACCCATGTCTGCCTGCGGCAGGTGCGGGCCAAGGCGATCTTCGACGCCATCGCTGACCATGGCGTGACCCACATGTGCGGCGCGCCCATCGTCATGTCGACGTTGCTGAACGCCCCGGCGGAAGAAAGGCGCCCCCTGCCCGGCCCGGTGTCCTTCATCACCGCCGCCGCCCCGCCGCCCGCCGCCGTGCTGGAGGCCATGCAGAATGCCGGCTTCCATGTGGTCCATGTCTATGGCCTCACGGAAGTTTACGGCCCGGCGGTGGTCAATGACTGGCACGCGGAATGGGATGCCCTGCCCAGCGCCGAGCGCGCCGCCAAGAAATCGCGCCAGGGGGTCCGCTATAGTGCCCTGGAGGCACTCGATGTCATGGATCCCGACACCATGACGCCGGTGCCCGCCGATGGCGAGACCATCGGCGAGGTCATGTTCCGCGGCAATGTCGTCATGAAGGGCTATCTGAAGAACCCCACTGCCACCGATGCCGCCTTTGCCGGCGGCTGGTTTCATTCCGGCGATCTCGGCGTCAAGCATCCCGATGGCTATGTGCAGCTGAAGGACCGCTCCAAGGACATCATCATCTCCGGCGGCGAGAACATCTCCTCCATCGAAGTCGAAGACGCGCTCTATAAGCATCCGGCGGTCAGCGCCGCCGCTGTGGTGGCACGGCCGGACGACAAATGGGGCGAGACGCCGGTTGCGTTCGTGGAACTCCGTGCGGGAGCCAGCGTCACCATGGAGGAATTGGTGGCCCACTGCCGGGCGCATCTGGCGGCGTTCAAATGCCCGCGCACCATTCTATTCGAAGAGATCCCCAAGACATCCACCGGAAAGATCCAGAAATTCAAGTTGCGGGAATTGGCAAAGGGCTTGTGAGGCCAAGCAGCCGACCTTGCGTAAGGCTGGTTTTTAGGGGCTTGTCTTTCAAAGACGTAATGTTGCGGCCATGGTCTCGCCACGGGGAAAGCGCCTAAGCTTGGCCAGCTTTCCTCTTCCGTGACGAGCCCCGATGCGCGCCCTCTTCACCCTGCTCAGCGACATCCGCCGCCTGGCCCTGCCCTATTTCCGCAGCGAGGAGCGCTGGATCGCCCTCGGCCTTCTGGCGGCGGTGATCGCCCTGGAACTGGGCTGGGTCTATGCCACCGTCCTGCTGAACAAGTGGAACGCCGCCTTCTATGACGCGATCCAGGACAAGGATTTCGCCGCCTTCAAACATCAATTGCTGGTGTTCTGCGCCATCGCCGCCGGCGCCATCTGCATCGCGGTCTACCAGATCTATCTCAAGCAATGGCTGGAGCTCCGCTGGCGCCGCTGGCTGACCCAGCGCTATCTCGATCATTGGCTCGCCGACGAGACCCACTATCGCCTGCGCCTGTCCGGCGATGCTGCGGACAATCCCGACCAGCGCATCGCCCAGGACGTGAATTTGTTCGTCAGCCAGACCATCAGCGTCAGCGTCGGGCTGCTGGGGACCCTGGTCTCGCTGGCATCCTTCAGCGTTATCCTGTGGGGGCTCTCGGGCGAGATCGATTTCGCGCTATTCGGCCTCGATCTGCACATTCCGGGCTATCTGTTCTGGGCGGCGCTGATCTATGCGGCCATCGGCACCCTCATCACCCACCTCATCGGCAAACCGCTGGTGCGGCTGAATTTCGACCAGCAGCGCTATGAAGCCGACTTCCGCGTTGATCTGGTGCGGGTGCGCGAGAACAGCGAGCAGATCGCCATGCTGGCGGGCGAGGAGGCCGAAGGCCGCAAGCTGGAAGGCCGCTTCTCGCGCATCTGGGACAATTACATCGGCCTCATGAAGGCGCAGAAGCGCCTGACCTGGTTCACCGCTGGCTATAATCAGGTCTCCAGCATTTTCCCTTATGTGGTGGTTTCACCGGGCTATTTCGCCGGCGCGATCCAACTGGGGGTGTTGATGCAGACCGGCTCGGCCTTCGGCTCGGTGCAGGGCGCCTTCTCCTTCTTCATCAGTTCCTATTCCACCCTGGCGGAATGGACCTCGGTGGTGAACCGCCTCACGGGCTTCGAAGCGGCCATGGGCGCGGCAAAGCTGGATGACGGCGCCCGAGCCTTCCCCCACAGCACCGCCCCCTCGGGCAGCACGGCCCTGAAACTGGGCCGCATGGATGTGCGCCTGCCAAATGATCTGTCCATCGTCACGGTGGACACGCTGGCGCTCAAGAAGGGTGAGCGGGTGCTGGTGTCAGGCCCCTCAGGCGCCGGTAAGACCACATTGTTCCGAGCCATCGCTGGCATCTGGCCCTTCGGCACCGGGGAGATCACGCTGCCGGAAGGCACCAAACTGATGATCCTGCCCCAGCGGCCTTACGTTCCGGTCGGCCCGCTGAATGCCGCTTTGGCCTATCCGCTGGCGGCGGACGCCTTCGGCCCCGACCAACTGAGCGATGTGCTCCAGGCGGTCGGCCTCGGCGGGCTGGTCCCGCATCTGGAGGAGAGCCTGCTGTGGCCGCATGTGCTCTCTTTGGGTGAGCAGCAACGCCTGTCCATCGCCCGCGCCCTATTGACCGCGCCGGACGTCCTGCTGCTGGACGAAGCCACAGCCGCCTTGGACGAGGCATCGGAGGCAGACCTCTACAACTTGCTGCGCATCCGCCTGCCGGAGGCGACGGTGCTCTCCATCGGCCACCGGGCGACGCTCAATGCGCTGCATGACCGGGCAGTTGTCCTTTCCGGTTCAACCCTGCCCCGGCCGCTGGTTTCCGGGCCGGCATTGGTGCCCGAGCCCGCATGATCCATTGACGCTGCCCACCCCTGCCCTGTAACGGCTCAATGAGTGTTGTGCGCGCGCGCAGCCCTTCTGGCCGGGATGCCGTTGCGGCGGCAGGGTGAGGACGCAAGATGTTTGATCGCGACCTGCGGCGCATTCGCGTCGCCTTGACCTCCAAGACCCTGTGGAAGCGCCGGGTGGTGTTCATCCTGGGCGCGATCGCGGTCGGCCTCGCCTCGGTGGCGTTTGCGGCCGTGGCGGACCGGGCGCAGGAGATCTATGTCGCCATCATGCACCGGGCGCCTTATGCCCTGCTGATCCTGACCCCCGGCGGCTTTGCCCTCTTTGCCTGGCTGACGGTGCGCTTTTTCGACGGTGCCCAGGGCAGCGGCATTCCCCAGGCCATCGCCGCCCGCCGCTCCGGCATTCCTGCCCATCGCGCCCGGCTGCTGAGCGCCAAGGTCACCCTGGGCAAGATCGGCCTTACCATCGCGGGTCTGGCGGTGGGCGCCTCCATCGGGCGCGAGGGACCGACCGTGCAACTGGGCTGCGCCATCATGGTGGCTCTGGCCGGGCTGGTGGGAATCGGGCGTGCTAACGGCCTGATTCTGGTGGGTGCCGCCGCCGGCATCGCCGGGGCCTTCAATACGCCGCTGGCGGGCGTGATGTTCGCCATCGAGGAAATGGCCAAAGCCTATGACAAGCGCCTCACCGGCCTGATCTCCGCCGCGGTGGTGATCTCCGGCTTGGTGAGCCTGATGCTGGTCGGGCAATATTCCTATTTCGGCGCCATCCCGGCGGAGCAATTCCCGCCCATCGGCTGGACCGCGGTTGTGGTGTGCGCCATCACCGGCGGCATCGGCGGCGCCATCTTCTCCCGCGGCCTGGTGGCCATGTCGAAGGCGCGCGGGCGCATTTTCGGGCCGCTCAAGCGCAAGCCCTGGCTCTACGGCGGATTGTGCGGGCTGGCGGTGGCTATTCTGGCCCTGCTGACCGACGGTTTTGCCGGCGGTTCCGGCTATGGCCCGACGCGAGACCTTCTGGAGCAAGGCATCACCACCCCCTGGTGGTACGCCCCTGTGAAGCTGGCCTCCACCCTGATTTCGTCCGCCAGCGGCATCCCCGGCGGCCTGTTTTCGCCATCGCTGTCGGTGGGCGCCAGCGTCGGCGCCTCGCTCCAGAATTTCCTGCCGAACGTGGACGTGCGCGCCTTGGCGATGCTGGGCATGGTCGGTTATTTCGCCGGCGTGGTGCAGGCGCCGCTGACCGCCTTCATCATCGTGATGGAGATGACCAACGAGGTTCACCTCGTCGTGCCGCTGCTGGCCACCGCTCTGCTGGGCGCCAGCACCTCGCGCCTGCTGGCGCCGGAGCCGCTCTATCACGCGCTGTCGTTCGCCTATGACCCCAAGCCGGCGGACCTCCCCGCCACCAAGGATGAGGCGCCTGTCAAGGCGCCCTGATACCGGGAGAGGCGCTCAGCGCAGTTGGGTGTGGGTGCTCAGCAGGATCTGCGGCAAGGCAGCCCCGGCCAAAACCTCATATTCCGCCTCGCGCGGCCCGGTCAGCGGGTCGCGGGCACGCAGGGCGTCGTCCACATGGCCGGGATGAACCATCACCAGCCCGCCATCGCCCAAAGCAGCGAGGAACTGGGTGAGGATGCGGCCGTAATTGACACCGAGCTTGAAATTATAGGCGCCGGCAAAGCCCCGGTTGGTGGCCAGGCCCGCCGCCACCGCTTGCTCGGCCATCCCCCGCGCCAAGGCGCCGATGAAGCGGCCCTTCGGATCCAAGCCCTTGATGGCGCCGGACGCCGGGGTGCAGTCGCGCACCCAGGCATTGGGCGCGCGGCGACGGGTGACGTCCAGCACCGCCTCGCGCACGATGGGCAGCAGATGCACATGCTGGTGCCCGTCCACATGGTCCGGCGGGCGGCCGAAGGCTTCCTCGAAGGCGACGAACTGAGTTTCCACCTCGGCCTTGACGTTCACCGGATCCAGCCGCCGGGCGAAGGCCAGCGCCATCAGCTTGCTGAGCGAGGGGAAGGTGGCGCCGCGAAACCCGTGCGTCAGCGGCTCGAAGGCGCCGGTCAGCGTCACGTGCAGGCCGATGGAGGCTTGGCCGCCGGTCAGCGGTAGCAGCGCGTCGGCCTCTTCCAGCAGGTCGGGCAGCACGGTCATGACGGAGGTGGCATTGATGCGCCGCTCGGACAGCAGGTCACGAATGGCTTCGGAAACGCCGGGAGCGATTCCATAATCGTCGGCACAAATCACAATACGCTTCACGGCAAAGCCCTGGGCAGGTCCACGGCGGCCGGACGCTCGCTGACGGCTTCCGCATGGCGGACCGCATGATCGGCGACGAAATAGACCGGACGCGCTTTGATTTCAGACAAGATGCGGGCGATGTACTCGCCCATGATGCCGATCACCAGCAACTGAACGCCGCCGATCACCATGAGGCCGACCACCACCGAAGGGTAGCCGGGCAAGGGGATACCCCAGAACAGCCGCTCCACCACGATCCAGGAGCCGTAGAGGAATGCGGCGCCCGCCAAGATCGCGCCTACCAGCCCCGCCAGACGCAGCGGCGCCGGGGAGAAAGAGGTCAGCGCCTCCATGGACAAGCCCAGCAGGCGCAGGAAGCTCCAGCTGCTGCTGCCATGTTCGCGGGCCTCCGGGCGGTAGGGCACCGCCTTCTGGCGGAACCCGATCCAACTGGACAGGCCCTTGAAGAAGCGGTTGCGCTCCGGCAGGCGCCGCAAGGCGGCGGTGGCACGCGGGGACAGCAGCCGGAAGTCGGCGGCATCCTCGGGAATGCGGGATGAGGCGCCGAAATTCAGCAGCCGGTAGAACACCCTGACGAACATCCGGCGCGCAGCCGGCTCGTCGGAGCGATCGACCTTGATGGCATAAGGGACATCGAAGCCTTCGTCCTTCCACAGGGCGACGAAGGTCTCGATCATCTCGGGGGGATGCTGGCCGTCGCCATCCATGAACAGCAGCGCATCGCCGCGGGCATGGTCGAGCCCGGCCAGCAAGGCGGATTCCTTGCCGAAATTTCGCGATAGCGCCACCACCTGCACATCCAGGCCGAGGGCTGGCAGGTCGGCGGCGATGGCGGCGGTATTGTCCCGGCTGCCGTCATCCACATAGACGATCTCGATCCGCATGCCGCGCGCGTCCGCAACCGCCCGGGCACAGCCCGACAGACGCTGGTGAAAGAACGGCAGGCCGACGGCCTCATTGAAGACCGGGACGACGATACTCAGGTCGGGGGTCATGCGCGCACTACCACTGACGCCAACGGTGGCGCCATGGGAGGATGTAAATGTGTTCGGGGCCGGGCGCGAGCCATCGCGAATATTTTTCATTTCGGCGGGAACCTGGGTTTGGGCGCCGCGTTGAGATCACGGACAGCGGCTTCCCCCCAACTGCTTGTCCATATGACGCGGCCGCCTTCCCCCCGGGCGGCCGCGTTTTCCTTTTGAGAAGCGGTGTTTGCGGCGGGTCAAGGAACTGTTCTGATCGCGGTTTAGGGTAAAGTCGTGTCATCGACGCGGCTTTAGAGAGACCCTCCATGATCCGGGACATTCTGGTTAACCTCACCCAGGGCGCGGAGCGCGATCCTGCCGCCCTTTATGCCGCCGGCCTCGCGGCGGCGTTCAAGGCGCACCTCACCGGCCTTGCCGTCACCTATGAGCTCGATGTGCCGCCGTTCTACATGGGCGCGCTGCCCACTGACTTCATCGACCAGCAGATTCGCGACAACGAGGTGGCCGCCGAGAAGGCCGCCGCCACCTTCGCCGCCATCGCGGCCGAGGCGGGAGCAGCCTGCAGCGTGCGCACCCTGTCCGCTTCCTTGGGCGAGGCGGCGCGGAGCTTTTCGGAGCTGTCGCGGCTGTTTGATCTCACCGTGGTCGCCCAGCCCAATCCCGACCGGCCGGGGCCGGAAGAGGTGATTGCGGAAGCGGCGCTGATGGATTCGGGCCGCGCCGTGCTGCTGGTGCCTTATGTCCAGAAGCCGCCCTTCGCGCTCAATCGGGTGGTGGTGGCCTGGGATGGCAGCCGGGCCAGTGCCCGCGCCTTGGCGGAGAGTTTCCCCTTGCTGCACCATGCTAAGCACTTGGAAGTGTTCTCGGTTCGCCGCCATGATGACGAGGATGCCACCCCCGCCGCCGCCGATCTGGAGCGGCATCTGGGCCATCATGGGCTTTCGGCGCAGTTGCGGCACCTGACCATGGGCCCCGGCGAGAGCATTTCCTCGGCGATTCTCAATGAGGTCTCGGACCAGGGCGCCGACCTGGTGGTGATGGGCGGATACGGCCACTCACGGTTGCGGGAAATGGTGCTGGGCGGGGTCACCCGTGACATCCTCGAAAGCATGACCGTGCCGGTGTTGATGGCCCACTGACCCACAATTCCCCACCATGGGACACCCTGTCATACGACAATGGCGCCACCCTGCCCGGGCGGCGCCATCTGTGGCACGACAGTTATGACAGCCGTCAGCATCGCTCGCGCGATACATCCCACCGGAGCGCCCGGCACGGGCGCCCCGGCGGGAGGGCGGGGATCAATCCTCGTCGTCGTCCTCGCCGCGGCGCGAACCGCCGAGCTTGGCGAACACGGTTTCCAGATCGAGCGATTCCTTGCGGCTGGGCGCCGGCTCATCGCGATGGGTGGTGAGGTCGGCGGGCAGCAAGGTGGCGCCACGCTCCTCGGCGGTGGCCGAGGCGGGACGATCCTTGGCGGCGCGCTGCACTTCCATGTCCAGGTCGATCTGGCTGCACAGGCCCAGCGTCACCGGATCCATGGGCGCCAGCGACGCCGAATTCCAGTGGGTCCGCTCCTTGATCGCCTGGATGGTGGCCTTGGTGGTGCCGACCAGACGGATGATCTGGGCGTCCTTCAGCTCGGGATGGTTGCGGGTCAGCCACAGAATCGCATTGGGGCGATCATGGCGACGGGAGACCGGCGTATAGCGCGGCCCCTTGCGGCGCTTGGGCTCCGGCAGCCGGACCTTCGATTCGAGCAGCTTCAGGTGGAAGTTGGGGTTCTTCTCGCCCATGTCGATGGATTCGCGAGTCAGCTGCCCGGTGGAGATCGGGTCGAGGCCCTTGATCCCCTGGGCGACTTCGCCATCGGCGATGCCCTTCACTTCCAGCGGGTGAAGCTTACAGAAATCGCCGATCTGCTCGAAGGTGAGCGCCGTGTTCTCGACCAGCCACACGGCGGTCGCCTTGGGCATCAGCGGGGCAGGGTTGGACATTGGCGGCCTCTTGGCTTCTCTGGACGCGGGCGACGGACACATGCAGGTCCGCTTTGGTTCGCCTCCGGTCCGGGAGGCGAGCCGCGGATCTTTCAAGATTGTCCGGGATGGCAACAATATAGGACGTTCGCGGCGACGATGCAATTGGCCGCCCCCGCGCGCCCGCCCAGCGGGCCGACCGCGATGCGGCATCGTGCAGGTCGGTGGCCGCCGATCATCCGGAAACGAGAGTCGCGCCGGAGGTCGCCTACCCCTGGCCACCCCTACGTCATACCTCAAATAAGGTACACTACTCAGCGAATACGCTGCATTTTTAGGCTGTCATACAAATTACACAAGTGTGCGCTGCAGCATTTTATGCCATTTTGGGGGCTATCGAAAGGATATACTCGTTTGCAGCCGGGAAGCGCTTGCATATGACCGTGACTTAGGTCATTTGCGTTCAATATGGATGAATTCATTTATCCGGCTGAAGGAGTGCCCAGCGGCTCGGGGCAACGCGGACGAAACCGTGTCCATCGAGCGTGCGCAGGGGCCGGCGTCGGTATCGCGTGAGTTAGGGGTGCCGGCATTCGCGGCGGCATCTGAGTGGTGGCAGGTTCCTCGGCGCGTCACAGCGGGGCGAGGGATCTGCAGGCTTTGCCCGCATCCCCGCCGATGCGACCAGGCTTTGGCGGCAAGGCGTCCCGGTTCGGGGCAGCAATGGCGTCTGAAGCGTTCGGTAGTCCGCAGCAGACCCAATACCGAAGGCACCGCCGATCGGATGATCGCCGGACGCCTTCGCCGCGCAATTAAGGCCCCGCATCCCGCTCGGATGCGGGACATGGCTTGTAAAGTTCTTGGTTTTACCATTCACGCAGCTGCGCTGGCCGCCCCTTTGAGGTGGCGCGCGCTCGATCGACCGGGGGATGATTTGGGAATGCGCTCGCTGCCTCATGCCCACCTCATGAAAGAATTGCGCGCCAAGGAACTGGGCCTGGTCGCGCATCTTCTGGACGGCGTCGTCTCGGAAGCCCCACGGGCAGCCGTGGTGACGGCGGGCCTGGGCGCCGGGCTCATGCAGTTCGAGGGCGGCTTTGCGCCTTATATCGTTCTGACCTCGCTGCTGATCGGCCAAGTCGTTTCGCTGGCGCAGGGCTTCTCCAACTTTCTCGAAGCACGGCACAATGCGCGCACCTTCGATGCGCCGCGCGTGCAGGCCTATCTCTCGCGCATGAACGATAGCGCCCGCGATTTCATGATCGCCGCCCAGCGCGGCACCGCCTGGATCATCATCAATCCGGCGGTGGAAGGCCTCGAAGTCATGAGCGAGATGGAATACCAGAAGTTCCGGGAGAAGACCCTGGCCTCCAATACCGCGGTCAATGAGATCCGCATCGTGCGGCGCAAGATCAGCAACACCCGTATCCGCGCCGGCCACGTTCATGTGCCGGAGGAACGCCGCATCGCCGATGTGAGCCTGGCCTTCGGCACGCCGCGCTATAGCGCCTCGCGCTTCCTGGCGATGGGCTCGGGCATGACCGAGGAAACCCAGGTCGGCACCTGACCGGCCCCGCCTGAGGCCCCTGCCCCCCGGGAGCGGCAGCGGCCGACACGTGGCGGGTGGGGCCGACGCTTGACATCGGGGGGCCGGCAATCCCATTTCCCACCAGACCACTCGGGAACCGGGACCCCAGATCGACCATGGCTGCTGCCAAGCCCCCCCTCCGCATTCTGCTCTGCGCCCCCCGCGGCTTTTGCGCCGGCGTGGTGCGGGCTATCGATGCGGTGGAACGGGCGCTCGCCATCCATGGGGCGCCGGTCTATGTGCGCCACGAGATCGTCCATAACAAATATGTGGTGGACGGCCTGCGCAAGAAGGGCGCCGTCTTCGTCGAGGAACTGGACGAGGTGCCGCCGGGCGACGCGCCGGTGATCTTCTCCGCCCATGGCGTCGCCAAGTCGGTGCCCGAGGCGGCCGCCGCCCGCAACCTGTTCGCCATCGACGCCACCTG
>CALRNP020000190.1:0-11373 GCA_943369575.1 Azorhizobium sp. AG788 | reverse complement strand
TAAATACGATTCCGTCTATAAATCGATCAACATCGAGCCTTTGCCCAAGGGTATAGAGAACGTGCCGCTGATCCAGGCGGATCTCGTCGCCCTTGTTCGCGCGCCCTGCAACAGGGCGGCGCTGGAGGCGCTGGCTGATGATCTGGCGTCGATCGGGCAGCAGCCCCTGGGGCGACTGGTTTCGCAGGCGATGAAAAGATGCGTGCCGCACAGGGGGGTGATTGCGAGTGGATCTGGGCCAGAGGTCGGCCTGCCGACGACGCTGGCATCGCTTCGTGCTGGCGGAGAGCCTGAATTGGCCAACATCGCGGAGCAGTTGCAGGAAAACTTGTGCAGTCAGCCGGCGGTCGTTCGCGCCCTCGCCCTGCTTCACGGCAAGAACGCCATTCAGTCGGCCCTGGTGATCGGGGGCGCGTTTCTCTCGCATTGCCGTGCGGATGCACTGATCGGCTTCTATACGCTCAAGAGCCAGTATTGGCTTGGAAACTTCACGCAGGCGCTGGCGCTGTTCGACGCGTTCAAAGCGGAATATGCCGACAATCTCTATTTCATGGCCTGGGGCGGCTATGTGCTGGAAAAACTGAATCGCCCCTCCGATGCCGCCGACGCATTCCTGGCGTCGCTCTCGCTGTGGCCCCACCCGGAGACCGTCAATCTGTCGGAGTTCACGAATGTGAGCCGGAACCTGGCGGCGGCAGGGCGGGCCTGCGAGGCGGTGCCGGTGCTGCTGAAATATGTCAGCTATGACCCCAAGACGCGACAGACACCTCAAACCGCCGCCGTGATCGCTGACCTGAGGAAGACTGGAAATTGCCCGCCGGGCTGAGGGGCATTTGCTGGAGCGTCTCGAGCCGCCGCTTCGTCAGGCACGGACGAGCGTGGCAGACGCATCTTTGGATGGCGATAGTGGTACAGCTGGGTGGGCTCGAACCACCGACCTCCGGTGCCACAGACCGGCGCTCTAACCAACTGAGCTACAGCTGCACGTCTTCAAGGCCCGAGGCCATGAAGTGAGGTGCGGAACCTACGCGGGACGTTCGCGTATTTCAAGGGGGGCGCGGGGATTTCATCTCGGCCTGGGGAGAAGCCGGAAAACCATTTTATCTCATGGGCTTGTGGCGGCATGTCTGCGCCGGATGTGCCCGGGATGGCCGCCCCAGGCACCGCCGCGTATGTCCGGCAGAAATGGAAACGCCCGGCGGGCTTGCGCGCCGCCGGGCGTTCGCTGTTGCGCCGGAGCCGGGATCAGGCCGGCGGCGGGGCGACGTCCGGGGCGGGATGGTAGATCTCGCCGCCGGTGTCGCGGAACTTCTGCGCCATCTGCGCCATGCCGGCTTCGGCAATGTCGCCCGCTTCGATCTTCAACTCCTGGCTGATCTTCATGGAGCAGAATTTCGGCCCGCACATGGAGCAGAAATGCGCCACCTTGGCGCCTTCCGCCGGCAAGGTCTCGTCATGGAAGGCTTCCGCCGTCTCCGGGTCCAAAGAGAGGGCGAATTGGTCGCGCCAGCGGAACGAGAACCGCGCCCGGGAGAGGGCATCGTCCCGGATGCGCGCAGCCGGATGGCCCTTGGCGATGTCGGCGGCGTGGGCGGCGATCTTGTAGGAGATGACGCCGGTTTTCACGTCGTCGCGGTTGGGCAGGCCGAGATGCTCCTTCGGCGTCACGTAGCAGAGCATGGCGGTGCCGAACCAGCCGATCATCGCCGCGCCGATGGCCGACGAGATGTGGTCGTAGCCGGGCGAGATGTCGGTGACCAACGGCCCGAGCGTATAGAACGGCGCCTCGTGGCAGATCTTCAGCTGCTTCTCCACATTCTCGCGAATGAGGTGGAGCGGCACATGGCCGGGGCCTTCGATCATCACCTGCACATCGTGCTTCCAGGCGATCTCGGTGAGTTCGCCCAGGGTCTCCAGTTCGGCGAACTGGGCGGCGTCATTAGCGTCCGCGATGGAGCCGGGGCGCAGGCCGTCGCCGAGCGAGAAGGAGACGTCATACTGGGCGAGGATCTCGCACAGTTCCTCGAAATTCTCGTAGAGGAAGCTCTCCTTGTGGTGGGCGAGGCACCACTTGGCCATGATCGAGCCGCCGCGCGAGACGATGCCGGTGACGCGATTGGCGGTGAGCGGGATATAGGGCAGGCGCACGCCCGCATGGACGGTGATGTAGTCCACGCCCTGCTCGGCCTGTTCGATCACCGTGTCGCGGAAGATCTCCCAATTGAGATCCTCCACCACGCCATTGACCTTCTCCAGCGCCTGGTAGATCGGCACCGTGCCGATGGGCACCGGCGAGTTGCGGATGATCCATTCGCGGATGGTGTGGATGTTCTTGCCGGTGGACAGGTCCATCACCGTGTCGCCGCCCCAGCGGATCGACCACACCAATTTGTCCACTTCCTCGGCGACGCCCGAGGTGACGGCGGAATTGCCGATATTGGCGTTGATCTTCACCAGGAAGTTGCGACCGATGGCCATGGGCTCGGTCTCGGGGTGATTGATGTTGGACGGGATGATCGCCCGGCCGCGCGCCACTTCCTGGCGCACGAATTCCGCCGTGATGTCGGTGGGGATGGCCGCCCCCAAGCCCATGGCCTGATGGTGGGGATGGGCGCCGCCATTGGCCCGCGCGAGATTTTCGCGCGCGGCCACATATTCCATCTCGGCGGTGATGATGCCGGCGCGGGCATAGGCCATCTGGGTCGGGCGCTTGCCGGCCTTGGCGCGCAGCGGCTTGCGGTCGGCGCGGTCAAAGGCGGGCAGGTGGCTCACCTGGCCGGGTTTGAGGCCGTCGTCTTCCGGCTTCTGGGCGCGGCCATCCACCTCTTCCACGTCACCGCGCTCCATGATCCAGCGGCGGCGCAGCTCGGGCAGGCCCTTGGTCAGATCAATGAGGGCGTTGGGGTCGGTATAGGGGCCGGAGGTGTCGTAGAGGCGCACCGGCTTTTCCGCCGGATCGGACAGCGCCACTTCGCGCATGGCCACCTGCACATCGGGGCGGGTGGCGGTGATGAACACCTTGCTGGAATGGGGCAGGGGGCCTGTGGTCACCTTCAAGGATGAGGTGGAGGCTTCGTCGAGCATACGGATCTCCTTCAAGCTCGCGCTTCAAATGAGATCCGGGATGAGCTTCAGGAGACGGTTTGCGCCTGAGAGAATCCCACTGCGGGATTGCGGGCAGGCTGATTCCGATCCCTTCGCCGGCATGACCCGGATCAGGTTCGAAGGGTCATCGCGGCGCCGGTGGCCATGATGACCGAGCCGGAAGGCGATATCTCAGCCCCCTCGCGGGGCCCCCCTTGGAATAAGTTCACTGTGGGAGCGAAAGGCCGCTCCTGTCAACGCTGCGATGCAACATGCGTTGAGCGGGCGGGAGGCCCGTCGACGCCCCTTTGCCGCTTGACCCGGCCTCGGGAATATATTTTAAATATAAAATGATTGATGGCCCGAGGATGGCGCCAGATCGGGACGGGGAGGACGCGATGCGTATCGTCTGTATCGGCGGCGGGCCTGCGGGCCTCTATTTCGGCCTCCTGATGAAAAAGCTCTATCCGGCGCACCGCATCACCGTGGTGGAGCGCAATCGCGCCTATGACACCTTCGGCTGGGGCGTGGTGTTCTCCGACGCCACCATGGCCGCCATGAAGGTGTGGGATCCCGAGAGCGCCGCCGAGATCGAGGATGCGTTCAACCATTGGGACGACATCGAGGTCTGGTTCAAGGGCACCCGCCAGCGCACCTCCGGCCACGGCTTCGTCGGCATCGGCCGCAAGAAGCTCCTGAACATCCTCCAGACCCGCTGTGAAGCGCTGGGCGTGGAGTTGCTGTTCGAGACCGACGTGGACAGCGATCTCGACTTTGCCGATGCCGATCTCATCATCGCCTCGGACGGCTTCAACTCCAAGATCCGCAACCGCTATGAAGAGGTGTTCCAGCCCGATCTGGTGACCCGGCCCAATCGCTACATCTGGCTCGGCACCAAGAAGCTCTACGACGCCTTCACCTTCGATTTCCGCAAGACCGAGCACGGCTGGTTCCAGGCCCACATCTACAAGTTCGATGCGGAAACCTCGACCTTCATCGTCGAGACCACGGAAGAAGCCTATCAAGCCCACCGCCTGGGCGAACTGGACCAGCAGGGCTCCATCGACTTCTGCGAGAACCTGTTCTCCGAAGTGCTCGGCGGCGCTGAGCTGATGACCAATGCGCGCCATCTGCGCGGCTCGGCCTGGCTGAATTTCAACCGCCTGATCTGCGGCCGCTGGAGCCATTTCAACGGCAAGTCGCACGTGGTGCTGATGGGCGATGCCGCCCACACCGCCCATTTCGCCATCGGCTCCGGCACCAAGCTGGCCATCGATGACGCCATCGAACTCACGCGCCAGTTCCAGGAGCATGGGCACGAAGTCGACAAGATCCCCGCGGTGCTGGAGGTCTATGAGCAGGTGCGCCGGGTGGATGTGGCCCGCATCCAGAATGCGGCCCGCAACGCCATGGAATGGTTCGAGGTGGTGGGCCGGCGCTATGCGGACACGCTGGAGCCGGAGCAGTTCATGTATTCCATGCTGACCCGCTCCCAGCGCATCAGCCACGAAAACCTGCGCCTGCGCGACAAGGCGTGGCTGGAGGGCTATGAGCGCTGGTTCGCGCGCAAGTCCGGCCTCACCATCAGCGATAACGGCCGCTGCCTGCCGCCCATGTTCACCCCCTACACCTTGCGCGGCACCACTCTGCCCAACCGCGTGGTGGTGTCGCCCATGGCCATGTACAGCGCCACCGACGGCCTGCTGGGGGATTTTCATCTGGTGCATCTGGGCGCCCGCGCCATGGGCGGGGCGGGGCTGGTGTTCGGCGAGATGACCTGCGTCTCCCCCGATGCCCGCATCACCCCGGGGTGCCTCGGCCTGTGGAACGAAGAGCAGGCGGCAGGCTGGCGCCGGCTGGTGCAGTTCATCCATGGCAACAGCGCCGCCAAGGTGGGCATCCAGATCGGCCATGCGGGCCGCAAGGGCGCCACCAAGCTGGCCTGGGACGGCATCGACCAGCCGCTGCAAGAGGGCGGCTGGCCGCTGCTGTCGGCGTCGTCGCTGCCGTACCTGAAAAACAGCCAGGTGCCGAAAGCCATGGACCGGGCCGACATGGACCGGGTGTTGGCCGACTTCGTCCGCACCACCGAACTGGCGGCCGGCACCGGCGCCGATTGGCTGGAGCTGCATTGCGCCCATGGCTATCTGCTCTCCAGCTTCCTCTCGCCGCTGACCAACCAGCGCACCGACGAGTACGGCGGCAGCCATGAGGCCCGCGCCCGCTATCCGCTGGAAGTGTTCGCGGCGGTGCGCGCCGCCTGGCCGCAGGACAAGCCGATCTCGGTGCGCCTGTCGTGCAACGACTGGACTGAGGGCGGCAACACGCCGGAGGATGCGGCCATCTTCGCCGCGATGTTCAAGGCGGCGGGGGCCGATCTGATCGATTGCTCATCGGGGCAGGTGTCCAAGGAAGAGAAGCCGGTCTATGGCCGGCTGTTCCAGACCCCGTTCTCCGACAAGATCCGCAATGAGATCGGCATCGCCACCATCGCGGTGGGGGCGATTTCGGAAGCCGACCACGCCAATTCCATCATCGCCGCCGGCCGCGCCGATCTGTGCGCGGTCGCCCGCCCGCATCTGGCGGACCCGGCCTGGGCGCTGCATGAGGCCGGCAAGATCGGCCTCACCTCCATCCCGTGGCCGAAGCCTTATATGTCGGCCAAGTCGCAGTTCGAGGCCAATCTGGCCCGCGCCGGCGGGGCGGGCTGAGGGGCATGGCGACGCCCCTTCCCTCGGGTGGCCTGCCTTTGGCCGGTCGCCATGCCCTGGTGACCGGCGCCGGCAGCGGCATCGGCGCCGCCATTGCCGCGGCGCTGGCGGGCCAGGGCGCTCACGTCACCTTGGCCGGGCGCCGAGCGGCGCCGCTGGCGGCGGTGGCGGACACTCTGCCGCCGGATGTGGCCCTGGTGGCCGATGGCTTCGATGTCACCGACCCTGCCGCCATCGCGGCGGGCTTCGCTCGGGCCAAGGCCCGGTTCGGCCCGGTGAGCATTCTGGTCAACAATGCCGGCGAGGCGCCCAGCGCCTCCTTCGAGAAGACCAGCCTGGAGATGTGGGCCGGGGTGCTGAATGTGGATCTCACCGGCGTGTTCCTGGTCACCCAGGCCGCGCTGCCGGACCTGCGGACCTACGGCGCCGGTGCGCGGGTGATCAACATCGCCTCCACCGCCGGGCTCACCGGCTATAGCTATGTCTCCGCCTATTGCGCCGCCAAGCATGGGGTGATTGGCCTCACCCGCGCGCTGGCGCTGGAACTGGCGCGCACCGGCATTACGGTGAACGCCGTGTGCCCCGGCTTCACCGAAACGCCGATCATCGCCCGCTCGGTGGCGACCATCATGGAAAAGACCGGGCGCAGCGCCGAAGAGGCGCTGGCCAATTTCACCAAGGCCAATCCGCAGGGCCGGCTGGTGCAGCCGCAGGAGGTGGCCGACACCGTCCTGTGGCTGGCGGCACCAGGCTCTGCGGCCATCACAGGACAGGCGATCGCCATCGCCGGCGGGGAGGTCATGACCGGATGAGCCAGATCGACACCACCATGCAGGGCCATCTGCGCCCGTTCAAGGATTACGCCGCCCGCACCTTCCTGTGGGAGGTGAGCGAAGATGGCCGGGTGGCGACGCTCCGCCTCAACCGGCCGGAGCGCAAGAACCCGCTCACCTTCGAGAGCTATGCCGAGATGCGCGATCTGTTCCGCGCGCTCAGCTATGCCAGCGACGTGCGCGCCGTGGTGCTGGCGGGGGCGGGCGGCAATTTCTCCTCCGGCGGCGACGTGTTCGAGATCATCGAGCCGCTCACCCGCATGTCCATGCCGGACCTGATCGCCTTCACCCGCATGACCGGCGATCTGGTCAAGGCCATGCGCAAGTGCCCGCAGCCGATCATTTCCGCCGTCGACGGCATCTGCGCCGGCGCCGGCGCCATCCTGGCCAGGGCCTCCGACCTGCGGCTGGCGACGCCGGAAGCGCGCACCGCCTTCCTGTTCACCCGCGTGGGATTGGCCGGCGCCGACATGGGCGCCTGCGGGATCCTGCCGCGCATCATCGGCCAAGGCCGGGCGTCGGAGCTGCTCTATACCGGCCGCGCCATGAGCGCGACGGAAGGCGCGGCCTGGGGCTTCTACAATGCCCTCCATGCCGCCGACGCGGTGGAAGCCGAGGCGCAAAAGCTGGCGCGTTCGCTGGCGGATGGCCCCTGGTTCGCCCATGGCATGACCAAGACCATGATGAACCAGGAATGGGCCATGGGCCTGGACGAGATGATCGAATCCGAGGCCCAGGCGCAGGCCATCTGCATGGCCACCGGCGATTTCCGCGAGGCGTTCGAAGCCTTCGCCGGCAAGCGCAAGCCCAACTTCAAGGGCGCCTGAGATGAGCGCCTCCGCACCCCCGCTCACCGGCCCCGCCCGCGACCATCTGGATTGGCCGTTCTTCGCCCCCGAGCAGCGCGCTTATGTGGAGAAGCTCGATGCCTTTGCCGCCTCCGGCGCGCTGGCGGGGATCGACCATCATGATGTGGATGCCGCCTGCCGCGCCTTGGTGCGGCAGCTGGGCGAAGCCGGGCTGCTGGCGGCGGCGGTGCCGGAGGGCGACGATACGGCGGAGACGCTGCAATCGCGCGCCATCTGCCTCGCCCGCGAGACCCTGGCCTGGCATGACGGGCTGGCGGATTTCGCCTTCGCCATGCAGGGGCTGGGCACTGGGGCCATCGCTCTGTCCGGCGCGCCGGACTTGCGCCGGGCGGTGCTGCCCAAGGTGCGCGCGGGGGAATGGCTGGCGGCCTTCGCTTTGTCGGAGCAGGAGGCGGGGTCCGACGTGGCCGCCATGGCCTGCGCCGCCCGCGCCGAGGGCGAGCATTATGTGCTCGACGGCGAGAAGACCTGGATTTCCAACGGCGGCATTGCCGATGTCTACACCGTGTTCGCCCGCACCGGCGAGGCGCCGGGCACGCGGGGCATTTCCGCCTTCGTGGTGTTTGCCGATGATCCCGGCTTCTCCATCGTCCGCCGCATCGAGGTGATGGCGCCGCATCCGCTCGCCACCATCCGCTTCGAGAATTGCCGCATTCCCGCCGGCCGTCGCCTCGGCGCGCCGGGGGAAGGGTTCAAGATCGCCATGCGGACGCTGGACATCTTCCGCGCCTCGGTGGCCGCCGCCGCGCTGGGCTTCGCCCGCCGGGCGCTGGATGAATCCATCGCCCATGCCAAGGCTCGGCGCATGTTCGGCGCCACCTTGGGCGATCTGCAATTGACCCAGGCGGCGCTTGGCGACATGGCCACCGGCATTGATGCCGCCGCGCTCCTGACCTATCGCGCCGCCTGGCGCCGGGACGTGCAGAAACTGCCCACCACGCGGGAAGCCGCCATGGCCAAGATGACCGCCACCGAGACCGCGCAGCAGGTGATCGACCGGGCGGTGCAGATGTTCGGTGGCCGCGGCGTCACCTGTGGGGAGATCACCGAGCGGCTCTATCGCGAAATTCGCGCCTTGCGCATTTACGAGGGCGCTACCGAGGTGCAGAAGCTGATCGTGGCGCGCGAATTGCTCAAGGGGTGAAATCGGTCCATGGCGTTTGAGGTCTCCCGCCCGCTGCGGTTCGGCGATTGCGATCCCGCCGGCATCGCCTATTTCCCCTCTTATCTCGACACCTTGGTCGGGGTGGTGGAGGAATTCTTCGCTGCCATCGGCGCGCCCTGGCCGAGCTTGCACCACGCGCGGGGCATGGCGGTGCCGACCGTGCGGCTGGACCTCACCTTCGTGCGCCCCGGGCTGCATGGCGAGGTGATGGTGTTCGCACTCAAGGTGGCGGCGGTGGGCGGCAGTTCGCTTGATCTGGTGCATGAGGTGCGGGTGGGCGAGACGTTGATCTGGAGCGCCACCCAACGCCTGGTCGCCACCTCCACCACCACCAAGAAGGCCATGCGCTGGCCCGACGACATCCGCGCCGGCCTGATGGCCCATCTGGAAACGGCGCAGGCTTAGGTGCTTCGTCCGGATCTATGACCGTTTGGCCTGATCCGGCGCAGTCGGGCCGCCAGCTTTGCCGCGCCCTCAGGCGTCGTTCAGGGCCATCTGCCGGAGTTGCTGGTAGAGGTCCGGCGTTTCGCTGGTGCAGACGCACACGATGCGCGCCGGGCCATCGCCGGCATTGAGATAAGCGTGCCCCATGGAGCTGTCGATATAGAGGCTGTCGCCGGTTTCCAGGATCTCGGGGGCGTAATATTCGGTGTGGACCTCCACCCGCCCGGCGGTGACATAGAGATATTCTTCGCCCGGATGACGGATCAGCGGGCCGAATTCCTTGAGCGTGCGCGCTTTCAATTCGCCGGTGATCGGGACCATGGCCTTGGAGACCAGGTCGGTGCACTTGTAGCCGTAGCTATAGGTGCGGGTATCGATCACGTCGCCCTCGCCGGCGCGGCAGATGCTGCGGCGCGCCGTCACCACCGGAGCCGCTTGGGGCGTCGGCGCGGTGGAATGAAACAGTTCCGCGATCTGCATGCCGAGGCCCGACGTAAGCTGGAGCAGCTTGTCGTAGGTCAGCGACATCTGGTGGTTTTCCACCTTTGAGAGCGTCGACAGGGCAAGGCCCGTCCGCTCGGCCACCTGCTTGAGCGTGAGCTTGCGCGCCTGCCGCGCCGCCTTGAGGCAGTCGCCCAGCTGTGTCGAGGCCGGTTCGGCGCCCATCTCGCGTGCGGTCATGCCGTCTCTTCCCTGTGGCGCCGCTCAGCGCAGGCGCATTTAGAAACAATTTAGAAGGTGGGGCGCCTAGGGCGCAACATGCGCCCAGCCTCATATTTCATCATCCGCTGCAATAAGTTTATTCACTTAAAAATTTGCTGATTTTGAAAAATTTTGTACATTCACGAAAATTCAATGACGAGATGCGCCATGCCGGACCTGTGTGATCTCAGCGCCTGCCAATTGCGGGACGACATGGCGCAAAAGCGCATCTCGCCGGTGGAGGTGCTTGAGGCCTGCCTGACGCGGATCGAGGCGGTGAACCTCGCCGTCAACGCCATGGTGACGCTGGATGAGGAGGGCGCGCGCAGGGCCGCCCGCGCCGCCGAGGCGGCGATCATGCGCGGCGACCGCCTCGGCCCGCTCCATGGCTTGCCGCTGGCGATCAAGGATACCCAGGATGTGGGCGGCATGCGCACCACCTATGGCAGCCCACTGTTCGCGAACCATGTGCCGGCGGCGGATGCCGGCAGCGTGGCGCGGCTGCGGGCGGCGGGGGCCGTCATCATCGGCAAGACCAATACGCCGGAATGGGCGGCGGGCGGCAACACCCGCAACCCGGTCCATGGCGCCACCGGCAATCCCTTTGATCCGATGAAGTCGGCGGCGGGCTCGTCCGGCGGCTCGGCGGTGGCGCTGGCCTGCGGGATGGTGCCGCTGGCCTCCGGCTCCGACACCGGCGGCAGCCTGCGCAATCCGGCCGGCTTCTCCGGCATCGTCGGCATGCGTCCGTCCTATGGCCTGGCCGCCAGCGAGAAGCGGCTGCATGGCTGGTCGGCTCTGTCCACCGATGGGCCGATGGCGCGCACGGTGTCCGATACGGCGCTGATGCTCTCCGTCATGGCCAGCGACGATGGCCGCGATCCCTTGGCCTATACGCTGCCGGGCGAGCCGGTGCGCGGCGGCAGCCAGTGCTGGTCTGTGCCCGAGGTCGATCTGAAGACCTTGCGCCTGGCCTTCACCGAGGATTTCGGCTTCGCGCCCACCGAGCAGCACATCCGCCGGGTGTTCCGCAGCCGGGTGGCGGCGCTGGCGCCGGTGTTTGCGTCGGTGGAGGTGGCTTCGCCCGATTGCACCGGCGCCGACGATGCTTTCGCGGTGCTGCGGGCTTCGCTGTTCCTCTCCATGTTCGAAAAGACCTATCGCGAGCAGCCCCACATGCTGGGCGCCAATCTCAAGGCGAATGTGGAGGAGGGGCTGGGTTACAGCCTCTCCGATTATGCCCGCGCCGCCGCTGCCCAGACCCGCATCTACCGATCCTACCAGAGCTTCTTCGCGCACTACGACGTCCTGATCAGCCCGACCATCACGCTCAGTCCGCGTCCGTGGTCCGAGCCCTATCCGCTGGAGATCGACGGCGTTGCCACCCGTTCGTATTTCCATTGGCTGGCGCTGGCCTATGCGGTGACGCTGGCGGGGCATCCCGCCATCAGCCTGCCGCTGGGCGTGGATGAGGCGGGCATGCCGTTTGGCCTCCAGATCGTCGGGCCGCGCGGCGGCGATGCCCGGCTGCTCGGCATTGCCAAGGCGCTGGAGGCGGCCTTCGC
>CALRNP020000189.1:0-11374 GCA_943369575.1 Azorhizobium sp. AG788 | reverse complement strand
CAATCGCTGCTAACGACTTGAATTTGAACGCTTAAACCATTCTTTAGGCTTGCCCCAGGCAAGCTACGTAGCCGACAATCCTTTTGACCGTTCCCAGGCTCATACGGAGGTGTCATTCATGGTGTCGTCCGATTTTGCCAAGCAGATGGCCGGCTACGGGCTCGTCACAGCCCATATTCTGTATCGTTTGCCAGATCACCCCAGTTTTCTCCAGAGCTATATCTGGCAGGAATACGATATTTCTCCGCGCTTTCCGCAACTGAACAAATTTCTGGATTTCTGGCAGCGGGAATTGGACGGCCCATTGCATGAGGTGCGGATCGTTCATCAGGCTCTGATCAAGCCGGCTGAACTGCGACACGTGGGCGGCGTATTCCAGCTTCACTGACGCCTCTTGCGCAGAGGCAGGGCGGCCTGTCATGCACATGCCGCCCTGACACCGCCGTTTTATCGATGTTAAAGAAGGGCCGACATGATCGAGGCCCCGTTGGACCATCGCACTCCCCGCACGTCCGAACTACTCGCCGCCGTCCTTGCCGCCCATACCGAGCCACGCGTGGCGGTGGGCGATCTCATTGATGCGCTCCGCAACCGCGCCTTCGGCATCACGTTTTTGCTGTTCGGCATTCCCAACTGCCTGCCCATGCCGCCAGGCATCCCGGTCATCTGTGGCATCGTCCTTGGCTTGATCGGCCTCCAGATGGCCCTTGGCCGCCAGGAGCTCTGGCTGCCGCATTTCATCGCCAAACGCACATTCTCCCGCAGCATTCTGGAGAGCATCGTCAGCCGCTCCAGTTCCTGGATCCAATGGTTCGAGCGCTGGTCGCGGCCCCGCATGGAGGTCTTCGCCGGTCCCACGGCCCGCCGGGTGGTGGGGGCCATGGTGGTGTTGCTGGGGTTCGTGCTGCTGCTGCCGATTCCCTTTCTCGGCAATCTGCCGCCGGGCATCGCGGTCTGCATCTTCGGTCTGGGATTGGTGGAGCGGGACGGCGCGGTGATTCTGGCGGGTTTTTTCGCGACCGCCCTCGGCACGCTGATCACCGCGGGTATGACCTGGGCCATCTGGCAGGGTGCGGTCGCCATCTTCTAATCTGGCCGATTTACGGCTTCCCTGTCGTTGCATCGTTGCCTAAGAGGCGGGTTCGCCGCGAAGCTGCGGCGCCGCCGAGGTCCCATGCGCGTTGACGCCTTCGATTTTCATCTGCCGCCGGAACAGATCGCACTGCGGCCGGCGCAGCCGCGGGAAAGCGCCCGTCTGCTGGTGGTCCAGCCCGGCGCGAGCCCGGAACTGCTCGATGCGCGCATTGCTGATCTGCCGGATTTCCTGCGCCCCGGTGACGCGCTGGTGGTCAACGATACCAAAGTCATCCCAGCCCGGCTGGCCGGCACCCGCACCCGCAGCGGCGGGCAGACGATCCCGTTCGAAGCCACGCTGATCCGCCGATTGGGACCACAGGCATGGGCCAGCTTTTCCAAGCCCGCAAAGCGCCTCGCGCTTGGAGATCAGGTGCGCTTCGCGGCCTCAGGGGAGGGCGGCGAGATGCTCGACGCCACGGTGACGGCCAAGACCGAGAGCGGGGAGGTGCACTTCACCTTTGACCGCGCCGGACGGGAACTGGATGCCGCGATCGAACGCATCGGCCACATGCCGCTGCCGCCTTATATCGCCGCCCGCCGCCCCGAGGATGACCAAGACAAAGCTGACTACCAGCCGGTGTTTGCCCGCGTTGAAGGCTCCGTGGCCGCGCCCACCGCCAGCCTGCATTTCACGCCGGAGCTGCTCGCGCGCATCGCATCGACCAGCGTCGGTCTGCATACCGTGACACTGCACGTGGGCGCGGGCACCTTCCTGCCCGTCAAAGCCGATGACACCGCCGACCATCGCATGCATGGCGAGTGGGGTGAGGTGACTGCCCAGACCGCCTTGGCCCTCAACGCGGTGCGCGCGGCCGGCGGCCGGCTGATCGCTATCGGCTCCACCGCCACCCGTCTGATCGAGAGCGCCGCAAAGCCGGACGGGCAGATCAGCGCCTTCCTGGGCGAGACCGACATTTTCATGACCCCCGGCTACGCCTTCCGGGCGGTGGACGCCGTGCTGACCAATTTTCACCTGCCGAAATCGACGCTGGTGATGCTGGTGGCGGCGTTCGTAGGCCATGAGGTGCAGAAGCGCGCCTATGCCCATGCCATCGAAACCGGCTATCGCTTCTATTCCTATGGCGACGCCTGCCTGCTATTGCCCCAGGCCAGATGACCGACACATTCTCATTCCAACTCCACGCCACCGATGGCACCGCCCGCACCGGCGTGATCTCGACGCCGCGTGGAGAGATTCGCACCCCCGCCTTCATGCCGGTGGGCACCGCTGCCACTGTGAAGGGCATGTATCCCGAGCAGGTCCGCGCCACTGGCGCTGATGTGCTGCTGGGCAACACCTATCACCTCATGCTGCGCCCCGGCGCCGAGCGGGTGGCGGAACTGGGCGGCCTGCATCGCTTCATGAATTGGGAACGGCCGATCCTCACGGATTCCGGTGGCTTCCAGGTCATGTCACTTTCGGGCCTGCGCAAGCTGGATGAACAGGGCGTGACCTTCCGCTCCCACGTGGACGGCGCCATGCACGCCATGAGCCCGGAACGGTCGGTCGAGATCCAGGGGCTCCTGGGTGCCGACATCCAGATGCAGCTGGACGAATGCGTGCGCCTGCCCTGCACAGACGAGGAAGCCGAACGGGCCATGCGCCTGTCGCTGCGCTGGGCGGAACGCTCCAAGCGCGCGTTCGAGGCGCAGCCGAAGGGCAGGGCCTTGTTCGGTATCGTCCAGGGCGGTGCGGTGCCGCGCTTGCGGGTTGCCTCGGCCAAGGGGCTCGCCGACCTGGATTTCCCCGGCTATTCCATCGGCGGCCTGGCGGTGGGAGAGCCGCAGGAGGTCATGCTGGCCATGATCGAGACCGTGGAGCCGCATCTGCCGACCGCAAAGCCACGTTATCTCATGGGTGTCGGCACCCCCGACGATCTGGTGGAGGCGGTGTCCCGTGGCATCGACATGTTCGACTGCGTCATGCCGACCCGCTCCGGCCGCCACGCCCTCGCGTTCACCCGCTTCGGCAAGATCAACCTGAAGAACGCCCGCCACCAGAACGATCCCCGCCCGCTGGATGAAACGAGCGACTGCCCAGCGCTGCGCGACTATTCGCGCGCCTATCTGCACCACCTCATCCGCTGCGAAGAGATGCTGGGCTCGATGCTGCTGACCTGGGCGAACCTGCACTATTACCAGGATCTGATGCGCGGCATGCGGGCGGCGATCGCCGCCGGCACCTTTGCCGATTTCAAGGCAGCAACAAAAGAGGGCTGGGCCCGTGGCGACATCCCCGCACGGGGATAAACGCCGAGAGGAATTTTTCTCTTGAAGAAAAATATTATCCCCTTAAGGGTTGCGCGGCAGTCGCAAGGTCGCAGGACACTTTTCTGACTTGCGCCCGCCGCCCGCACTCCACAGAAGACCTGCACCCGCCGTGCTGTCCAAAGGATCTGGCCGTGATCGAGACCAAGCCCATTGACGGAAAAGCCTTTGCCGCCGGCCTGCGGGCGCGCATCGCCGAACAGGTGAGCGCGTTGGTGCGCGATCACGGCATCACGCCGGGGCTGGCGGTGGTGCTGGTGGGCGAAGATCCGGCCAGCCAGGTCTATGTGCGAAACAAGGCAGCCCAGACCGCCGAAGCCGGCATGGCCTCCTTCGAGCACAAGTTGCCGGCCGATACGGCCGAGGCCGATCTTCTGGCGCTGGTGGCGCAGCTGAACGCAGATCCGGGCGTGCACGGAATCCTGGTTCAGTTGCCGCTGCCCGCGCACATGGACGCCAACAAGGTGATCGCGGCTCTCGACCCGGCCAAGGACGTGGACGGGTTTCACGTCGTCAACGCCGGCCGGCTGGCAGTGGGCCTAGAGGCGCTGGTGCCCTGCACGCCGCTGGGCTGCGTTATGCTGCTGAAGCATCATCTGGGATCGCTGGCGGGGCTCAAAGCCGTCGTAGTCGGCCGGTCCAACATCGTCGGCAAGCCTGCCGCGCAATTGCTGCTGCGCGAGGATTGCACGGTGACCATCGCCCATTCCCGCACGCGCGACCTGCCGGGGACCTGCCGCGACGCCGATATCCTGATCGCTGCGGTGGGACGTCCAGAGATGGTGCGCGGCGACTGGATCAAGCCCGGTGCCACGGTGATCGACGTCGGCATCAACCGCATTGCCAAGCCGGACGGCAAGACCCGGCTGGTAGGGGATGTCGCTTATGAAGAAGCGCAAGGCATTGCCGGCCTCATCACTCCAGTGCCCGGCGGTGTCGGGCCGATGACCATCGCCTGCTTGCTCCAGAACACCCTCACCGCCGCCCGGCGGCAGGCGGGGCTGTAAAGCTGGCCCGATGCCCCAGGACGCCACGTCGCGGCGTCCATTTGCCCCAAGATTCGTCTTGGCGCAGAGCTTGGAAACGCTCCAGGGAAGCCCATAATCTGAGCTGGATCGCGGGATCTGCCGGAACGTGCAGACCCGCCCAGAAGGACCCGCTCATGAAACACGTTATGATTGCCGTGCTTGCCCTTGCGGCTTCCACCGTCGCCGCCTCCGCTGATCCCGATCTGGCGAAGGGCGAGCAGTCATTCAAGAAGTGCCTGATCTGCCATGCCGTCGGGCCCGACGCCAAGTCCAAGGTCGGGCCCCCGTTGAACGGCATCGTCGGCGCCAAATGGGCGCACTTCGAGGGCTATTCCTATTCGGAGGACATCAAGGCGGGCGCGGCGGCCGGCAAGGTGTGGGATGCAGCCACCCTCGACAGCTATCTCACCAACCCGAAGGTCCTGGCGCCGAAGGGCAAAATGGCGTTCGCCGGCATCAAGAGCGAGGCCGAGCGCGCCGATCTGATCGCCTATCTGTCGCAGTTTAACGCTGACGGTAGCAAAAAGTAGGGGCGCTCCGCGCCAGCGTTTCACCCATTCGGGTGATGCATCGCGCGGCATTCTGTGTCAGCTGTAAAGGTGCCGGTCAGGCGCAAGACCGCTAGGGGGCGGTCTTCGGGGCGACGCTCATAAAGCGTCGCCCCCAGCCTGCTGAGCTTTCCACGCTCTTACCGTGGCGTGGCTCGACAATCCGATGTGCAGCGACGGCAGAGAGGCGGGCGTCAGGGCTTGTCTTGTACCGCTCACCGTGGTGAGGCTCCCCGAATGGGAGTGCACGATGCCGGATCATGATTTTCGCAGCCAGCGGCTGTTCGTCCCGCAGGATCTGGCGGAGGACCAGCTCTTGCTGTTGCCCGCGGAGCAGGCCCACTACATTGCCAATGTGATCCGGCTGGCGGTCGGTGGCAGCCTCCTCATTTTCAACGGTCGCGACGGCGAGTGGCAGGCCCGCCGCATTGATGGCGGCAAGCGCGAGGTTCGCCTTGAAGTCGGCACCCAGGTTCGCGCGCAACCGGCAGCATCCACGCTCACCTATGCCTTCGCCCCGCTGAAGCACGCGCGGCTCGATTATATGGTGCAAAAGGCCGTGGAAATGGGCGCCGGGGTTCTGGCGCCGGTGCTGACCCAACACACCCAGGTCTCCCGCATTAATACCGAGCGCATGACCGCCAATGCCATTGAGGCCGCCGAACAGTGCGGCATTCTCAACGTACCCGATGTGAGGGCGCCGATGGCGCTGGCAGCATTCGTGGCCGCGATGCCGGAGGAAGAGGCGCTGGTGTTCTGCGATGAGGCCGCGCCTTTGGCGGCCCCGCTCCAGGCCCTGGCGCCGCTCGCAAGCCGCAGGATCACGGTGCTGATCGGCCCCGAAGGCGGATTTTCGATGGACGAGCGCAGGCTGCTGCTGCGCGATCCACGGGTGACCGCCATTGCGCTCGGCCCGCGGATCCTGCGCGCCGACACCGCCGCCGTGGCGGCGTTGGCATTGGTGCAGGCCATATGTGGTGACTGGGGCTAAAGGCGAATACACTCCAAAGTAGCTCTGCATTCCAAGCTACATCCCTGCGATACGCAAATATAATTGATGCGCCGCAGCATCATCATTTTTCTCCTATCGGTCATGGCGCATTGGATTTCATCCGATTCCATGGATCGCTTCTTGCCCCACTGCCGACCTATTTTCGTTGATCCTCGCGCAACCTGACGCAGGCGCCCGGCGTTACCGCTGCGCACGATGGTCAGAGGCGGGGAGCGTTGTTATGTCAGAGCGGTATCGGTTCGGCATCGAAGAGGAATTCTTCGTCGTCGATGCGGCGACCAACGCCATCCAGCGCCGGATGCCCACCGGCTTCTTTGAGCATCTGCGCGAGCAATTGGGCGAAGCCGTCACAGTCGAACTTCTCCAGTCGCAACTGGAAATCGCTACGGCCCCGACCACTGAGGTCGGCGATGCGCTCCAAGAGTTGCGTGAGTTGCGCTATCGGGCGGGGCGGGTGGCGGCGTCGCATGGCCTTGGCTTCATCGCGGCCGGCACCCATCCGACGGCGAACTGGGACAATGTTCGCGCCACAAAGGCCAATCGCTATGACGGCCTGATGCAGGACCTACAGATGATCGGCGAGCGAAACATGGTGTGCGGCCTGCACGTGCATGTGGAACTGCCCGAGCCCGAATTGCGAGTGGGCGTGATGCGCCGGATCCTGCCCTACCTGCCGCACTTCATCGCCTTGGCTACCTCCTCGCCATTCTGGGGTTCCAAGCAGACGGGGCTCATGGGCTATCGCCTTGCCGCCTATGATGAACTACCCCGGACCGGCCTGCCGGAACTGTTCGAGGACAATGCGGCCTACGAGCAGTATGTGGCGGCGCTGGTCGGTGCCCGAGCCATTACCGATTCCAGTTATGTGTGGTGGGCGATCCGCCCCTCACAGAAGCATCCGACCCTGGAACTGCGCGCCCCCGATGCCTGCACGCGGGTGGAGGATGCGGTCGCCATCGCCGCCCTCTATCGTTCGCTGGTCCGCTTTCTGGTGCGCAATCCGGACCACAACAGCAAGGTGGGCGCGGTCCATCGCGCCATCGCCAACGAGAATAAATGGCGCGCACAACGCTACGGCATCCACGGGTCGTTCGTCGATCTGGAGGCCCAAGCGGCGGTCTCGGTGCGCGATGCTCTCGAAGCGTTGATCGCACTGGTGGCGGATGATGCTCAGGCACTGGGGTGCCTGGATGCGCTGCTGCATCTGCGCACCATTCCCGACGCAGGCACCAGCGCCGATGTGCAGCTTGCGGTATTCCAGGAGGCGCAGCACCGCACGGGTAGCAAGGGCGAGGCGTTGCAGGCGGTCCAGAACTGGCTCGCCCACACCACCTTGCAGTGACGGCGGCGTCCCAGGGGAGCGCCGCCGGAGGGCGTCAAAGCTTGAACGGCACCACGGTCTGGCGCTGCTCGCCCATGCCGTCGATGCCCAGACGCATGACGTCGCCCACCTTCAGGAAGCGCGGCGGCTTGAAGCCGAGGCCGACGCCGGGGGGCGTGCCGGTGGTGATGATGTCGCCCGGATCCAGAACCATGAACTGGCTGATGTAAGACACCAGATAGGCCACGCCGAAGATCATGGTCTTGGTGGAGCCGTTCTGGACCTTCTCCCCATTCACTTCCAGCCACATGCCGAGGTTGGAGGTGTCGGGGATTTCGTCCTTGGTGACGAGGTAGGGGCCGAGCGGACCAAAGGTCTCACTGCCCTTGCCCTTGGTCCACTGGCCGGCGCGCTCGATCTGGAAGTGGCGCTCGGAGACGTCATTGCAGATCGTATAGCCGGCGACGTGGTTGAGTGCCTCGGCTTCGTCCACATACCGGGCGCGGGCGCCGATGACGATCACCAATTCCACTTCCCAGTCGAGCTTGAGCGAGCCCTTGGGCATCATCACGTCGTCATTGGGGCCGACGACGCAATTGGGCGCCTTGTTGAACAGCACCGGCTCTTCGGGAATGGGGTTGTTGGTCTCGGCTGCATGGTCGGCATAGTTGAGGCCCACCGCGATGAAATTACCCGGCCGCGCAACGCAGGAGCCCAGGCGCACACCTTCAGGTGCCAAGGGCAGTCCCGCGGGATCGACCGCGGCAATGCGGGCGAGGCCTTCGGGGGTCAGGACCTCGCCGGCAATGTCGCGGACATGGGCGGACAGATCGCGAATCTTCCCGCTTGAATCGATTAGACCGGGCTTTTCGTGCCCCGCGGCGCCGAAGCGGACGAGCTTCATGGACTTCACTCCCTGGGAAATATGCCGCAGCAGTCTGTGCTGCCGCGGGTGGGCAAGCTGGCGTGCGCGGGCGAAATGGTCAATGGTGCATGGAGTTGACGCGGATCCAGCGCCTTGCCCAAGGGGGCTTGCGGCGGTGCCGTTCGCAGTTGCGTCATAAAATGGATACACGACTCCGGCTAAGTCCGGCATCATGCTATCCGATAGCATATCCGGACGAGGCCATCCGCGTGAGCGACAGCCCTAAAGAACGCCGGTTCCGCGCATTGTTCATCTCCGATGTCCATCTCGGGACAAAGGGATGTCAGGCGGATCTTTTTATCGACTTCCTGAAGTATCATGATGCCGACACCATCTATCTGGTAGGCGACATTGTGGACGGATGGCGCCTGCGATCGTCATGGTACTGGCCGCAGAAGCACAATGACGTGGTCCAGAAGCTGCTCCGCAAGGGCCGCAAGGGCGCGCGCATCGTGTATCTGCCGGGCAACCACGATGAGTTCCTGCGGGACTATTACGGCACGCATTTCGGCGGCATCGAGGTGGTGGAAACCGCCATCCATGAAGCTGCCGATGGCAAGAAATACCTCGTCATCCACGGCGACGTGTTCGATGTGGTGGTGCGACATGCCAAGTGGCTGGCGTTCCTGGGCGATGGCGCTTATTCGCTGGCGCTGACGGTCAACACCTATGTCAATCTGGTGCGTCGCAAGCTTGGCCTGACCTATTGGTCGCTGAGCCAGTGGGCCAAGTTGAAGGTGAAGAATGCCGTCAACTATATCGGCAAGTTCGAGGAAGCGGTGGCCGACGAGGCCAAGCGCAACAAAGTGGATGGCGTCGTTTGCGGCCACATCCACCATGCGGTGATCCACGATCAATTCGGTGTCCGCTACGTCAATTGCGGCGACTGGGTTGAAAGCTGTACTGCCGTTGCTGAAATGGACGATGGGCGGCTCGAGATCATCTATTGGGCCAAGGAAAAGCGGGCGGCAGAGCAGGGCGCGCCAGCGATTGAGGGAGCGCGCGCGGCGGCCTGATGCGGGTTCTGGTGGCGACGGATGCCTGGCATCCGCAAATCAATGGCGTGGTGCGTTCGTTGGAGCACACCGCGCGCGAAGCGGCCAATCTGGGGGCGGATCTGGAATTCCTGACGCCGCAAGGCTTTAGGACTGTTCCCCTGCCGTCCTATGGCGAGATCCGGCTCTCCCTGGCGACCCCCGGCATGATCATGCGGCGGATCGAGGCCATCAAGCCCGACTTCGTGCATGTGGCCACCGAGGGGCCCATCGGCATGCTGGTGCGGCACGCGTGCATCGCGTCAAAACGCACGTTTACCACGTCGTACCACACGAAGTTCCCCGAATATCTCTCTGCGCGTGTCCCTGTTCCAGAGCGTGTCACATACGCCTGGCTGCGCAGCTTCCACAATGCCGGCGGCGGGGTCATGGTCTCCACCCAGACCCTGGAGCGCGACCTGGACAAGCGGGGCTTCAAGCGCCTGATGCGCTGGACCCGCGGCGTCGACGCCGACCTGTTCCGCCCCCGCCCCGAGGCCAAGCTTGACATGCCTGGCCCCATCTTCCTGTTCGTGGGCCGGGTGGCAGTTGAGAAGAACATCGAAGCCTTCCTCGCCCTGGACTTGCCCGGCTCCAAGGTCGTGGTGGGCGGCGGGCCGGCTCTCGCCAGCCTGAAGGCGCGCTATCCCGACGCCCATTTCCTCGGCCCCCTGGAGGGCGAGGCGCTGGCGGAAGTCTATGCGGCCAGCAACGTGTTCGTGTTTCCCAGCCGCACCGACACCTATGGCATCGTCCTGCTGGAGGCCCTGGCCTCCGGCGTGCCGGTGGCGGCCTATCCGGTCACCGGGCCGCTGGATGTGATCGGCGAGGACAATGGCGTCGTCGGCGTGCTCGATGAGGATCTGCGCACTGCCTGCCTCAAGGCGCTGGAACTCTCCCCCAAGGCGGCGCGGGACTTTGCGCTGCGCCATTCCTGGCGGGAGAGCGCGCGACAGTTCCTGGACAATGTGCTCATTGCCCATGACATCGGTCCGATCGCGCGACGGTATCGCCTGTTGCGCCGGCCTCGGATAATGTCGCGGGCATGAACGCGCAGATCCCAACGATTCCCACCGCCGCCGATGTGGATGCCGCCGCCGAACGCCTCAAGGGCGTGGCCGTGCGCACCCCCTTGGTCTTCTCCCCCATCCTCAGCGAGATGACAGGGGGACGCATCTTCATCAAGCCGGAGACGCTGCAGCGCACCGGCTCGTTCAAATTCCGCGGCGCCTATAACCGCCTGGTCCAGATCAGCGCGGACCAGAAGGCCGCCGGCGTCGTGGCCTGCTCCTCGGGCAACCATGCCCAGGGGGTCGCCGCCGCCGCCAAGCTGCTGGGGATGCCCGCAACCATCGTCATGCCCAATGATGCGCCGGCGCTCAAGCGGGCGCGCACCATCGCTTTGGGCGCCGAGGTGGTCGGCTATGACCGGGTCACCGAAGACCGTGACGCCATCGCAGTCGCCATTGCCGCCCGCAAGGGCGCCATCGTTGTACCGCCCTATGATGATCCGGACGTCATTGCCGGGCAGGGCACCGTCGGACGTGAGATCGTCGAGGATCTGGTGGCGCTGGGCCTGGAACTGGATGCGGTTTCCGCCAATGCCTCTGGCGGTGGGCTGATGGCCGGCATCTCGCTGGCGGTGAAAGCGCGCTTCCCCAATGCCCTGCCCATCGTGGCCGAGCCCGCCGAGTTCGACGATCACGCCCGTTCGTTCGCGAGCGGCGTGCGCGAGCGCAATGCCAAGGTCGCCGGCTCGTTCTGCGATGCGCTGCTGGCGCCGACGCCGGGGGCCATCACCTTCGAGGTCAACCGTCACCTGTCCGGCGGCGCGGTCTCCGCCAGCGACGCGGAAGTGGCCGCCGCGGTGGCGTTTGCCTTCCTGGAATTGAAGCTGGTGGTGGAGCCGGGCGGCGCCGTGGCGCTGGCAGCGCTGCTGCAGGGGCGGATTGCGGCCAAGGACAAGACCGTGGTCATCGTCCTGTCCGGCGGCAATGTGGACCCCGAGACCTATGTGGCCTGCCTGAAGACGCTGTGAGGCGCAAACGGCGGGCATGTCCCGCCGAAACAACGACGATCAAAGAGACGGCGCGGCCCGGAA
>CALRNP020000188.1:0-11575 GCA_943369575.1 Azorhizobium sp. AG788 | reverse complement strand
ACCAGATAGCCGGACAGGCCCGGCCAGTTGAACACATACTCAACCAGCACCGTGCCGCCCAGCAGAGCGCCCAGATGCAGCGCCACCACGGTGAGGACGGGTGACAGCGCGTTGCGCAGCACATGGCGCAGGATGATGATCCGCGGCTTCACGCCCCGCGCCTGGGCGGCGCGCACATGGTCGCGGCTGAGCACCTCCAGCACCGAACTGCGGGTGACGCGGAACACTACCGCCCCCAGCCCCACCGCAATGGTGGAGGCGGGCATCAGCAGCAGAATGAAATGCTGCATGGGATTGCGGGCCAAAGGCACATAGCCGCCCGCCGACACCCATCCCAGCTTCTGCGCGAACAGCAGAATGGACAAGGTGCCGACCACGAACACCGGCACCGAGAGCGCCACGCCGGCCACCACCGAGGCGACGCGATCCAGCATCCCGCCCACCTTCAGCGCGGCGGCGGTGCCGAACGGCATGCCGATGGCGAGCGCGATGACCGCGGCGGCGGCGATCAGCTCCAGCGTGCGCGGCAGGCGCAGGGCGATCTCGGCGGCCACCGGATGGTCATCCTGGAGCGAGGTGCCGAAATTGCCGTGAAACAGCCCCTGCCAATAGGTCAGATACTGCTGCCACAGCGGCAGATCGAGGCCCAGCCGCTCGCGCAATTCCGCCACCGCCGCCGGATCGGGCGCCGAGCCGCCCTGGGACAGCAGCAGCTCGGCCGGATCACCCGGAATGAGGTGGATCACCAGGAACACCAGGCTGGCCACCAGCCAGACCAGGGCCAGGGCCACGGCGGTGCGCCGCAGGGCGAAGGCGAGCATCAGCAGGGGCCTCTCTTAGGGGAATGGCGGAGGGGCAGAGCGGGTGCGCTCGGATGAAGACCATCCAGACCGCCGGGTCGAACGCGGCGCGCGGAACCCTCCCCCGCAAGGGGGGGAGGGGGCAGGGTGCGCGGGAGCGAAACGCCGGACGCAGCAAGAGGGCGCGCGCGGCCGGCGCTTGGCAGAACGGGTGCCGCGCGCGCCGCCATCGTCAGCCCACGACCGTGGTTTCGAAGGTTTCGCCGGAATAGAAGGTCAGCGCGCCGGGCATGTTGGTGAAGCCGGTGACGTCCTTGCGCATGGCATAGCCCTGGCTGCGCAAAGCGAGGCCCACCATGGGCACCTGCTCGATCGCGACCTTCTCCAGATCGTGGTAGATCGCCTTGCGCTTGGTCTCGTCGAATTCCTCGCGGCCGGCCTGGAACAGCTCGGTGATGCGCGGGATCGAGAGGTTGTAGCTGCGCACGTAGGAGGGCGAGAGGCTGCCGTCCACGTAAGGCGCCATGCCGTCGGGATCGTTGCTGTCGGTGGAGGTGCCCATCACCGCCATCTCATACTGGCCGCGATTGCCCAAAGCCACGCGGGTGCCCCAGTCCGGCAGGTTCAATTCGGCGGTGATGCCCACGGCGGCGAGATGCTGCTGCACCACTTCCGCCGTGTCCTTGTGCATGCCGTATTGGGCCGTGGACAACAGCTTGCAGGACAGGCCGCCGCCGAAACCGGCTTCCGCCAGCAGCTTCTTCGACAGGTCGGGATTATAGGCCCAGCCCTCGGCGAGATCGGGATTGTAGAAGGGGCTCGCCTTGGCGATGGGCAAATGGGCCAAAGGCGCGCCGCGGCCGAAAAAGGCGCCCTTGACGATCTCTTCGCGACGGATGGCATGGGCCACCGCCTTGCGCACGCGCGCATCGTTGAAGGGGGGGCGGGTGCCGTTGAAGATCAGCGACATGAACGGCCCGTCCACGGCGTCGAGCTTCAGCGCCGGATCCTTCTCGATGCTGGCCATGGACTGCCACGGCACATATTCGATCAGGTCCACGTCGCCGCTCTGCAGCGCGGCCACGCGCAGATTCTCGTCGGAATAGGCGATGACGCGGATGCCCTTCACCTTGGGCAGGCCGGGGCGGTAGAAGCCGGCGTGGGCCTCCAGATCCATGGAGACGCCGCGCTCGGCATCCTTCAGCACGAAGGGGCCTGCGCCCACCTGCGCGGTGCCGGTGGAGGACTTGGACATGATCGGCATGTGGTAGCTGGCCATCCACAGCGGCAGCGTCACCGTGGGGTTGCGGGTGACGAGGCGCACGGTCTTGTCGTCCGGGGTCTCGACCTTTTCCAGGCTCTGCATCTCGGTGCGCAGGAAGGCGGTGGATTTCTCCGCCGCCACCTGTTCGATGCTCCACTTCACGTCGGCGGAGGTGACCTTCTCGCCATTGTGGAAGGTGGCGTCGCGCAGCTTGAACACCCAGGCATTCTTGCCATCGGGCGCCCAGCTTTCCGCCAGTTCGCCGCGCAGCTTGCCGTCGGGGCCGTAGGAGAGCAGGCCGCGATAGATGCACAGCTTCACGGTGGCCGAAGCGGTGCCGGCATTGTTCCAGGGCTGGATGCTCGGCGGGAAGCTGGAGATGCCGAAGGTCAGCACCCCCGGAGTGCGGGCCTGCGCGCCGGGGATGCGCAGCATCGGCACCAGGCCGATACCGGCGGCGGCGGCAGCGGCACCTTTGAGAAGCGAGCGGCGGGTAAAGGCGGCCATGTCCATGCTCTCCGGTCGGGCAGGGCGGCACCGCGGTCGCGGTCGGCCCCGGGATTGAACAAAGGTCGGCGTTTCACAAGTATCGCCGTAAAATATAGCGAGCGCTATATCCCCGGCCTGTATCCGTGGTGGATGCCATGAAGCTGTGCTTTGGCGCCCGCGCCCAAGCCGCGGGGTAAGGACGGGGGGCGTACGGGCGCCCCCCGTCGACCCGTCTGCCGGCAACCGCTCAGGCGCCGGCACACGGGTGGTTCAGTAGCCGTAGGCCTCGCGGGCGCCGGCCAAAGTGATGACACCTTCGCTGATATCCTGGGTCACCGCCGCGCGGTCGCGGTCCTGCGGGGCGCCATAGCCGCCGGCGCCGGGGGTGACCAAGGCGAACCATTGGCCGGCCTTGAGGGTGAGGCTGTCGCGCTCGCGCACTACGCCCGGCCCGCACTCCACGCCGCCATGGCCGCCGGCGCCGCCGCCGTCCAGACCCCAGCTGCGCGACTCGATGCGGGAGACATCCACCCGCACCCGGCAATCCTCTTCGGCGCGATAGACCCGGCGCAGGCCGAGGCCGCCGCGGAAGCGGCCGATGCCGCCGGAGCCGTCCACCAGTTCGTAGCGCAGCACGGTGAGCGGATATTCGCTCTCCAGCGCCTCGATGGGCAGATTGGAGGTGTTGGTGACGTGGACGTGGACGCCGTCCAGTCCGTCCTTGTCGTGGCGGGCACCGGCGCCGCCGCCCATGGTCTCCAGATAGACCCAGATGGCGCCGGTGTCCTTGCGCTGGCCGATGAAGGTCGCCACCGTGCAGGTGCTGTTGGAGCAGGCGGTGACCTTGTGCGGCACCGCATGGGCCAAGGCGCCCAGGATCAGGTCGGCCACCCGCTGGCAGGTCTGCACCCGGCCGTTGACGGCGGCGGGATGCACGCAGCTGACCACCGAGCCGGCGCGGGCGGTGACGGTGAGCGGACGGGCGAGGCCCGCATTGGGCAGGATGGTGGGGTCCACCACCGATTTCACCACATAATAAGCGGTGGCCTGCAATGCGGTGTGGGTCATGTTGATGCCGGCGCGGATCTGGTCCGGGGCGTCGAAGTCCAAGGTCATGGAATCGCCGGCGACCGTGATGGCGACGCTGAGCGGCAGGGTGCCGTCGATCTCGGAATTGTCGAACACGTCGGCGAAGCGATAGGTGCCGTCGGGAATGGCGGCGATGCCGGCGCGCATGCGGCGTTCGGCATAATCCAGCAGTGCATCGCCCGCCGCCAGCACCACCGCCGTGCCATACTTGGCGCACAGGGCCTGGAAGCGCTGCACGCCGACGCGGTTGGCCGCCATCTGCGCCCGCAGGTCCGACAGGCGCTCGTGCGGCACCTGGCAATTGAGCAGGATCAGGTCCTGCACATCCTTGTTGAGTTCGCCCGCCCGATAGAGCCGCACCGGGGGAATGCGCAGCCCTTCCTGATAGATATGGGCGTGGCCGCGATCGGCGAAGTCGGAGTGATGGGCCAGATTCACCGTCCAGGCGACGATGACGCCATCGATGAAGATCGGCTCGGCCAGAACGATGTCGGGCAGATGGGTGCCGCCGCCCGCATAGGCGTCATTGCCCACGAACACGTCGCCGGGCTTCATCTCGGCGGTGGGGTGCAGCTTCAGGATATGCGGCACGATGCCGATGAAGCTGCCCAGATGGATCGGGATGTGCTCGGCCTGGCACAAAGTATTGCCGGCGGCGTCGAACAGCGCCGTGGAGCAGTCGCGCCGCTCCTTGATGTTGGTGGAATAAGAGGCGCGGATCAGCGCCTCGCCGGTCTCTTCCACGATGGAGGAGAGCGAGGCGCCGATCACCTCCACGGTGATGGGATCGAGCGCGGGAGCCGGCGACAGCGCGGGACTGGACTTGAGGGTGCTCATGCCACCACCTCGAGGATGAGGTTGAGATAGGAATCGACGCGGGCCGTCATGCCGGGGGGCACCACCGTGGTGGTATCCATCTGCTCAACAATGGCCGGGCCGGAGAAGCGATTGCCGGATTTCAGCGCCTCGCGGTCATAGATCGGGGTCGGCACGAAGTCGCCGGCCTCGGGGAACCACACGCCGCGCTTGCCGATGATGGCGGACGAGGCATCCAGGCCCTCGGAGGGGTAGGACTTCAGCGTCGCCTTCTTCACCAGGCCCGCGGCTTCCACCCGCAGGGTGACGATCTGCACCGCCTCGCCATCGGCGATGAAGCCGTAGCGCTGGCGATGGGCCTCCTCGAAGCCCTCGGCCAGATGCTCCAGGCTGGTGGCGGTCACCGGGCCGTCGGGCAGGGGTACCGAGAGTTCGTAGTTCTGCCCGGCATAGCGCATGTCGACGGTGCGGATCAGCTGGCGGGCATCGGCGGCGATCTCTTCATGGTCGAACCAGGCTTCCGCCCGCGCGCCCAGCGCCCTGAACGCCTCTTCCACCGCCGGACGGGAGCCATCCGCCAGGGGCATCAGCTTGGTGGCTGCGAAATCGGCCCGCAGGTCGGTGAGCAGCAGGCCCATGGCGCACAGGATGCCGGGATTGCGCGGCACCAGCACCCGGCGCATGTCCAGTTCCTTGGCGAGCCGGGCCGCATGCAGGGGGCCGGCGCCGCCAAACGCCATCATGGTATAGTCGCGCGGATCATGGCCGCGCTGCACCGAGATCACCCGGATGGCCTTCGCCATGTTGGCGGTGACCACCGACAGGATGCCCTGCGCGGTTTCCATGACGCCCAGGCCCAGCTTGTCCGCCAGCTTGCCGATGGCCGCCTTGGCCAGATCCTGGCGCACCGCCATGCGGCCGCCCAGCAGATGGGTGGGGTTCAGGGTCTGGAGCACCACATTGGCGTCGGTGGTGGCGGGTTCTTCCGCGCCCTTGTCGTAGCAGACCGGACCCGGGAAGGCGCCGCAGGAGCGCGGGCCGACCTTCAGGAAGCCGCCGGAATCCACGAAGGCGATGGAGCCGCCGCCGGCACCCACGGTGTGGATGTCCAGCATCGGGGCTTTCAGCGGATAGCCATGGACATTGGCTTCCGAGGTCAGCTTGCACACCCCGCCCTTGAGCAGCGCCACGTCGGTGGAGGTGCCGCCCATGTCGAAGGTGATGATGTCGGGGAAGCCCGCCAACTCGCCCACCACCTGGGCCGCGACCACCCCGGTGGAGGGGCCGGACAGGATGGTGCGCACCGGCATGGCGGCGGCGGTGGAGAAGCCGATGACGCCGCCATTGGACTGGGTCAGGTGCGGGGTGGCGGTCATGCCCAGCGCGGTGAGGCGCGGGGTGAGCTTTTCGATATAGGACTTCATCACCGGGCCGAGATAGGCGTTCAGCACCACGGTGGAGAGCCGCTCATATTCGCGGAACTCGGGCGCCACCTCATGGCCGGAGCAGATGAAGGCGTCGGGATGTTCCTCTTTGAGGATCTCCACCGCGCGGGCCTCATGCTCGGGCCGCACGAAGCCATAGAGGAAGCTCACCGCGATGGCGGCGACGCCGGCCTTCTTCAGTTCGCGGCCGGCGGCGCGCATGGCGCCTTCGTCCAGCGGCAGGTCGATGCCGCCATCCTGGCGCACCCGCTCCGGCACGCCCATGCGCAGAGCGCGGGGCACCAAAGTCGGGGGCTTGTCGGCGGAGAGGTCATAGAGATCCGGGCGCTTCTGGCGGCCGATTTCCAATAGGTCGCGGAAGCCGTCGGTGGTCACCAGCCCGGTGGGCACGCCCTTGTGCTGGATCAGCGCATTGGTGGCGACCGTGGTGCCATGGCCGAAATAGGAGACGCTGGCGGCGGGCGCATCGCCCGCATCCGGCACCACCCGGCGCATGCCCTGTTCCACCCCTTCGGCGATGCCACGGGACGGATCGTCCGGCGTGGAGGACACCTTCCACACCTCGACCCGGCCATCGTCCTCGTCGAACAGGCAGATGTCCGTGAAGGTTCCGCCCGAATCCACCCCGACGCGCCAACGAGCCATAATCCCGGTCCCAATTTCACTTCAGTGGCCCTTAGGCTGGAACCTGACCAGAAGACGCGCAAGCGCAAAAATTCCATCAAATGTGCATGTTTCGCAGACAGTTTCGTTCAGCGGAATTTTATGTGAATATAGGCTGTCGATATACCATTGAGTGGACTTTATGGCCGAGGCCGTCTCTGCAACCAGCCGCATCTTCACCGTTCTGCGCCAGTTGGCGCGATCCGAGCGACGCGGGGTGCGGTTGAAAGATCTGGCGGAGGCCGTGGATCTGCCGCGGCCCACCGTGCATCGGCTACTTCATGGGCTGATGGAGGAGGGCATGGTGGAGCACGATGCCAAGTCGAAGCTCTATCGCCTCGGGCTCGGCTTGTTCGTGCTGGCGGCCAGCGCCGGCAGCCCGATGAACCTGCGCGATCTCGCCCGCCCGGCGCTGCTGCGCCTGACCGCGGCTTTGGGCGAGACCATTTTCCTGATGGTGCGCAATGGCTTCGATGCGGTGTGCATCGACCGCTCCAGCGGCCCTTTGCCGATCCGCAGCTTCACCGGCGACGTGGGCGGCACGGTGATGCTGGGCATCGGCCAGGGCGCCATGGCGATCCTGGCCTTCCTGCCGGAGGGCGAGCAGGATGAGGTGATCCGCTATAATCTCCCGCGCATGCGGGCCCTCTCGGCATTCGATGAGGGCTTTCTGCGGGCGGAAATCGCGCGGGTGCGGATCCAGGGCTATTGCGACGGCGCCGCTGGCCTCATTCCCGGCATGGCGGGCCTGGGCGTGCCGGTGTTCGGGCGCGAGGGCGATGCGGTGGCGGCCTTGAGCGTCGGCAGCACCACCGACCGCATGACGCCGGAGCGCAATCTGGTCATCGCCGAATTGCTCAAGCGGGAAGCCCGCGAGATTGGCAACCGATTGAATCCGTTCGATCCCACCCTGCGGCGCCCGAGCGCGGCGATGGAGGGGCGGTGAGGATCATATGCTCCCGCCCATGCGGGGCGCGCGCGAGCCGTGGGCAAAACCGGCGGGCATTCCCGCCGGCGATCAGATCAGCGCGTGGCTGCGCAGATAGCGTTCCAGATGGACGGTCGCATCGCTGATGTCGGCCTTCTTGCCGGTGGCGGCGGCCTGCATCAGCGAGGTGTCGGACAACTGGAACTCGACGCTGGAGGCGGCGCGGGTGTGCAGGATATCCGCCGCGTCCCACAGCCGTTCCAGAACCGTCTCGCCGTCGGCGAGGCGGATGGGTCGCGCCAGGAAGGCACCCCAATTGGGCACCTGACGCGCCGACGCCGGCCGCATCTGCGGCGCGTCGATGTCAGGAAGAGTTCTCAGGTGGAGGGTCATGGCTCTCGATCTCTCTGAGGGGAGGGCGCGCGGCCCCCAAAGGTCAGGGGTGCCGGCGATCAGACGGTGGCCGCCATATCGTCGGCGAGCACATGGCGGAACGCTTCGAGGCGGCCCTTGAGCGCCAGGATCACTTCGCCGTCATTGCCATCCATGTCGCGGGTCTGGCTGGACAGCAGCTCGGCGAGCCCGTCGCCGTCGCATTCGCGGATGAAGCCGAGCACGTCCGCCAAGGACGAGACTTCCCGCTCCTTGGTGCCGATGAGGATCCGCGAGGAGTTCAGCGTCTGCGGATCAGTAACCGTGCCCATTGGTCGTCCTCCGGATGGTGCGGCTGTTACCCCCGTAGGGTGAGCCGCAAGCGGTGAGTTCAAACCTGAGCGCTTGCCAACCATGAGCGCTGGCGTGGCGTTCGTGAGGTCAACACCACATCAACCATAAGGTTCCATCTTGGCCGTGGGATTGCCGCGTCCCCGCCATGGCGCCGGCGCGGATAAGGCGGCCCTGGGGCAGGCGGAGCCGTGCGAGGCGCAGCCTTGCGCGATCACGCGGGCGCGGCCTTCGTCGGGGGGAGAGCTTGGCCTTACGGCCGGGCGTCGCCATCCGCAGCTTGGGATGGCGACGCGCAAAATAAAGGCGCCCGGCAGAGGCCGGGCGCCTGATAGAGGAAACGCAATATGGGCCGGCTGGTCGGCTTGGCCGTCTCAGCGGGCGATGAGGAAGCCGACCACGAAGCCCGCGAGCCCGGCCACCAGGATGGCCGACATGGGCTTGTCCTCGACCGTCCGGCTCACCTTGCGGCTGCCTTCCTTGGCCATGTCCTTGGCATCACCGAACGCCCGCTGGGCGCCGCCCACGGCCTGATCGTACAGGCCCTCGCCGCGCAGCGAATTGCTGCCCGACAGTGCGCCCGCCGCTTCCTTCACCCGGCCGCCGGCTTCGTTGGCCATGCCCGTCACATTGTCCGAATTCATCTGCGTGCTCCCATCACTCGGTCACAGGAAACGAGGGCGGGCGAAAGAAGGTTCCCGCCTGCCGCCGGTGGCACGCCGAGGGAGGCTCCACATTTGCACAACAGCGGTTGTGCTATCGGTTCCATTCATTCTGGAGCCATTCTGGCGGCGCGGCTGATCGGGAACGGTATTATCTGGCCGTGCAAGGGCGGCATGGCGCGCCTATCACGAGGCCAAGGGAAACCAAGCGGGGAAAACCCATGACTGAGTTTATCAGCTACGGTGCGGTGATGGGCGGCTCGGCCGCGTTGCTGGCCATTCTGATGCGGTTGTTCTGAAACAAAAATCGTCTGCTTTGCGCCACCTTGCGCGGGTCTGCACGCGGATCTTGCCGCGGGCCAGCGCCGCCTCGCGCCCGGCGCCGAGGCTCCCAAATTGGCGCTGCGGCGACTTTCGGCCCGGATGATCGCCCATCCTCCCGATCCCGACTCGGGTCCGCCGCCCAACCGCTCCGGCAGCCCGCAGAGGCGCTGCCCCTGCAGCCTCCGGCGGCTGCGAGCGGTAAATAGATCCAAAATGGTGTAGATCGGCAGAGGGGTTCGAAACGGACGCTTTCGTACGTCTGGTGCGAGAGGGGCATCCTCGCCCCTGCGCGACGGGTTGGTGGCCTGCGGGATTTCGCCCACGTTGCCGGCGTTCCCCTCTGTCGCCCTAGCGGCCTGCGCCGCCCGGTTCACGCCCAGGCCAGGCCCGCCGCTGAAGGTGAAAGTGGAACGGATGGTGCGCAAGCTGCGCGCCGGCTGCCCCCCCCCAAAAAAAACCGCTCGCAGACCAAGGGCCCCGCGCCATGTGCGGGGCCCTTGTTGCGTTTCAGGCGGCCGGATTGAGGACGAGAGACCGGACCTTGCCGTCATTCAGCGCCTGGAGGGAAGAGATTGGTCCGATCAGGCAGAGGCAAGCTGACCGGGACCAGATCTTGCTGATCTTCCCACAGGAGCAACCATCTGCCGGGCATGGTTCCTGGTTTTCTCCGCCTGCGGGGTCGGAAATCGTCACTGTCAAATATCGATCATAAACCAGATAGTTGTCTGATGTTGTTCAGGAAATAAAAGACATTTCTGATATTTTATCGCTCAATAATTGGGTTGCAGAGCTTAAAAAATACATGTGACGTATGGTTAGTCGTATTAGAGACATCTAATGCCGTCAATAGAGCGTGCGATTGAAGTCATTAAGAGCGTCTTCTGCGTTGGTGATCGGCTAGTGGGTCGCTGGATTTTATCGGTTATTGAGTGGTTGGCATCCGTTGCATAATAATAATCATTCAGAAATGTCATTTTCAATATCTTTTTATTTCGAAACGGATGTTTCAATAAGCAAAATCAATGTGATCATGCCCCGAAAGCGCGAGGTAAATCTATGTGTTTCCGTAATCTTCCGATCACGTTCAAGATCAGTTTGCTCATAATCATGCTTGGCCTGTGTGCCATCGGTGGTACGTTATTCTCGAACACCCTGATCAATGATGGATCAAACGCTTTCAACGCGGCGATAAAGCAAGATGTCGGCTATCTTCAGCTCGCTCGCCTCAGCCGCCAGACGGTTGGCCTGCAGCGCGCCATCTATGAATTGGTGATGGCCACCACAGAGGCGGAGGTGAAAGCCGGGGACGCGCGCTACGCGGAGGCCATCACGGGGTTGGAGAGCCGTGCCAAGGACGCCAAGGCGCTCTTGCCCGCGCTCACGTCTCAGATCGACCAGACCGTTGCCGATATACGCGCGGCTCTGAGCGGCGTCTGCGGACCGACCCTCAAACTGGCGCGGGAAACCCTGACCCCGGACGACATCATTCAATCTGGTCGTTTGATGGCGACGGATTGTGATCCCGTCCTGCGCCGGCACGTCGATGCGGTGGATAAAGTCATCGACCAAGGCGTTGCGCAGTCGCAGACGGAACTGGCGAAGCTTGAACAGTCCACTGCCTCCACCGTCACCTTGCTCAATGTCTTGATGGGCGGCGTTGTGATTGCCGCCCTAATCATCTCCGGCCTCGTCACCCGCTACGGCATCGTGAGACCGATCAACAAGATCATGGCGGTGGTCGCCGAGGTCCAGGCCGGCAAGCTCACCGTCACCGTGCCCAGCACCGAGCGCAAGGACGAGGTCGGGAACATCGCCAGGAGCCTGGAGACCTTCCGCCTGGGCCTGGTCGAGGCCGAGCAGATGCGTGCCGACGCCGCTCTCCAGGAGCAGCGGGCGGCGCAGAAGGTCCGCAACGAGCGCCTGGAGATCGCCAGCGCGTTTGAAGCCAGCATGGGCGTCCTCGCCACGGCCTTTGCCCATTCCTCCAACGAGGTCTCGGAAGCGGCCCGCAACCTCGCCACCAGCGCCGAGGAAACCTCTCGCCAGGCCGAGGCGGTGGGCGGCGCCGCCCAGGTCGCCAGCCATAACGTGCAGACGGTCGCCGCCTCCACCGAGGAAATGACCGCCTCCATCCGCGAGATCGGCTCGCAGGTGTCCCTCGCCGCCAAAATCGCGGCCACGGCCGCCGACGAGACCGCCCGCACCCAGTCCGAGATCATCGAACTGTCGCAGTCGGCGGCCAAGATCGGCGAAGTGGTGATCCTGATCACCAATATCGCCAGCCAGACCAACCTCTTGGCGCTGAACGCCACCATCGAGGCGGCGCGTGCCGGCGAGATGGGCAAGGGCTTCGCGGTGGTGGCCCAGGAAGT
>CALRNP020000187.1:0-11818 GCA_943369575.1 Azorhizobium sp. AG788 | reverse complement strand
GGCGGCGAACCCGGAGGGCGTGCGGCCATGATGACGCTGCCCCCACCTTTCACCGACTTCCACTTCCTGCGGCCGGAATGGCTGCTGGCGGTGCTGCCGGCGCTGCTGCTGGCGGTCCTGGCATGGCGGCGGATCGGCGCCGGCCGCGATCCGTGGCGCGGGCTGGTGGATGCCCATCTGCTGAAGCATCTTGCGTTGCAGGAGACCGCGCGGGGCCGGCGCTGGCCGATCACGGCGCTGATGGCCGGCTGGCTGCTGGCCTGTCTCGCCATGGCCGGCCCCGCCTGGCAGAAACTGCCCACCCCGGCGCTGGATCATCTGGACCCGACGGTGATCGTGCTCAGCCTCGCCCAGTCGATGAATGCGGCGGACCAGAACCCCACCCGCCTGCTGGCGGCCCGGCATAAGGTGGAGGACATCCTCAACCGCATGCGCGGCGGGCAGGTGGCGCTGGTGATCTTCGCCGACGCGCCGTTCGTGGCCGCGCCCCTGACCGAGGACGGCCGGGTGATCGGCCAGATGGTGCCGGAACTGGCCACCGATCTGATGCCGGTGCTGGACGACCGGCCGGATCTGGCCATCGCCACCGCCGTGGACCTGCTGCGCAATGCCGGCGCCCGCACCGGACGGATCGTGCTGATCGGCGACGGCACCGGCGACCGCCCCGCCCGCACCCAGGAGGCGGCGGCGGCGGCGTTGAAGGCGGGCTATACGGTCAGCGCCATCGGCGTCGGCACGCCGGAGAAAACCCCGATTGTGTCTTATGACGGCGGCACCATCCGCAACCGTGACGGCACCGTGCGCGCCACCCAGTTGGAGACTGACCGGCTCGCCCAACTGGCCAGCACTGGCCATGGCCGCTTCACCCGCATCTCCGCCGATGACACCGACCTCGACACCATCTTCGCCCGCCCCCCCGGCAGCCTGGGCACCGGCACTGGCCAGTTGCAGAACAGCGGCCTCTCCGCCGACCAGTGGCTGGATCGCGGACCGTGGGTGGTGGTGGTGGTGGCCGTTCTAGCCTCCCTCGCCTTCCGGCGCGGCTGGATCGCGGTGGTGCTGCTGGGGCTGAGCCTCTCGGGCACGCTGGCCCCCGCCCCGGCCAACGCCGCCCCGGCGGGCGCGTCCAATACCGACCCGGCGGCGCAGGACGACGTGTTCGCCCCGCCGCCGCAGGCAGCGGGCGCGCAGGCGCCCGAGGCGGACAGCCGTTGGGACAATCTCTGGCGCACCCCGGACCAGCAGGGCGCCCGCGCGTTCGAGAGCGGCGCTTATGATGCCGCCGCCCGCCGCTTCCAGGATCCGGCATGGCAGGCCAGCAGCCAGTACAAGTCCGGCGACTATGCCGGGGCCGCGGCCGGCTTCGAGCGCCAGCCTGGCGGCGATTATAATCGCGGCAACGCTTTGGCCCGCGCCGGCAAGCTGGAAGACGCCATCAGCGCCTATGACGCCGCCATCGCCGCCAATCCCAATGACGAGGACGCAATCTTCAATCGCGACCTGGTGCAGCGGCTTCTGGATGCCAAGAAGCAGCAGGAGAACGACAAGAACAAGGGCCAAGGCCAGGACAAGGATAAGGACAAGGACAAGGGGCAGGACAAGGACAAGAAGCCCGGCGACGACAAGCCGGGCCAGGAGAAGCCAGGTCAGGACAAACCTGGACAGGATAAACCCGGTCAGGACAAACCGGGCCCGGACAAGCCCGACCCCAAGCAGCCCGACCCGAAGGGCCAGCAGCCGCCGCCCCAAAAGCCGGAGCCCGCCAAGCCCGAACCCGCCAAGCCCGAACCCGCCAAGCCCGATCCGGCCGGAAAGCCCGGCCAGCCGGCCAAGCCGGAGCCCGGCAAGGACGCTCAGGCTAAGGACCCGCAGGGAAAGCCGCAGCCGCCGCAGGGCAATCCGCCCCCGCCGCAGCAGCCCCCTCAACAGCCGCCGCCCCAGCAGCCGCCACCGCCGCCGCCCCCGCCGCAGCAACCGCCGCCGCGCGCCGATCAGCCGCCGCAGGATCCCGGTGTGGTGGCGCGTCCGCTCACCGACGAGCAGAAGCAGAATAGCGAGCAGGCGCTGCGCATGGTGCCGGATGATCCCACCGGCCTGTTGCGCGCCCGCATTCGCAGCCACTATCTGGGCGGCATTGTTCCCGTGCAGGGAGTGGACCAGCCGTGAGCCCCCGCATGCCCGACCGCGCGCGCCCTCGACGCCTGACGCTCAGCGCCCTGGCGCTGGGCTGCGGGCTGCTGGCGCTCTCTCCTGCCTTCGCCGCCACCTTGAACGCCACCGTCGACCGCGCCTCCATCGTCGCCGGCGAGACGGTGGAATATGTGCTCAGCCTCACCGGCGGCGACGGCCGCGAGCCGCCGGACCTCTCCCCCCTCACCCGCGATTTCGAGGTGGTGGGCCAGGGCCGGCGCAGCCGCAACATGATCGTGGACGGCAAGCGGGTTCAGGTGAACGAGTGGGTGCTGACACTGGCGCCCAAGAAGACCGGCAAGGTGACCATCCCCGCTTTGTCCGTCGCCGGCCTGAGCGCGCCGCCCGTCGCCGTGCAGGTGGTGCCGGCGGCCAGCGGCGGGGCGAGCGGCAATGCCGTCGAGGACCGTCCGCTGTTCATCCGCACCGAAGTCGGCGACGTCTCGCCCTTCGTGCAGAGCGAGGTGCCCATTTCGGTGCGCATCTATGACAGCGTCGGCCTGCGCCCCGGCTCCTCCTGGACCCGGCCCACCGCCCAGGGCGCCACCTTCGTGGAGCAGGGCGATCAGCGCAGCTATATCCGCACCATCGGCAAACAGCGCTACCGGGTGACCGAGCAAGGCTACCTCATGCGCCCGCAGCGCAGCGGGCCGATCGAGATCGAGCCCGTGGTCCTGAATGCCAAGGTGCCGGGCTATTCCAGTTCCAGCCCTTCCAACGACATGGCCCAGTTGCTCGGCCGTGGCGGCGTGCCGACGCCCTGGCTCAACAACACGCCCGATTTCGCCCGCGACGTCACCTTGAAGTCCAATCCGGTGACGGTGAATGTCAAGGAACGCCCGGCAGCAGCCACCGGCTGGTTCCTGCCGTCGCGCGGCGTCACCATCGCCAGCCGCTGGTCGCAGCCGCCGGACACCGCCAAGGTGGGCGAGACGCTAACCCGCACCATTCGCCTGGAAGCCCGCGGCACCGCCGCCAACCAATTGCCGCCCATCGAGCCGGCCGAGGTGCCGGGGCTGCGGCAGTATGAAGAGAGCAGCCGGGCGGAAAGCCGGCCGGTACAGGGCGAGGCCGGCGCCATCCTCATGAAGACCATTTCCGTGGTGCCCACCCGGCCTGGCGCCTTCACGCTGCCGGCCATCGAGGTGCCGTGGTGGAACATCGACACCCAGAAGCAGGAAATGGTCACCCTGCCGGCGGAGACCTTCCAGGTACAGCCCGCCGCCATCGCCCAGGCCCCCGCGCCCGCGCCGACGCCGTCCGCATCCGGTACCGCGCCGCCGCCGCCCACAGAGGCACCAACCGTCACCGCACCGCCGCCGCCGGCGGATCTGACCGCGCGCATTCTGGCGCTGCTGGCGCTGTTGAGCCGCGACCGCCTGGTGGCGCTGGCCCTGGCGGTGACGGGCGTCTTTGCGCTGGCGTTGCTGTGGACACGGCTGCGCCGCACCAAGGCCCCGCCAGAGCCGTCTGCCCAAGCGCCGCAAGCGGTCTCGCGCCCCGGCAAACTCTCGGCCAAGTCAGCGCGGCCCGCGGCCGCCAAGCCGCGGACCCTGGCAGCCGCCGAGGCGGCGCTGAAGACGGCCTGCGCGGCCAATGATGCCGCCGCCGCCCATCGGGCCTTCCTGGATTGGCTGGGGTTCGTCCCGGCCCCGAAGGACCAGGCTCAGCCCTCGCTTGCCGGGCCGATGGCGACGTCCGCCATGGCAGAGGCCGTGGAGGGCCTATGCGCCAATCTGTACGGTCCCGCGCTTTCGCCCTGGCAGGGCCGGCGGTTCCTGAAGATCTGGCAGCAGGAGAAACGGGCCCGCCAGCGCACGCGCAAGCCGGCCCGTGGCGCGCGGCTGGCGCCGCTCTATCCCGCCGCGCGCTGAACCGCCTTGTGGCGGCGTAGCCAGGTCCAGAGCGGCAGCAGCAAGACCAGGATGGTGACCACGCCGAGGCCGGCGGAGATCGGCCGCTGGAAGAAGCCCAGCAGGTCGCCGTCGGACTTGATCATGGAGGTCACGAAGCTCTCCTCCAGCATCTTGCCCAGCACGATGCCCAGCACGCACGGCGCGATGGGCACGTCATGCTCCTCCATGAAGAAGCCCAGCACTCCGAAACCGAGCATCAGCAGGATGCCATAGACCGAATTGTTCACGGCGAAGGCGCCGACCACGCAGAACAGCAGGATCAGCGGCATGAGGATGCGGCGGGGCACCCGCAGCAGCGCCGTTCCCGCCTTCAGCGCCATCAGGCCCAGCGGCACCATGGCGATGTTGGCGAGGATGAAGATGAAGAACACCGCATAGATGGATTCAGGATTGTTCAGGAACAAGGTCGGGCCGGGATTGAGCCCCTTCAGATAGAGCACGCCGATGACGATGGCGGTGATGCTGTCGCCGGGAATGCCGAACACCAGCGCCGGCACCCACGCCCCCGCCAAGGCGGCATTGTTCGACGAGGTGCTCTCGATGATGCCTTCCACATGCCCGGTGCCGAACTTCTCCGGCGTCTTGGAGAAGCGGCGGCTCATGGCATAGGAGACCCAGGCGGCAATATCGGCGCCGGCGCCGGGCAGAATGCCGATGGCGGTGCCGGTGATATTGCCGCGGATCTGCTGCGGCCAATATTTGACGAGCATGGTGCCCCAGCCGCGCAGCGGATTGCCGAGCGAGGTCTGCTTGACGTCCCAGTCCTTGGCCCCCGAGGCCATGGTGCGGATCACCTCCGACACCGCGAACAGGCCGATCATGGCCGGGATGAAATCCACCCCGCTCATCAGGTCGGTATTGCCCATGGTGAAGCGCGGGATGCCGCCGGGGTTATCCAGGCCGATGGAGGCCACGAACAGGCCGATGAACAGCGAAATCAAGCCCTTCACCGGCGATCCCGAGCCGATGAAGATGGCGCAGGTCAGCCCCAGCAGCGCCAGCCAGAAATACTCAAATGACGAGAAGCCCAGCGCCACTTCCGCCAGCAAGGGCGCGCTGACGATCAGCACCAAAGTGCCGAACAGCCCGCCCAGGGCGGAGAACAGCACGTTGGCGCCCAGCGCCACTTCCGCCTGCCCCTTGCGGGTCATGGCGTAGCATTCGTCGGTATAAGCGGCGGAGGCCGGGGTGCCGGGCATCCGCATCAGGGTGCTGGGGATGTCGCCGGCAAAGATCGCCATGGCCGAGCAGGAGATCATCGCCCCCACGGCCGAGATGGGGTCCATGAAGAAGGTGATGGGCACCAGCAGCGCGATAGCCATGGTGGCGGTCAGGCCGGGAATGGCCCCCACCACCAGCCCGAACGCCGCCGCCGCTAGGATGACCAGCAGCACGTTCCAGTGCATGACCAGGCCAATTCCGGTCTCGATCGCCGCCATCACAACAGGCCCTCGATGATGCCGCGCGGCAACGGCACCCGCAGGCCGTGGGCGAAGGCGTAATAGATGCAGAGCGTCGCGAACACCGCCACCGGACCGGCGACCAGCGGGCGCACCTTAAGCTGCAGGAACAGCACCAGCAGCATCACGGTCGAGGCCACAACGAACCCGGCCAAGGGCGCGAGCACGATGTAGAGCGCCACGGCGGCCAATGTGCCCAGCGCCCGCAGCGCCGCCTGCCATTCCCGCGCCCAGCCGAGGCTGGCCAGCGGGCCGGCGCCCGCCCGCAGGGTCTTGCCTGCGAGCACGAGACCGCAGAGGAACAGGCCGCCCGCAGTCACCATGGGGAAGACGTCGGCGCCGAATTTCTGGCCGGGGATCGGCGGCAGGGTCGACGCGGCGGCGGCCAGGGCCGCCGCGCCGATGATCACCACAATCGCGAGAATGAGGTCGTTGACGCGCATGGGCTAAGCCCTCCTGACGCAGCGAGCCGGATTACTTCGCGATGCCGACTTCCTTCATCACCGCCCCGAGCGCCGCATCGCTCTCGGCCATGAAGGTGCCGAAGGCCGCGCCTTCCGCCCAGCGGCCGCCGAAGCCGCGATTGGTGAGGAAGTCCTGATAGTCCTTGCTCTCATAGGCCTTCTTCAGCGCCGCCCCGAGCTTGTCGGTGACGTCCTTCGGCAGGCCCTTGGGGCCGGCGAGGCCGCGCCAAGCGCCGATGGTCCAATCGCTGCCGGTGGCTTCCTTCAAGGTCGGCACGTCCGGCATCAGCTTGGAGCGCTCCTTGGCCATTACCGCCAGGCTGCGCACCCGGCCGGCATCGATGAGCGAACGCGCCTCGGGCAGCGAGCAGGTGACGATCTGCACGCCGCCGGCCATCAGGTCCTGGAGGCCGGGCGCGGCGCCCTGGCTGGGAACCCACGGCACGCTGGACGGCTCCACCTTCAGCGACGACAGCATGCCGGCCAGCGCCAGATGCCAGATGCCGCCCTGGCCGGTGCCCGACGCCTTGAACTTGCCGGGGCTCTTCTTGACGTCGTCGATGACGTCCTTGGCGGTCTTGTAGGGGGAATCCGCCCGCACCTGGAGGCCAGCGGCATCCTCATTCACCAGCGCCAGCGGCGTATAGGCGCTGTAGTCGAGCTTGGTGAGGCCCTGCCAATGCATCATGCCGATTTCCACGGTCAGCAGGCCGATGGTGTAGCCGTCCGCCGGTGCATCGGCGATCGCCTGATGGCCCACGACGCCCTGGCCGCCGGTGCGGTTGACCACCGCCACCGGCTGGCCCAGATCCCGCTCCAGCAGCGAGCCGATGATGCGCGCGACCGCATCGGTGCCGCCGCCGGCACCCCAGGGCACGATCAGCGTGATCGGCCGCTCCGGATAGGCCGCTTGGGCGGCGCTGAGGGGAAGAACACAGGTCATGGCAAGGCCGAGGCCGGCCAGGAGGAGGCGTTTCATCGGTTTCTCCCAGTGCGAGGCTGAGCCTCTTATGTCCCTGCACCGCCCGAATTGGCGTAAGGCGTGACGTGCAGGGGTTATTTTTAATCGTTTAGATGAGCCTATGGGCGCGATGCCGCTTAGTCAACATGCCGCGCGCCTGCTGCATGCGGTGCGCGGCGAAGCCCGCCGCGGCCGCATGGCTCCGCCGGTCAGAAGGTGATGACGTGGCGCACCACCTTGCCCTGGTCCAAGAGGTCGAAGGCGGCGTTGATCTCCTCCAGCGGCCCGGTGCTGGAGAGCAGTTTTTCCACCGGCAGCCGGCCCCGCTGCTGCAGGGCGATATAGCGGGGAATGTCGCGCATCGGCACGCAACTGCCCATGTAGCTGCCGCGGATCACCCGCTCCTCGCCCACCAGATGCACCGGCGCCAGCGAGACGCGGGCATTGGGATTGGCGAGGCCCGCCGTCGCGGTAGTGCCGCCGCGGCGGGTAATCTTGTAGGCCAGTTCGAACGCCGGCGCCGAGCCCGCCATTTCCACCGCATGGTCGACGCCGCCGCCGGTGGCGGCGCGCACCGCCTCCACCACATCGGGGTCGCTGGCGAGGAAGGTGTCGGTGGCGCCGAGCGAACGGGCCAGATCGAGCTTGGCCTGCGAGAGGTCAAGCGCGATCACCCGCTCCGCCCCCGCCGCCACCGCGCCAAGAACCGAGGACAGGCCGACCCCGCCCAGCCCCACCACGGCCACGCTCTGGCCCGGACGCACACCACACGTGTTCACGATGGTGCCCACGCCGGTCATGACCGCGCAGCCGAACAGGGCCGCTTCCACCAGCGGGAAGTCGCGGTCGATCTTGACCATAGAGCGGCGGGAGATCACCGCATATTCGGCGAAGGCCGAGACCCCGCAATGGTGATAGGCGTCGGTGCCATCGTCGCAATGCAGGCGCTGGGCGCCGGAGAGCAGCACGCCCGCCCCATTGGCGGCGGCGCCGGGGGCGCAGAGCTGGGCGCGGCCTTCGGCGCAGGGCTGGCAGTGGCCGCAGGTGGGCAGGAAGCTCATCACCACATGGTCGCCGGGCACGAGGTCGGTGACCCCGGCCCCGGTTTCCACCACCACGGCGGACGCCTCATGGCCCAGAACCATGGGGATCTGCCGCGGCCGGTCGCCATTGATGACGGACAGGTCGGAATGGCACAGGCCGGCGGCGGCGATCTTCACCAGCACCTCGTCCGGCCCCGGCGGATCCAGCTCCACGGTCTCGATCCGCAGCGGGCGGGTCACCGCATAAGGCTTGGCGATAGGCGAAGCGTGGAGCACGGCGGCTTTGATGCGCATGGGTTTCCTCGGCCGTTTATAAGGACCGCGCCCTCATCGCCGCGCGCGACGCACCGGCAGGATCACGGGTCCGATTGCGCCCAGTGATGCACCCGCCCCCGTCATATGCAAGCCTGACGGCACGCCGCCCTCAGGCACGGGCGCGCATCCAGCGGGCGGCCGCATCCAGGAGATCCGCCAGCACCTCGGCGTCCTTGCGGCCGGTCTTGGCCGGCACGTGGAAGGCGTGGTCGGCCTCCGACGCCAGCACCAGGGAGGCCCGGTCCCCAAGGCTTTCGACCACCGGCTGGAGCAGATCGAGCGTCGCCAGGCCATCGCGCGTGCCTTGCAGGAACAGCATCGGGATTTCGATGGCTCGCAGATGCTCCGCCCGCTCCGTCCCCGGCTTGCCAGCCGGATGCAGCGGGAAGGCGAAGAACACCAGCCCACGCACACCCGCCAACGGCTCGCCCGCCTGCGCCTGCGCGGTCATGCGGCCGCCGAACGAACGCCCGCCGGCGAACAGCGGCACATCGCCGGCCCGCGCCACGGCCGCGGCCACCGCCGCCCGCACGGCCGCTTGCGCCACCGCCGGCCCGTCGGGGCGCTTGGAGCCGCGCTCCATGAACGGAAACTGATAGCGCAAGGTGGCGATCCCCCGCGCACACAGACCGGACGCCAGCGCCGCCATGGCCGGATGGGTCATGCCGGCCCCGGCGCCATGGGCCAGGACCAGGCACGCCTCTGGCGTGGCCGGCTGCATCCACAGGGCCGAGACGGTGACATCGTCGGCGAGGGCAAGCGTCATGGGGTCGGCAGAGGTCATGGTCGCACCTTGGCGCCGAGGTGGCGCGCGGCAAAAGCATCGTCCGATTCTGTTCCCAGGCGCCCCTGCGCCGCATTGCCGCCGTGCGCAAGCAGCGACGGGTGCTGGATTTGCCGAGAGGGGCTGGACAAAACGCCCTTAAGAGCTTGAAATGTCTATTGGTGAGGTTGGGACAAGGTCGCTGGTCCTTGCTGTCGGCAGCGGCGGCGTGGACGGCTCCGGTTCACATTCTCGCCTTCGTGATTTGGTCAAGGTCGCCCCGTAAAGGGAATAGTCACCAAGTTTGGGCAACGTGCTGACACAGGCAGACGCCACAAGGCGCACGGCGGGAATGCACGGACAGGTCATCCCCCTGTCCCTTGGACCGGGCCGCAATCCGTTTGAGTCACGAGGATCATGACGTATTCGGCTTGGATCGACGAGGATGACGACGGCGTGTTCGGCAACGAACAGCCGAGCCATGCCCGGACCCTTCTGCCCATCGTCGGAACGATCGCCATCGGCCTGTGCGCCACCGCCGCGGCGGTGATGGTCGCCGCCGTGGTGTTCAGCTGGAGCGGGCAACGGGCCACCGTCGCCGATCCGGCGCTGCCCGACACCCGCATGATCCGCGCCGAAGATCTGGCCGCGCTCCAGGAAGACATTCCCCCGACCGACCTCAACAACATCAGCTCGTTCCAGTCCGCCGGCCTGGTGGCGGCGATGCCCAACTGGATCTTTGCCTCCAGCCTGGACGCCAAGCCCTCGGTGTTCCTGCGCATGGCGACCGCGACGCCGCCCACGGAGGCGGAACCCGCGCTCGCCGCCGAGCCGCTGCCGAAGGATTCGGCGGTGGCCATGGTGCGGGTGGTCCCGCTGCCCTCGGCCAATCCGCTGGGCGTCCGCCGCAGCCTGCCGCCGGATGAATCCCTGCGCGCGACGCCGCCGGAAGTGGCGCAGTTGTCGTCAGCCCCGCCTCTGCCGAATCGAAATCCGCTGTTGCAGGGCAAGCCGCAGGTGGCGAGCCTGGAGCCGGCGGATCGCCCGCTGGAGAAGGAGCCGACGCCCGCCGGCCAGGCCCTGCTGCCCGGCCCCGGTGACCGCTTCGCGCTCTATGACATCAAGGGCCGCGTCGTCTACATGCCCAATGGCGACAAGATGGAAGCCCATTCCGGCTATGGCGATATGTTCGACGATCCGCGCCATGTCTCCAAGAAGATGGTCGGCCCCACCCCGCCCAATACCTATGACCTGACCATGCGTGAGGCCCGCTTCCATGGCGTGGAAGCGCTGCGCATGAAGCCGGTGGGCGGCAACCCGATGTATGGCCGCGACGGCTTCCTGACCCATCCCTACATGCTCGGGCCGCGCGGCGATTCCAACGGCTGCGTCTCGTTCAAGGACTATGACAAGTTCCTGGCCGCCTATAAGCGCGGCGAAGTCACCCGTATCGTGGTGGTGGCCAGCCTGCCCACGAAACCGGAGCCGGCCAATCCCCTGCTCTCCTGGCTGACCTCCGCCGCGCGCTGAGACTGGCGCCTCTCGGCGCTGTGTGTGGGCAGGGGCGCGTTCTACGAACGAGGAGCGCCCGGTGCTCTATGACGGCGAGTTCCTGAGCGGCATCGAAGACGGACTCCGGCGCGCTCTGCCGCGCTGGGGGGTGTCACCGCAGACGCGCCTCAGCCTGCTGACCATCTCTGAGAACGCCACCTTCAAGGCCACCGACACTGGCATCGGCGACCTGGTGTTCCGGGTGCATCGGCCCGACTACCACTCCCGCGCCGAGATCTGGTCCGAACTGGCCTGGATCCAAGTGCTGCGGGCCGCCGGCGAGATTTGCACGCCCCGCCCCATCCCGCAGAGCGATGGCACGCTGATCGCCGAACTGGACCACGGCGGGAGCACCCGCCATGTGGTCGCCTTCGAATTCCTGCCCGGCCGCGAACCCGCCGAGAGCGACGATCTCGCTAGCTGGTTCCACAAGCTGGGTGCCATCCATGCGGGCCTGCACGCCCAGGCCCGCGCCTGGCAGCGGCCCCCTGGCTTCATCCGCAAGGCCTGGACCTATGAGACCACGCTGGGGGCCACGCCCTTGTGGGGGGATTGGCGGGCGGCGCTGGGGCTGACCGACGACGGCCAGCGCATCCTGGAGCGCACCGCGCAGGCGCTGGAACGGGAACTGGCCGCCATCGGCACCGCCGAGGACAGCTTCGGCCTGATCCATGCCGACCTGCGGCTGGCCAATTTGCTGGTGGATGGCGAGACCCTGGCACTGATCGATTTCGACGACTGCGGCCTGTCCTGGTTCCTGTACGATTTCGCCGCCGCCATCAGCTTCATCGAGCACGAGCCCTATGTGCCGGAGTTGATGGCTGCCTGGATCGCCGGCTACCGCACCCGCGCGCCGCTTTCCCAAGCGCAGGTGGAGCAATTGCCGGTGTTCATCATGCTGCGCCGCATGCTGCTGACCGCCTGGGTCGCCTCCCATGCGGAGACCCCCACCGCCCAGAGCATGGGCGTACCCTATACCGATGGCACGGTCGCGCTCGCGCGTGCGTTCCTCGCGGCCCGTGCATGAGCAGACCCGCTCCTAGCCGCCGACCGACAACAGCGGAACATCGTCGATGACCACGCAGCAGATCCTCGACCTGAACGCCTTCCAGCCGGCGGAAGATGCGGGACTTGCGTCGGACGTGGCGGCCCTGG
>CALRNP020000186.1:0-11920 GCA_943369575.1 Azorhizobium sp. AG788 | reverse complement strand
AGCAGCGATCATGGCGCCAGGCGCGGAAGCGGATTGCCTCAGTTGGCCTGGGTAGTCTTGTTCGGGTTCGGCGGGAAGGCGGCGTTCTTCACCGTGCCTTCCAGCAGTTCCTTGGCCATCTTCAGCTGGGTGTCGTCCTTGGGATCGGGCGGCACGTAGGAGGGCGAGCCGGTCTGCTCGTCGTCGCCATTCTTCAGATGGCCCTTCAGCGAGGCCTCGCCACGGGTGCCGTCGGCGCCGGCGGCTTCCAGCTTGGCCTTCTGCTCGGCGGGCATGTCCTGCACCAGGATGATGTCCGGCTCGATGCCCTTGGCCTGGATGGAGCGGCCCGACGGCGTGTAATAGCGCGCGGTGGTCAGGCGCAGCGCCCCATTGCCGCCCAGCGGAATGATGGTCTGCACCGAGCCCTTGCCGAAGCTGCGCGAGCCCAGGATGGTGGCGCGCTTGTGGTCCTGCAGCGCACCGGCGACGATTTCCGAGGCCGAAGCCGAGCCGCCGTTGGTGAGTACGATGATGGGCTTGCCCTTCACCAGATCACCGCCGCGCGCATTGAAGCGCTGGGTCTCGTCGGCATTGCGGCCGCGGGTGGAGACGATCTCGCCCCGCTCCAGGAACGCATCCGACACCGAGATCGCCTGGTCCAGCAGTCCGCCCGGATTGTTGCGCAGATCGATGATGTAGCCCTTGACCTTGTCCGGCCCGATCTGGGCGGTCAGGTCCTCGATGGCCTTCTTGAGGTTGTCGTAGGTCTGCTCGTTGAACGAGGTGATGCGCACATAGCCGATGTCGCCATCTTCCACCCGCGAGCGGACGGCGCGGATCTTGATGGTGTCGCGCACCACCGTCACCTCGATCGGCTTGTCCTGGCCCTTGCGGACGATGGTGAGCTTGATCGGGGCCTTCACGGCGCCGCGCATCTTCTCCACCGCCTGGTTCAGGGTCAGGCCCTGCACCTGGTCGTCATCCAGCTTGGTGATGATGTCGCCGGCCTGGATACCGGCCTTGGCGGCCGGGGTATCGTCGATGGGGGCGATGACCTTCACCAGGCCGTCTTCCATGGTCACTTCGATGCCGAGGCCGCCGAACTCGCCGCGGGTCTGCACCTGCATGTCACGGAAGCTCTTGGCATCCATGTAGGAGGAGTGCGGATCCAGGCTGGTGAGCATGCCGTTGATGGCCGCCTCGATCAGCTTGGCGTCGTCGGGCTTCTCCACATAATCGGAGCGCACGCGCTCGAACACGTCGCCGAACAGGCTGAGCTGCCGGTAGGTGTCCGACGCGGCAGCCTCGGCCGCCGTGCCGAGGAACAGGCGCGGCTGCACGGCGGCGACGGCCACCAAGGCACCGGCGGCAACGCCAAAGAGGAAGAGGGACGTACGACGCATTATCCGCGCACCTTCTGACTGTCCGTTGCCGCCCACCAGGGAGCGGGGTCGATCGAGATTCCGTCTTTGCGGAATTCCACATACAATTGGGGCTGCCCGGAGGCCGAACCCGTGGTTCCGGAACGGGCGACGCTGCCCATCACCGCCACCGGCTCGCCCGCGAGGACGAACTGTCCCAGATCTACGGTGATCCGCTCCATACCCGCCATCAAAATATGGTATCCGCCGCCCGCATTGATGATCAAGAGTTGTCCATAGGAGCGGAACGGCCCGGCATAGACAACCCATCCATCGGTCGGAGCCGCCACTTGGGCGCCGGCACGGGTGGCGAAAGTCATCCCTTTCTCGGTGCTGCCCAGCCCATCGGCGGCGCCGAAGTCGCGCAGCCGCACCCCGGCCACCGGCAATGGCAGCAAGCCCTTAGCCTCGGCGAACGGGCGCGCGGGGGCCAGGCGCGAGGGGTTGCCCAGCGCCGCCACCTCGGTCTTGCCTGCTGCCGGAGGCTTGGCCGTGGCACCGGCCGCTTCCGCCGCCGCGCGGGCCGCGGGAGCCACCTCTGTCTCCAGCCTTGTCACGAGATCGTGCACATCGCCGGTTGATTTCGCCACCGCCTCGGCCTGGGCTTTTTCCGCCGGAAGCTCCGTATTGCCCTCCGCCACCCGGCGCTGACGTTCGGTCACATAGGCCGAGAGGCGCTTGCGGTCCTCCTCCATGGAGGTGCGCAGGCCGGACAGCGTATCGCGCGCGTTGGCGAGGTCCTTGCGCACCCGCGACAGGTCCGACAGGTCCGCCGCCAGGGTTTCCGCCTCCACCCGCATCTCCGGCAGCAGCGCGCCGAGCAGAATGGCCGAGCGCACCGCATCCAGGGCATCGTCCGGCCGCATCAGCAGCGCGGGGGGCGGATTACGCCCCATGCGCACCAGGGCGCCGAGCACTTCGGCCAGCACGGCGCGGCGTTTGATCAGCGAGGCGCGGATATCGGCGGCATTGGCATCCAGCCCGGAAATGCGGGTTTCCAGATCGGTGATCTGCTGCTCCACCGCCCGCAGGCGGGTGGTGGTGTCCACCAGCAATTGGGTGAATTTGGCCCGGTCGCCTTTCACCGAATCCAGTTCGGCCCGCACCTGGGTCTGGAATTCGGCGGCGCCGCGAATATCGGCATTGAGCGCATCGGTATTGACCGGCGCCGGGCGTGGCCGGGGCACCGGCGCGCTCGCGCCCGGCGCGGGCGCCACCTGCGCACGGACGCTCACCGCCCCGGCCAGTGCCGCGCAGAGCGCCAACGCGCAGAAGATCGAGCCGGAACGGGCAACCATGGCGCAGCTTTAAGCCCGTGAAGTTGAGGATATGTAAACCATGACGGCGCCGCCGGCGATGATGGCGTGGCTTATGCCTCACCGCTGCTGGTCGCGCGCGTCTGGACGGCCGATGGGGCGAATCGCCTATCCCGGTGCTCCAGGGTCCGGTCACCGGGACCGACGATGGCTTGCAGGCACGATTTGAAGGTCCGGGTGTCGCCGCGATGCGGAAGAGGGATCACGATCCATAGCTGCCCTTCGGCTGCTCTGCAGCGAGGTCTACTTTGCGCCCCCCAAATTGATCGCTCTCGATCCTGATCCGAAGGCCCATGAGCAGTCATTCGCTACGCTCTGTTCCAAGGCCTTGGCGGGGCGGAGAGCAAACGCTAACGACTTGATTTACTCCACAAATGGTTACAAATTTTTCTATAAAATAATGTATTTTAGGATTTGCACATGAAAGAGGCTGTCACGAACGAAGACCTCAGACTACTCTCAACGCCCGATGCTGAAATCGTGGAGGAAAGTCAAAAAAATTGGAGCTTTGATTGCAATGAGTTTCAATTAAGAATTAAAGATGGCGAGAGATGGCAGAATCTATTGCTATCTCATATCTACCTTGAGCATGTATTAGCCCAGCTGCTTAAAGACGCCATTCCATTTCCCGATGAAATTTCATTTTCAAGGATGCCCTTCAGTCAACGTCTTGACTTAGCTAGGGCGCTGGATTTGCTGCCTTCTGACCTTGTAGGCGCGATTCGGCGCATCACGAAGATGCGCAATCAAGTCGCTCATAGCCTATCATTTGAAATTGACGAAGATGACGTCAAAAAACTGGAAAACTGCACGCCCCAGAATCTAAGGACAGCTATTAAAGAAGACATCACGCGAAACTACGATGGAATTCAGCTATTCGAAATTCTTGAAGCGATTGTCATAATGACGGAGATATTCAGGCAGAGGCATTTGGCACAAAGATTGCTTTCTCATAAAGCACGCATCAGACTTAGAACTGTCTTGGATAAAACTCCGGGTGCCCGATACGTCGAATGAGCGCTTAGGGCAGAAGCGGCGGCACGCCTCTTGGTGCCGAACGTCCGCTTAGCCTGCCTTATTCCCACAAGCTGCCCGAGAATTTACGGCTCCAAACCGGCCATTCGCCGTCGTTACGGCGAGCTTCTCCCCCCGGCGCCGAACAGACCTTCCTCATACCTGTTTTCGGCCGCGGCGACCGGCTTTATCAGCAACGCTGGACGCCAATGCCGAGCTCGAAACATCCATCCGCCTCAGGCCCGATGGTAGGGATGGCCCGATAGGATGGTGGTGGCGCGATAGACCTGCTCGGCCAGCATCACCCGCACCAATTGGTGCGGGAAGGTGGCGGCGCCGAAGGCCAGGAGCACGTCGGCGCGGGTCCGCAGGGCGTCCGACAGGCCATCGGCGCCGCCGATGATGAGGCACAGCGCCGGCACGCCCCGGTCGCGATCGACCCGGACGCGGGCGGAAAAATCTTCGCTGGAGAGGCTTTTGCCGCGCGGATCGAGCGCGACGACGGTGGCACCGGCGGGAATGGCGGCGAGGATGCCCTGCCCTTCCTCGGCCATGCGGTCTTCCGGGCGGCGGGCGGATGATTCGCTCAGCTCGACGGTCTCGAAGCCGGACAGGCCGAGCGAGCGGCCGCCGGCCTTGGCCCGATCCAGATAGCGGGAGACCAGATCACGCTCGGCGCCAGCCTTTAGCCGGCCGACGCAGATCAGGAGAATGCGCATGAAGGAAGCCGTCCGGAAGCGCGGGCAGCGCGGGGTTTTTGGCGCGCCAGTTGGCGGGAAAGAAAGGCGCCGGCGAAAGAGGGCGCACCGGAGCGCGGGCCTAACGCTTCGGCGCCCGAAGCAACGTTCCCCAGCCCACGGCAGGACGTCTGGGCCGAGCTGCGCCTCCCACGCCACCGCCTAAAGCCCGCCGCGTCCAGGCACGGACCATCCGAGGAAGGAACCTCCAAGGAAGGAACCTCCAAGAACACAACATGCCGTTCAGATGGACGCGAGCGCGGCCGAAGCCGGATACCGGAGCGGCAGCAGCCACAAGGGCTCCCCGGCCGAGGCAGAGCGCAAGCGGCGCATCGCGCCACCGGGAGCCAAGCGCCCGGCCGGCACGAGAACCGTTATCGGCCATGGACGCGCACGGCATCACAAGGTGCGGTGCGGCGTCGGCATGGATGCTCGGGCAGACAGGACAGGATCACGCCCCCTCAGGAGGGAGCGGTGCCCGACCACATCTTTTCGATGTTGTAGAAGCTGCGGACTTCGGGCTGGAAGACATGGACGATCACATCGGCCGCGTCGATCAGCACCCAGTCACAGGCTGGCTGGCCCTCCACGCGCACATGACGCATGCCGGCTGCCTTCAGCGCCTCGATGAGGTGCTCGGCGATAGCGCCCACGTGCCGCTGCGAGCGGCCGGAAGCAACCACCATATAGTCGGCGATGGACGTCTTGCCACGCAGGTCGATGCTGACGATGTCCTCGGACTTGTCATCATCGAGTTTGGCGAGAACGAGTGTGAGAATCTCCTCGGCGTCAAGCTGCGCCTGGGAGATCGGTGCGGCCGCCATGGTCTCTGCGGCCGCCAAGAGAGCCGTCGTGGACAGGGGTCCGGATCCTCTCGGTCTGTTGAACGATCCCCTCGGGCGGACGAAGTCTTACCCTGGGATCGCAAAAACAGAATGCAGGCAAATCAAGGAAATTTCAAGGGTGGCTGCGCATCGCTCCCATGCGCGTCCGCAGCCAGCGCCCGCCGGGCCGCCCGGATCTCGGTGGAAGAGATGGGCGACTTGAGCCCGTGGAGGAAGGTCCAGGCCGGCGGCGCAAGGTCCGCCAGGGCGCAGGCCTGCTGCTCCGGCACCCGATACGGGGCCAGCGCCTGGGCGGCGCGGGAGGACGTTGCGCACAGGCTGTCGCCGAGCCGGTCCACCACCGCGATCGGCACCAGATTGGCCAGGCCCCGCCAGCGCTGCCAGCGGGCGAAATGGGCCAGATTGTCCGCGCCCATGATCCACACGAACCGCACCCGCGGCTGCCGGCGCACCAGTTCGGCCACGGTCTCATAGCTGTAGCGGGTGCCAAGCGTCGCCTCGACGCCGGTGACGTCAATGAGCGGATGGTGCGCCACCCGCTTGGCGAACGTCACCCGGTCCTGCACCGAGGGCAGGTCCCAATTGTCTTTCAGCGGGTTGCCCGGCGTCACCAGCCACCAGATGCGATCCAGTTGCAGGCGCTTGAGCGCCAGCAGGCTGGCGGCGCGATGGGCCGCATGGGCGGGGTTGAAGGTGCCGCCGAACAAGCCGATGCGCATGCCCGGCGAGACGATGGGCATGCTCACGGCCGCGCGCGCGCTGATCGGCTGCATCGGCGCTCCTATCCGCGGTTCGCAGCTCACGGGCGGATCTGCCCGGTGCCATGAACCCGATATTTGAACGAGGTGAGCTGTTCGGCCCCCACCGGCCCGCGCGCATGCATGCGGCCGGTGGCGATGCCGATCTCGGCGCCGAAGCCGAACTCGCCGCCATCGGCGAACTGGGTGGAGGCGTTATGCACCACGATGGCCGAATCCACCTCGGCCAGGAAGCGCTCCGCCGCCGCCATATCGGCGGTGATGATCGAATCGGTGTGGTGGGAGCCGTGGGTCTCGATATGGGCGATGGCGGCGCTCTCGTCCGCCACCAGCTTCACCGAGATGATGGCATCCTCATATTCGGTGTCCCAGTCGGCGGCGACCGCCGGCTTGACCCGGCCGTCCACCGCCTGGGTGGCGGCATCGCCGCGCACTTCACAGCCGGCATCCAGCAGCATGGTCACCAGCGGCGCCAGATGGGTTCCGGCCACCGCCTGATCCACCAGCAGCGTCTCGGCGGCGCCGCAGATGCCGGTGCGGCGCATCTTGGCGTTCAGCAGCACCGAGCGGGCCATGGCGAGATCAGCGGCGGAATGGACATAGACATGGACGATGCCGTCCAGATGCGCGAACACCGGCACGCGGGCCTCGCTCTGCACCCGGCCCACCAGCCCCTTGCCGCCGCGCGGCACGATGACGTCGAGATTGCCGTCGAGGCCGGCGAGCATCAGCCCCACCGCCGTGCGATCGGCGAACGGCACGAACTGAACCGTGTCGGCGGAGAGCCCCGCCTCCACCAGCCCGGCCACGAAGGCCGCATGGATGGCGCCGGACGAGCCCAGGCTGTCGGAGCCGCCGCGCAGGATCACCGCATTGCCCGCCCGCACGCACAGAGCGGCGGCGTCGGCGGTGACGTTGGGGCGGCTTTCATAGATCACGCCGATGACGCCCAGCGGCGTGCGCACCCGCTCCATGATGAGGCCATTGGGCCGGGTCCAGCGCTCGGTCACCGCGCCCACCGGATCAGGCAGGTTCGCCACCATGTCGATGCCGGCGGCGATGGCTTCGATGCGGGCTTCGGTCAGGGCCAGGCGATCCTGGAACGCCGCGCTCATGCCGTCCGCGCGGGCGCGGGCCATGTCGGCGTCATTGGCGGCGAGAATGGTGGCGCTGGCGGCGCGCACCTGGGCGGCGGCGGCGCGCAAGGCGGCGGTCTTCTGCGCGGCGGGCGCCAGGGCGAGTGCCCGGCCCGCCACGCGGGCGGCGCGGCCCATGCCGGCGAGAACGGCCTCGACGTCGGGCGGGCTCGCGCGCTCGGCGCTGGCGGCCACGGAGAGGCGATTGGCGTGAGGCATGGCCATGGCGAAACTCTCTGGGTTCCCTCAGCAAATTTGTTAAATTTGCTTACTCTTCAAGAGATTATCAGCATTGACCCAGCTTGGAAGCGCCAAATCAACGGGGTCTTGCGCCCAGCGCGTCGGCCAAGCGGCACCGCCACTCAACAGCCGGCTACGGCATCCTTAGCATGTGGTGTCGAAAGGTCACAGAGCCCAACAGCTTTCTGTTGCAGCTCCAAATGTCACTCCGCCCCCAGCGCCATATCGTCCCGATGCACCATCTCCGAGCGGCCCGGCAGGCCGAGGATGGCCTCGATCTCGGCGGTGGAGCGGCCGCGGATGCGCTCGGCATGGGCATTGTCGAACGCCACCAGCCCGCGGCCGATCTCGCTGCCGTCCGGCCCGCGCAGCAGCACCGCGTCGCCGCGCTCGAAGGTGCCGTCCACCCGCACCACGCCCGCCGGCAGCAGGCTGGCGCCGCGCCGCAAGGCAGCGACCGCGCCCTGGTCCAGATGCAGCACGCCGCGCGCTTCCAGCGTGCCGGCGATCCAGGCCTTGCGGGCGCGCGCCGGCGTTGCCCCGGCCAGGAACCAGGTGCAGCGCCCGCCCTCGGCGATGCGCTTCAAGGGGTTTTTCAGATGGCCGGAGGCGATCACCATATGGGTGCCGGCGGCGGTGGCGATCTTGCCGGCTTCGATCTTGGTGCGCATGCCGCCGCGCGACAGCTCCGAGCCGGCCGCCCCGGCCATGCCCTCGATCTCGCCGGTGATGCGCGGCACCACCGGAATGTGCTGGGCATCGGGATTCTGCGCCGGCGGGGCGGTATAGAGGCCGTCGATGTCCGAGAGCAGGATCAGCAGATCGGCGCTGGCCATGGTGGCGACCCGCGCGGCAAGGCGATCATTGTCGCCATAGCGGATCTCGCTGGTGGCGACCGTGTCGTTCTCGTTGATGACCGGCACCGCGCGATAATCCAACAGCCGCGCCAGGGTATTGCGGGCGTTGAGATAGCGCCGCCGCTCCTCGGTGTCGCCCAAGGTCAGCAGCACCTGGCCGGCGGTGATGTCCTCATGGCCGAGAATTTCCGCCCAGGTGCGAGCGAGCGCGATCTGGCCGACGGCGGCGGCGGCCTGGCTGTCTTCCAGCTTCAGCGGCCCGCGCGGCAGGTTGAGCACCGTGCGCCCCAGCGCGATGGCCCCCGAGGAGACCACCAGCACATCCGCGCCGCGCCCGTGGAGGGCGCCGATGTCTTCCGCCAGCGAGGTCAGCCATGGCAACCGCACCTTGCCGCGGCTGGAATCCACCAGCAGGGCAGAGCCCACCTTGATGACGATGCGGCGGAAGTCGGCGAGTTGGGGAGAAGCTGCGGTCACGGGCGTGGTCTTCGCGTCAGGCAGCGGCGCGCCGGGGTCGTCCCCGGTGGGCGTCGCATGCGGCATGGGCGGCTTCGATAGCCCAAGCACGGCCGCGCGAACAGGGGCCACGCGCCCCCGATGCCGAATGAGGCACGCTCAAAGGGGAGCGATGGTCGAAGGTGAGGGAGGCCGGCGTGGGCGTTCAACCCAAGGCGATGATCTGTCGTCGCGGATGCGATCAGAGCCTCGCCTTTTCCCGGTGGACCGTCATGGCCGGGCTTGTTGTCCCGGCCATCCACGCCCTGAGGCTTGGCCTCCCGCTTCAAAGCTTGCACGAACGGCCCGGCGTGGATGCCCGGGACAAGCCCGGGCATGACGAAACGTCAAGGAGTTGCCCGATGCCGAAACAGGCGCTCAGCGCAGCTTGTCGATGGTGAGCTTGTCCGCCTTGGCGCGGATCTTCACCGATTCCTCGCTGCGGGTGAGCGCATTGGCAATCGCCTTCAGCGACATGCCCTTCTTGGCATAGGTGTGCAGCTTCTGGATCTCTTCATTGGTCCAGGGCTGGCGATGGCGTTCGAATTTCTCGCCCATCAGGGATGCCACGCCACCTTCTGCGCCGGCGCGGCCTCTTCCGCGCGGCCTTCATCCACCACGGCCAGCAACGCCCGCAGCGCCTCCGGCACCCCCTGCCCGGACTGGGCCGAGAGCAGCAGCGGCTTCTTCTTGGCGGCGCGCTGGAGGCGCTCCTTCTGCTGCTTCAGCAGTTCGGGCGAGAGGGCATCGATCTTGGACAAGGCCACGATCTCCACCCGGTCCTCCAGGCCGCCGCCATAGGCCAGCAGTTCCTGGCGCACGGTCTTATAGGCCTTGCCCGCATGTTCGCAGGTGCCGTCCACCAGATGCAGCAAAGCGCGGCAGCGCTCCACATGGCCGAGGAAGCGGTCGCCGAGGCCGGCGCCCTCATGGGCGCCCTCGATCAGGCCGGGAATGTCGGCGAGCACGAATTCGCGCCCGTCCACCCGCACCACGCCAAGGCCCGGATGAAAGGTGGTGAAGGGATAATCGGCGATCTTCGGCTTGGCCGAGGTGGTGGCGGCCAGAAACGTGCTCTTGCCCGCATTGGGCAGGCCGACGAGGCCGGCATCCGCGATCAGCTTCAGGCGCAGCCAGATCCACTTTTCCTGGCCTTCGAGGCCGGGATTGGCCCGGCGGGGCGCCTGGTTGGTGGAGGTCTTGAACTCGGCATTGCCGAAGCCGCCATTGCCGCCTTCCAGCAGTTTCACCCGCTGGCCGATTTCGGTCATGTCGGCGAGCACGGTGTCATCGTCCACGTCCAGCACCTGAGTGCCGGCGGGAACCTTGAGCACCACGTCATTGCCACGGGCGCCGGTGCGGTTGGAGCCCATGCCATGGACGCCGCGCTGGGCCTTGAAATGCTGCTGGTAGCGATAGTCGATGAGCGTATTGAGGCCGCCCACGCATTCGATCCACACGTCTCCGCCGCGCCCGCCGTTCCCGCCGTCGGGACCGCCGAACTCGATGAATTTTTCGCGCCGGAACGAGACGCAACCCGCCCCTCCGTCGCCGGAGCGCACATAGACCTTGGCCTGATCGAGGAATTTCATGCCTCAGCAGGTAGACGCGGACGTGCCGCAAAGCAAGAGTGGCGTTGCAAATGCTCACTCCTTGGGCAGAGCCTGCATCTGCGCCAGGGGCTGCCGCTCGCTCTACGCCGCGTATGGCGAATGAAATTCTTGCCCGCATTCTGATTTTTGGTGTACTTTTATTATGCTCCGCATCCTGTGGGACGAGCCGAAGCGGCGGGCCAATATCCTCAAGCACGGCTTGGACTTCGCCGCGCTGACGGAGGACTTCTTCGCCGCCGCCACCGTGGTCCCCGCCAAAGCCGGACGCCTGATGGCCATTGGCGACCTTGAGGCTGTCGCTGTGGTGGTCGTCGTGGTGTTCGCGCCGCTCGGATCGCAGGCTTTATCGGTGATCTCGATGCGGCCCGCCGCGCCGAAGGAAAGGAACATGGCCCATGGCTGAGAAGAAATGGCCCAGCTTCGTGACCCGCGATCTTGGCGACAGCGCCGAAGACGAGGCGGAGATGCTCCGCCGCTGGGAGGCATACAATCGGGACATGCAGGCCCTGATCGCGGCCGGTGGCGTGCATCAGGATGAAGACGGCTGGTGGGTGGACGATGCCACCGGCGACCTCATCGGCCCCGATCCCGAGGACGAGCGCCCGCGGACGGAGGCGGAGCTGGCGCAGGCGCGCCCCTTCGGCGAGGCGGTGCCGGAACTGGCGGAAACCATCAAGCGCGGGCGGGGCCGACCGACGGTGGACAGCCCCAAGCAGGCGGTCACGCTGCGCCTCTCCCCAGAAACCATCGACCGCTTCCGGAAGACCGGCAAGGACTGGCGGGCGCGGATGAGCAAGGCGCTCGACAAGGCGGTCTCCTGAGGCAGCGGCTGGCCCGTCACCCGCGCGGCCTTTGACCTTTTCCCCGCCCTGGATCAAAAGAAGAACATGAGCCCCGCCATCGTCGACGTCCTGCTGCCGCTCGGCCTCGATGCTCCCTATTCCTATCTGGTGCCGGACGGGCTGGAGCTTCAGCCCGGCGATCTGGTGCAGGTGCCGCTGGGCGCGCGCGGCGTGGTCGGCTGCGTCTGGCCGCGCCGGGAGAGCGCCGGCGAGCGGGTGGTGGATACGGCCAAGCTCAAGAGCGTCAAGGCCCGCCTCACCCACAAGGCCCTGCCGCCGGATCTGATCCGCCTGATCGACTGGATGGCCGACTACACCTTGGCGCCGCGCGGCATGGTGCTGCGCATGGCGCTGCGGCATGAGGAAAACCCCGCCCCGCCCCGCGAGCGGGTGGGCGTGCGCGCCACCGGCCGGGTACCCGAGCGCGCCACCGCCGCCCGCAACCGCCTGATGGCGGTGATGGCGGACGGCTTCATCCGCGCCAAGAACGATGCCGCCCGCGAAGCCGGGGTCTCGCCCTCGGTGGTGGACGGGCTGGTGGATGACGGCGCCCTGGAAACCCTGGTGCTGCCCCCGGCTCCCGCTGCCGAGCGGCCGGATGCGGACCATGCCATCCCCACCCTCAGCGCCGCCCAGGCGGAAGCCGGCGAAGCCCTGCGGGCGG
>CALRNP020000185.1:0-11927 GCA_943369575.1 Azorhizobium sp. AG788 | reverse complement strand
GGGCCGGACAGGATCTTGTGATCCGACATGCGCATGACGGCGATGACGAAGCCGAGCATCAGGCCAAAGAGGATGGAAAAGACGGTGAGCCCGAGGGTGACGAACGCCCCCTCCAGCAAATAACCGTTGGTGAGATACTCGAAGAAGCCGTCCCAGTGCCAGCCTTTCACGGATGCCTCACAAGAAAAGGGCCAGACCATGCACCCGCGCAGCGCGTGCAGATGGCGCCGGGGGCAGGCCCCCGGCGAAAGTGGGTGAAAGGATCAGCCGTTGGGGCCGAGGACGCGGATGCCGCCTTCAGCAACCCCGACGCCATATTCGCCAAAGAGCTTGGTCAGATAGCCGTCGGATTCCATTTGCTTCATCACGTCGGCGACCGCGTCCGCGACCGCCTTGTCGCCGAAGGCCAGCGAGCCGGGGGTGGCGTACATGCCGCTCAGCGCATGGGTGAACTCGCCACGATCCTGATATTGCTTGGCCACTGGATCGATGGAGACGGCGGCCTGCACCTGGCCGGCGCGCAGGGCCTGATAGACGGTGGCATAATTGTCGAACAGATTGATGGTCATCTGCGGCAGGCCACGGGCCTGGAAGTCCTTGTTCAGGTCGCGCATCTTGCGCTCGGCATAGCCGCCGATGTCGGTGCTGATGGTCTTGCCGGCCAGATCGTCGACCTTGGTGATGGGCGCGCCCGACTTCACGGCGGTGGAGATGCTGATGGCCAGGTTCTCATACGGGATCATGTAGAGGATCTTGAGCCGCTCGGGCGTCACGAACAGGCCGGCGTCGATCATGTCCCAGCGCTTGCCCTGGAGGCCGGGGATCATGGCGGCATATTCGGTGCTGATAAACTCAGGCTTCAGGCACAGGCGCTTGGCGATTTCATAGCCGAGGTCGATGCGCAGGCCCTTCAGCACGCCCTTCTGGTCCGCATAGGCCATGGGCGGCAAGGTGGGGCTGGTGGCCATGACGAAGCTGCCGGGCTTGCTGAGCAAAGCATCAGCAATTTTCGGCTTGCAGTCTTGCGCCTGGGCGCCGGCGCCGCACAGCAGCAACGCGGCCATGGCGCCGGCCAATCGGAGCGCAAGGCGCGGTGCGCCGACGAAACCCGTTGGCCCGCATAGGGTATCAAGGAAGGTCATGATGTTCGCCCGCTGGATTGTTATGGCGTTCCGTAATATGGCATGCCAAAATTTGAGCGACAACGACGGATTTGGCTTTATGCTGATTTTTGCTGTCGGCGGCGCAGCCGGCCATATGTTGAACAATCGGCGCGGCTGCGGCAGGTGTCGGAAAACGGGACCCGAGGAATCATGAGCGCACTCCAAGAGACCCAGCACGAAACCCTGCGGGTGGATCGCCCGGCCAAGACGTTGCGGGAGCTGACGCTGGAGAAGATGCGCGAGGCGATCTTCGCCCAGCACTTCAAGCCCGGCGAGCGGCTGGTGGAGCGCGATCTGTGCGAGCGGCTTGGCGTCAGCCGCACCATCGTGCGCGAGGTGCTGCGCCATCTGGAGACCGAGGGGCTGGTGGCCACCTTGCAGGCCCGCGGTCCCATCGTCGCGCGGACCACGGCGGCGGAGGCGTTGCAGATCTATGAGATCCGCGGTGTGCTGGAGGGCATTGCCGCTCGCGCCTGTGCCGAGCGGCGGGACCCGGAAACGGTGGCGGCGCTGGAGGCCTGCCTGGCGGCTATCAAGGATGCCTATGGCGCCAAGAACATGCCGGGCGTGTTGGATGCCACTACGGAATTCTACCGCACCCTGTTCACCCGCGCGGACAAGGATATCGCCTGGGGTATCGTCAATTCGCTGACCGTGCGCATCAACCATCTGCGCTCCATGACCATCAAGACCACGGACCGCGACGTGGAGGGGCCGTTGCAGATGCGGCGCATCGTTGAGGCCATCAAGGCCGGCAAGGGCGAAGAGGCCAATGCCGCCGCCCAGCAGCATGTGAAGAGCGCCTCCGCCATTGCTCAGCGGCTGATCCAGGAGCGCGACGCGGGGTAGGGCCGCGCGGCGCGGTGGTCCCGGCATACGGCGCACCCAGAGCCTAAAACTTCAGCAGATGCGGAAATGAGCGTCACGCGTGCAAATCGCGTTGACGGGTGGTTTTTCTCGGCTCACCATTAGAAACAAGGTTCCGTATATTGGAACTAACTTGAAGCCGAAGCATGAGCGCCCTCAGCACTGCCCTTTCCGTTTTGCGTTGTTTTTCCGATGCCCGGCCCGAACTGTCGTTCGCCGAGATCATGGCCGCGACAGGGATGCCGAAGAGTTCCACCTCCCGCATGCTGCGCGCCCTGCGCGAGGCGCAATTGCTGGAGCAGGATGACCTCACCCGCCGCTATCGCCCGGGCCTGCTCACCTTCGAACTGGGCCGGCTGTACCGGGCGCATGACGATCTGATCGGCCGGGCGGAAGAGCATCTCAAGGCGGTGTGCGCCCGCACCGGCCACACCGGCTATATCGCGGTGCTGGACGGGGCCGAACAGATGATCCTGCGTACGGTCCAGGGCAGCAACCCGCTGCGGGTGGTCAATCCCGCCGGCCAGCGCACGCCGGCGGTGGCGACCTCCAACGGCCGCGCCATGCTGGCGCGCCTGTCAGACGCGGAGATCCGTCAGCGGGTGCCGGTGCCGTTCCCGGCGCTGACCCGCAACGCCCCTCAGAGCTTCGACGAACTGATGCAGCGCATCGCCGAAATCCGCCGCTCGGGCCGCTCGTTGTCGGAGAACGAGGCCATCGAGGGCGTGGCCTCGCAGGGCTTTGCCTTGTGCAGCAGCGAGACCGGCGAGATGATCGGCGTCGCCGTCTCCTATTCCAGCCAGGGTACCGAGGCAGAGGAGCGGGCGCGGGTGGGCGAGGAACTGGCCCAGATGGCCCGCACAGTCGGCGCCATCATCGGCGATGCGGTGTGGGGCAAGGCCCTCGCGGTAGCGTCATGAGCGGAACGCGGGCGAACGTCATGGGATTGGCGCTGCTGCCCAGCGCCTTGTTTTTCGCTTTGTTCTTCTTCCTGCCCATCGGCCTGATGGCGGTGATGAGCTTTCTCACCGGCAATCCGGTGGTGATGCCCAATGTGACCTTCACCACCCGCCATTACGCCCGCATCTTCAACGACCCTTACCATTTCGAGGTGATCTGGACCACCATCCGCATCGGCATCTGGACCACGGCGGCGACGCTGCTGATCGGCTATCCATTAGCCCATCTGATGGCGCGGGTGCGCAGCCGCACCGCCCATGCCCTGCTGATGATGGCGGTGCTGATGCCCATGCTCACCGGCATCGTGGTGCGCACCTTCGCCTGGATGGCGCTGCTGTCCGACAAGGGCGTGATCAACCAGCTGCTGCACGCCATCGGCTTTGCCCCCATGCAGCTCATGTACAATGAGTTCGGCATCGTGCTCGGCCTGGTGCACATCTATCTGCCGTTCATGATCCTCACCGTCACCGGCGTCATCGGCCGCATCGACGAGCGCCTGGAGCAGGCGGCGCAGAATCTGGGCGCCAATCCCATCCGGGCCTTTGTGGAAGTCACCTTGCCCTTGAGCATGCCCGGCATTCTGGCCGGCTCGCTTCTGGTGTTCGCTCTGGCCATCAGCGCTTATGTGACGCCGATCCTGATGGGCGGGTTCCAGATCATGACCTTGCCGATCCTGATCTATCAGCAGATTTCCGCCAACTTCAACATCGGCTTCGCCGCCGCTTTGGGCATGGTGCTGCTGGTGATCTCGCTGGTGCTGGTGGTGGCTTACAATCACATGCTCGCCGCGGTCAGCGGCCAGCGCGATCTGCAGTGAGGGCCGAGCTATGCTGTCCATCCGCATCGGCCGCTGGATCTATCTGACGGTCAACGCTCTGGTGCTGGTCTTCATGCTGGCGCCCATCGCGATCATCTTCGTCTTTGCCCTCAACCCAACGCCTTACATCGAGTTTCCCCCGGTGGGGGTCTCGCTCAAATGGTTCGATAAATTCTTCGCCTCCCCCCAATTCATGTCGGCTTTGGCCTTGAGCCTGGAAGTGGCGGCCATGACCACGGTGGCCGCCACCGTGCTAGGTGCAAGCGCGGCGCTCGGCATTGCGCGCGGCAATGTGCCGGGCTCGCGGGCCATCACTGCGGTGATGCTCTCGCCGCTCATGCTGCCGGCCATCCTCACCGGCCTCGCCTTGTTCCAGACTTATGTGCTGCTGGATGTGGGCCGGCCGCTGTGGGGGCTGGTGGTGGGCCATTGCCTGGTCACGGTGCCCTATGTGGTGCGCACCACTTTGGCGGTGCTGCACAATTTCGATATGAAGCTGGAGGAGGCGGCGCGCAATCTGGGCGCCAGCCCGCAGCGCACCTTCTTTGAGGTCACGCTGCCGCTGATCAAGCCCGGCGTCATCGCTGGCGGCATCTTCGCCTTCATCGTCTCGTTCGATCAGTTTCCGGTGTCGCTGTTCCTGGTGAGCCCGGGGCAGGAGACGCTGCCGATCACACTGTTCAACTATCTGAAATACGACCTCGACGGCACCATCGGCGCCGCCTCCGTGGTCTCGATCCTGCTGGCGGCGCTGGTGGTGATCGGCCTCGACCGCACCGTGGGCCTGCGTTCCTACGTCAAACTCTAAAAACAACCTCCAAAACACCCTTCCACACCAGGGAATCCTCCGTCATGAGCGAACACCGGACATCCTTGAGCACCAGTGCATTAAACCGCCGCACCTTCCTGGCCGCCGGCGCGGCCCTCGGCGTCGGCACGCTGGCCGCGCCCCACGTCTCCCGCGCCCAGGAGGCGGCGACGCTGCGCATCACCGGCTGGGGTGGAAAGTGGGGGCAGATCATGTCGACGGACCTGATCCCGGCGTTCGAGAAGGAATATAAGTGCAAGGTGGTCACCGACACCGCGCTGCCCTTCCTGCCCAAGCTCCAGGCCAGCCCGCGCTCGGCGCCGATCTATGACGTGCTGCATACCAATTCCAACGAGCAGTGGGCGGCGGTGGAAATGGGCCTGGTGGAGCCCAAGATCGATCCCAAGCAGGTGCCGAACTTGGCGGATGTCTATCCGTTCGCGGTCAGCGACAAGATTGTCGGCGTCTCCATCTTCACCAGCGCCATTGGCCTTGGCATGCGCACCGACAAGGGCTATCCGCCGGTCACGTCCTGGAAGGACTTCTGGGATGCCCGCTATGCCGGCGCCCGCGGCGGCTATGTGATCCCGGTCAACAGCCTGGGCCAGGCGTTCCTGGTCATGTGCGGGGCGCTCTATGGCAAGGGCTATACGGATCTGGATGCCGCCTATGGCGCGCTGGAGAAGCTGAAGCCCATGAAGCTGGTGGACTTCACCGGCGCCATGGAAAAGATGCTGCTGTCCAGCGAAGTCGGGATCTGCGTGATCCACGACAGCGGCATCTATCGCTATTATGACGACAAGCCCCCCACCACCTTCGTCACCCCCAGCGAGGGCGTGCTGGCGCTGGAGCAGGTGCTGTCCCTCACTCCCGGCAGCAAGGTCAAGGAATTGGCCAATGCTTATGTCAATTACATGCTCTCGCCCTCCGTGCAGAAGAAGCTGGCGCAGAGCGTGTGGTATTCACCGACCAACAAGAATGTGAAGCTGGATGAGCCCTATGCGTCCATGCTGATGACCACGCCGGAGAAGGTGTCCAAGCTGATCCAGGTGGATTGGAAGTGGTACAACGCCCATAAGGACGAGATTGACTCCCGCGTGAACCGGATCTTCCGCGGATGAGCGCGCGGATCGAGCTGAGCGGCGTCTCCAAGACCTATGACGGCGGCGCCCGCGCCGTCGACGACATCCACATGACCATTGAGGAGGGAGAGTTCTTCTCTCTCCTCGGCCCCTCCGGCTGTGGCAAGACCACCACCTTGCGCATGATCGCCGGGTTTGAGATCCCCTCCGAGGGCGTCATCCGGGTGGCGGGGGCGGACATCACCCATGTGCCGGCCCACAAGCGCGACATGGGCATGGTGTTCCAGAACTACGCTCTGTTCCCCCACCGCACCGTCCGCGAGAACGTCGCCTTCGGCCTGCGCATGCGCGGCATCCCGCGCAGCGTCATCGCCCGCAAGGTGGACGAGGCCCTGGCCATGGTGGCCCTCACCGGCTTCGAGGACCGCCACCCCGGTCAGCTCTCCGGCGGCCAGCAGCAGCGGGTGGCGCTGGCGCGGGCCATCGTCATCGAGCCCCGCGTGCTGCTGTGCGACGAGCCTTTGGGCGCGCTGGACAAGAAACTGCGGCAGTCCATGCAGTTCGAACTGAAGCAGTTGCAGAAGACTTTGGGCGTCACTTTGGTGTTCGTGACCCATGACCAGGAAGAAGCCCTGGCCATGTCCGACCGCATCGCCGTGCTCAATGCCGGCAAGGTGGAGCAGGTGGGCACGCCGGTGGAGATCTATGATCGCCCGGCCACCCGCTTCGTGGCCGATTTCATCGGCGACACCAATCTGTTTCGCGGCGACATCGCCCGCGCGGCAAGCGGGGAGGGCGTTCTCACCGTGGCGTCCGATCTGTCGTTCCCCTTGCCTGCGATGCCGCAGGCGTCCGGTGTGCTGTCCGTGGCGCTGCGGCCGGAGAAGGTGCGCCTGTCAGCCGGCACCAGTGCCGATGCCTGCGCCAGCGGGCTGGTGGAAAGCACCAATTTCCAGGGCGGTTTCGTGCTCTATCGCATCGCGCTTGCCGGCGACCGGCATGTGCTGGCGCAGCAATCCAACACCGGCTCCGGCCAGACCTTCGCCCCCGGCGATGGGGTCTCGCTCGCCTGGAGCCCGGCGGACCTCGTGATCCTGAGGGATTGATCATCATGGACAACAAACGCATGGGCGTGGTCGTCATCGGCCAGAGCCCCCGGCCCAGCATCGCCGCCGAGATCGCCGCTGTGCTCTCCCCCGGCATGGAAATCGACCTGCGCGGCGCCCTGGATGGCATGACCCGCGCCGAGATCGATGCCATTCCCCCGCGCGACGGCAGCGATGCGCTGTTCACCTTGCTGCCCAATGGCGATGGGGTGCGGCTGAGCAAGCATGTGGTTGAGGAACGCGCCGCCGCCCAGATCCGCCGCTTTGTCGAGGAAGGCGTGGGCGTCACGCTTCTGGCCTGCACCGGCAAGTTTCCCAATATCGAGACCGATGGGCTGGTGATCCTGCCCTCCGCCGTGCTGCACAATCTGGTGGAAGCGGTGCTGCCCAAGGGGCGCTTGGGGGTGTTCTCGCCCTTGGCCGAGCAAAGCGCGCTCATTCACAAGAAGTGGGAGCGGGCCGGCGTCGAGGTGGTGGGCGTCACCCTCCAGCCCGGCTCCGATGACGCGGTGGTGGATGCCGCTGCTACCGAGATGGCGGCGCTGAAGCCGGATCTCGTGGTGATGGATTGCATGGGCTATTCCAGCGCTAACAAGGCCCGCGTGCGCCGCTCCTATGGTGGCCCGGTGGTGCTGGGCATTGCCACCGCCGCCCGCATGGTCGAGGAGTTGGTGTCGTGAGTGGCGAGACGATGACGGCGCCCTCCCTGCGCGAGATCACCGCCGAGGAGATCGAGGCCCTGGCCATCGGCGCCTGGGTGCTGGGCACCGGCGGCGGCGGCAGTCCCTATCTCGGCCTGCTCAACATGCGCCGGCTCTATGCGGAAGGCCGCCGGGTACAATTGATGTCGCCGCTGGACCTGGCGGATGATGATTGGGTGGCGGTGGTCTCCAACATGGGCGCGCCTCTGGTGGGCCAGGAGCGGCTCGCTGACAGCCGCAACACCGCCCGCGCGGTGCGCATGCAGGAAGAGATCAACGGCATCAGCTTTCGCGCCGTGATGTCGGTGGAGATCGGCGGCGGCAACGGCATCCAGGCGCTGATGGCGGCGGCCGAGCTGGGCATTCCGGTGGTGGATGCGGACTGCATGGGCCGCGCCTTCCCCGAGGCGCAGATGACCTCGGTGGCCATCGGCGGCCTCAAGCCTTATCCCTGCACGCTGTATGACCCGCGCGGTATTGAGGCCGTGGTCACCAAGGTGCCCAGCTGGAAGTGGATGGAGCGGGCCAGCCGCAAGATCTGCGTGGAGATGGGCTCCATCGCCTCCACCAGCAAGGCGCCCCGCACCGGGCGTGAGGTGAAGGACTGGGGCATCCATTTCACCACCACCGCCGCCATCCGCATCGGCCGCACGGTGCAGGAGGCCAACCGGCGCCATGAAGATCCGGTCGCCGCCATCATCGAAGGCGAGGGCGGGCTGAAGCTGTTCACCGGCAAGGTGGTGGACGTGGCCCGCCGCGCCACGGAGGGGTTTTTGCGCGGCAGCGCCACCCTGGAGGGGCTGGACGATGATCGCGGCAGCCAGATGGAGCTGTCGTTCCAGAATGAGTGGATCGTCGCCTGGCGCGAGGGTAAGGCCATCGCCACCTCGCCGGACCTGATCTGCGTGCTCGACAGCGTCAATGGCAATGGCGTCGGCACCGAGACGGTGCGCTATGGCCAGCGGGTCACGGTCATCGCGCTGCCGTCCCCCGCCGTGCTCACCACGCCGCGCGGGCTGGAGCATGTGGGGCCGCGGGCCTTCGGCTACGACCTTGAGTTCCAATCCCTTTTCCAGCCGTCCGCGGCGCCCGCCAGCGGCGCCTCCGGCCGGGGAGCCTGAGTGATGCGACGTATCGGCATAGATGTGGGCGGCACCAATACGGATGCGGTGCTGCTGGACGACGCCACCGTGATCCATTCCGTCAAGCGCGCCACCACGGCGGATGTCACCTCGGGCATTCTCGACGCCTTGTCGGCCTTGCGCGCACATCCCGCCACGCGCGGGCCGGTGAATGCGGTGGTGATCGGCACCACCCATTTCATCAATGCGGTGGTGCAGCGGCGCCACCTGATGCCGGTGGCCGCCATCCGCCTCGGCATGCCCGCCAGCGCGTCCTTGCCGCCGTTCTGCGATTGGCCAAGCGATCTGGCGACCCAGGTCAACGGCCAGGTGTTCATGCTGGAAGGCGGCCATGATTATGACGGCCGTCCCTTCATGCCGCTGGACACCACCGGGGTGCGGGCGGCGGCGCGGCAGATCCGCGATCTCGGCCTGCGCTCGGTGGCCATTTCCTCCATCTTCTCGCCGCTGGATCCGTCCTGCGAGGTCAATGCCGCCGAGATCCTGCGGGAGATCTGCCCCAATGTGGCGATCACCCTCTCCCATGAATTGGGTCGCATCGGCCTGCTGGAACGGGAGAATGCGGCGCTGCTCAATGCCGCCTTGCGCGATCTGGCGGTGACCACCGTTTCGGCCTTCCAGCAGGCCATCGCCGACAGCGGCATCGACGCGCCCTTGTTCCTGACCCAGAACGACGGCACCGTGATGCAGGCGGACGTCGCCACCCAGTTTCCGGTGATGAGCTTTGCCTCCGGCGCCACCAATTCCATGCGCGGCGCCGCCCATCTGTCGGGGCTGGACAATGCCATGGTGGTGGATGTAGGCGGCACCACCAGCGACATCGGGCAACTGCGCCACGGTTTTCCGCGCGAAGCCAATTCGGTGGTGGAGGTGGGCGGCGTGCGCACCTTGTTCCGCATGCCGGACCTGCTCTCCATTGGCCTCGGTGGCGGCAGCCATGTGGAGGGCGACCCGGCGCGGGTGGGGCCGCAGAGCGTCGGCTATCGCCTGACGCAGGACGCTTTGGTGTTCGGCGGCTCCCGGCTCACCGCCACCGACATCGCGGTGGCGGCCGGCCTTCTGGACATTGGCGACCGCTCGCGCGTCGCTGGGCTGTCCAAGGCGGTAATCGACGCGGCCTTGGCCGATGCCCGCCGGCAGTTGGAAGAAAATGTCGACCGCATGAAGACCGAGGCCGGCGACGTGCCGCTGCTGGCGGTGGGTGGCGGGGCGTTCCTGGTGCCGGAGCGGCTGGCGGGGGTCTCGGAGATTATTCGGGTGCCGCATGGCGATTGCGCCAATGCGGTGGGCGCGGCCATTGCCCAGGTGAGCGGGGAGGCCGATCAGGTGTTCCGCGATCTCTCCCGCGACGAGGCCATCGCCGCCGCGCTGAAGATCGCTTCTGACCGCGCGGTGCAGTCGGGCGCCGCCCGCGACAGCCTCAAGACCATCGAGGTGGAAGACATGCCCATCGCCTATCTGCCGGGCAATGCCCTGCGCGTGCGGGCGCGGGTGGCCGGCTCCATCGCCGAGCCGGACGTGCGCGACGCCGCCTGAGGGCAGGGGGCGCGCTGTGCGTGCCCCTGACCTCCCGGCGGAACGCCTCATTCGGAGGCCGTCTGACCCTTGCGCGCCTTGGCCTTTGGGGCAGGCGCGGGCGCTTCGTCCGGCCCCGCTGCCGTCAATCCGTGCAGCATCAGGTCGCAATATTCTGTTGCCACCTGTTCCGCGGTCTTGCGCCCGTCCGGCTTGAACCAGCGCACCATCCAGCTCAATAGCGAGAGCACCGCGCGGCCCACCGTGGCCGGGTCGGCGGCGCGGAAGGTGCCGTCGGCGATGCCGGCGGCGATGATGCCGCGCAGCAGGCGCTCATGGGCATCGCGCAGCTTCAGCGCATCATCCTTCAACTCGGTATTGGCCATGCCGGAAAAGCTCACCAGCATGGTGACGAAGCTGTCGTAATTGTCCGCCAGGAATTGGGCGTGCGCCACCATGAAGGCCCGCAGTTGCACCGCTGGTGGCGTCTTAGGATCGATCGCCGCCGCGCTGGCTTCATAGAGGCCGGTCAGCGTGAAGATGATGATGGCGTCGTAAATATCCTGCTTCGAGGCGAAGTAATTGTAGATCGCGCCCTTGGAATAGTTCATGGCCGCCGCCAGCTCATTCAGGGAACTGGCCGCATAGCCCTTCTCCGCGAACAATTTGGCCGCTTGCAGCAGGATCTGCGCGCGCGGGTCGTCGCGGGTGGGCGGGCGCCCGAGGCGGCGGTCGGCGGAAGACTTCTTGCTTGGCTCCACGACGCGCGCCCCACAGAAATTTCGTCAATGCCCTTGCATTATATTCCGACTGGGCGGAATGTAAATGCGATCCCGGAGTGCAACCGGTACGCCAAAGGAGACGAGAGTGTCCGCAGCTTCATCCACGGCCTTCAACTGGGCCGACCCTTTCCGCTTCGACGACCAGCTCACCGAAGAAGAGCGGATGGTGCGCGACACCGCCCGCGATTACGCCCAGGAGAAGCTCCTGCCGCGCGTGACCTCGGCTTATATGAATGAGCGGTTCGACCGCGAAATCATGAACGAGATGGGCGAACTGGGCCTGCTCGGCGTGACCATTCCGGAGATCTACGGCGGCGCCGGCCTGGGCTACGTGTCCTATGGCCTGGCTGCCCGCGAAGTGGAGCGGGTGGATAGCGGCTATCGCTCGGCCATGAGCGTGCAGTCCTCGCTGGTGATGCACCCCATCCATGCCTATGGCAGCGAAGAGCAGCGCATGAAGTATCTGCCCAAGCTCGCCACCGGCGAGTGGGTGGGCTGCTTCGGCCTGACCGAGCCGGATGCCGGCTCCGATCCCGGCGGCATGCGCACCAAGGCGGAGAAGATCGACGGCGGCTATCGCCTCACCGGCGCCAAGATGTGGATCACCAATTCCCCGATCGCCGATCTGGCGGTGGTGTGGGCCAAATCCGCCGCCCATGACGATGCCATTCGCGGCTTCGTGGTGGAGCGTGGCGCCAAGGGCTTCACCACCCCGAAGATCGAAAACAAGCTGTCGCTGCGCGCCTCCATCACCGGCGAGATCGTGCTCGACGGCGTGGAAGTTCCCGAAGAGAGCCTGCTGCCCAACGTCTCCGGCCTCAAGGGTCCGTTCGGCTGCCTCAATCGCGCCCGCTACGGCATCGGCTGGGGCACTCTGGGTGCGGCTGAAGCCTGCATGGCCGCTGCCCGCCAGTATACGCTGGACCGCAAGCAGTTCGGCCGCCCTCTGGCCCAGACCCAGCTGGTGCAGAAGAAGCTGGCGGA